>JAAYVI010000015.1 GCA_012517235.1 Elusimicrobiota bacterium | reverse complement strand
TATATTGACGAAAGACGAAGGCGGCAGACATACTCCGTTTTTCAAGGGATACAAGCCGCAGTTTTACTTAAGGACAACCGACGTTACGGGCAGTGTGGAATTGAAGCCCGGAGTAGAGATGATAATGCCCGGGGATCATACGGAGATAACGGTGGAATTGATAACGCCGGTAGCGATGGAGAAAGGACTGAGGTTTGCGATACGCGAAGGCGGCTGCACGATAGGCGCCGGCGTCGTAACCGAGATATTGGAATAACGGAGATTTTATGGCCGAAGAAAAAAAACAGCAAAATAACGAAATGGATAAAATAAGGATAAAACTCAAGTCGAGCGACAATTCTCTTCTTGACCAGGCCGTAGCCAAAATAATAGACGCCGCCAAAAGAACGGGAGCCATGATTTCCGGTCCCGTGCTTTTGCCCAGGCAGATAAGAAAATACACCGTAAACAGATCCGTCCATGTGGATAAAAAGTCCAGAGAACAGTTTGAAATCAGGACTCATGCCAGATTGATAGACATAATCAATCCCAATAATAAAACAGCGGACGCTTTAAATTCGGTGGATTTGCCCAGCGGAGTCGAAGTTAAGCTTCAGTTGTATAAATAATTGAAATAGTTTTAAGCCCTCCTTAGCTCTTGCAAAGGAGGGCTTTTAATTTGCTAAAAAAATATTTGCAATTTTATTTTGAAATTTGTTATAATAAACTTGTTGCTAAACCTTAATTGTTCTATGGTTCTTTTGAAGTAAATTCTGAAAAGAAGGCCCCCAAAGGGAACTTCTTTATTTTTAAGTCTTAACTTATTTTAGCGAAAGAGAAAAAAATATTCTTTCGCTCCTAATAGAGACTAAAAAATTTCGAAAAAAAAGCCGTTTTTGCGGCGTATATTTTTTTGTCTTTTTTTGAAAAAAAGATTACGGAGAAAGTTATGACACAGGAAAACGAAAATCTCAATAAAGAAAATCAGCAGGAAAAGCCGGCCGAGGTTTCCGCCGATTTCAAATTCTTAATAGCCGAAAAAATCGGTATGACTCAAGTTTATACCGAAGACGGCGAGCTTAAAGGCGTTACCGTTCTCAAAGCCGGTCCTTGCAGAGTGGCTTATGTCAGAACCAAAGACAACGACGGTTATAATGCCGTTTGTTTGGGATTCGGTCATAGAAAAGAAAAAAATCTTTCTTCGGCTATGAAAGGGGTTTTTGCAAAAAACAATTTAAAACCGCTTAAACATCTTAAGGAAGTAAGAGTAGAAAAAACCGAAGGTTTTGCCGCGGGACAAACCGTTTCTTTGGCCGGAAGATTTAACGACGGAGATTGGATAGACGTTCAGGGAATTACCATCGGTAAAGGATTTGCCGGCGGTATGAAAAGACATAACTTCAGAGGACAGCCGGCAAGCCACGGCGCGTCCGACAGAGAAAGAGCTCCGGGCGGTCTTGCTTCTAGAAGATCTTTGGGACGAGTTTTGCCCGGACAAAGAATGGCCGGACATTTGGGCGTCGAAAGAGTTACGGTACATAAAATGAAAATAATAAAAGTTTTGCCCGAAAAAAATTTAGTTTTGGTAAACGGCGGAATTCCAGGCAAAGAGGGCAGCATAGTTTATATGCTTAAGACGGTTAAAAAAGTTCCCAAACCGGTAGTCGCTCAGCCTAAATCTAAGACAAAGAAAGAAGCCGCAAAAGCGCCGGCTAAGAAAAAATAATAAGATAGGAGCTTAAAATGGAAACCAAACTTTTTGACTTTAAAGGAGAAGAAAAAGGAAAAATATCTTTGCCCGAAAATATTTTCGGCGCAAAAACCGATCCTTATTTCCTTCACGAACTTGTAAGATATTACAATGCTTCAGCAAGAGTAGGCACGGCTTCGACAAAAACGAGAACCGAAGTTTCCGGAGGCGGAAGAAAGCCTTGGAAGCAAAAACATACCGGAAGAGCCAGACAGGGATCTATAAGGTCTCCTCTTTGGAGAAAAGGCGGAGTAGTGTTCGGCCCCAAGCCGAGAGATTTTTCCATAGACATACCTTCTCATAAGAAAAATATGGGGCTTGTTCAGGCTCTATCGGATAAGCAGGCTTCCGGTTCCGTTATGGTTTTTGAAAATTTTGAAATTTCTCAAGCCAAAACTTCGGCTTTCTTATCTATTATGGAAAAAATAAAAGTCGCCGGCAAAAAAACTCTTTTGGTTACGGATCAAAAAAATCCGAAATTAATTTTAGCCTGTTCCAATGCCAAAGGTTTTACGGTAAGAACCGCGTCCGACTTGAATCTTATGGATATAATGAGAAATAATTTTATTCTCGTGGAAAAAAGCGCTCTCGAAACGCTCTCCAAGAGACTGGAGGTAAAATGAGCCTTAACCCTTATAAAATCATAGAAGCTCCTTTGATGACCGAAAAAAGCGTAGGTCTAAAAGAAAACAATCAATATGTTTTTAAGGTAGCTTCCGGTTCCGACAAACTCTCCATAAAAAGAGCCGTGGAAACTATTTTTAAAGTTAAAGTTTCCGATGTCAGAACCATAAACGTTCGCGGAAAATGGCACAGAGTCGGCAGGTACGAAGGTAAAAGAGCCGACTGGAAAAAGGCCATAGTAACCCTTAAAGAAGGAAAGATAGATTTCACAGATACGCCAAAGGTGTAAGGAGATAATATGCCAATAAAATCTTTTAGACCGTATACGCCTTCAAGAAGGTTCATGACGATAAGCGATTATTCCGATATAACCAAAACCGAACCGGAAAAATCTCTTACCGTAGGACTTAGGAAAAACGGAGGCAGAAATAATACCGGTATGCTGATGGTGAGACATCACGGCGGCGGTAATAAACGTTTATACAGGGTTGTCGATTTTAAAAGAGATAAAGCCGGAGTCCCGGCCAGAGTGGCCGCAATAGAATACGATCCGAATAGAAATGCCAGGATAGCTCTTCTCCATTATAAAGACGGAGAGAAAAGATATATCTTGGCTCCCGTCGGAGTTCAGGTAGGTACCGAAATAATAAGCGGAACAGACGCTCCGATAAAACCGGGAAACGCTCTGCCTCTTTATGCCATACCGGACGGTACTTTTGTTCACGCCGTAGAAATGGTGCCGGGCAGAGGCGCTCAGTTTGTAAGATCGGCCGGAGCTCAGGCTCAAATAATGGCAAAAGAAGGAAATTATGTGCTCCTTAAAATGCCTTCCGGAGAAATAAGAAAAGTTTTAAAAGACTGTATGGCAACCATAGGTCAAGTCGGAAATGTCGAACATAATACGATAACCTACGGAAAAGCCGGAAGAAAAAGACATGTCGGAATAAGGCCTACCGTGAGAGGCGGAGCGATGAATGCGGTAGACCATCCTTTAGGCGGAGGACGAGGTCATTCGAAAGGCAATAATGTCCCGAGATCTCCTTGGAATCAACCGTCCAAAGGTCTTAAAACCAGAACTAAGAGCAAGATTTGGAGCTGGATGATAGTTCAAGACAGAAGAAAATCCGGCGTCCAGCCGCAATAACGGAGGAATGAATGAGCAGATCTTCTAAAAAAGGCCCTTACGTAGATCCGAGGGTTTTGGAAAAAGTTCAAAAAGCCGCCAAAAGCGGAGATAAGAAACCGATAAAAACTTGGTCCAGAGATTGCACCATAATACCCGAATTTGTCGGAGTAACTTTCATGGTTCACAACGGCAAAAAATTCTTGCCGGTGTATGTGACGGAAAGAATGGTCGGCCATAAATTGGGCGAATTTTCTTTCACCAGAATATTCAAAGGACACGGCGCGGCTCATACGAAAGAAGCCACGGCCTTAACATAAGGAAGGCGGATATGCAAGCGACTTGCAAACTTAAATACCAGAGATATTCGATGCTTAAAGTGGCAAGGCTTATGGATCTCATAAGAGGAAAAAATCTGCGCGAAGCGCAGTATCTTCTCGACGCCATGAGAACTCCCACTAAGAATGTGGTAAAAAAAGCTGTTAAATCGGCGGGAGCCAATCTCTCCGTTAAACTCGGCAAAAAAATAGACCTTAAGGAAATTTGGGTCAAAGAAGCAAAAGCCGATCAGGGCCCGATGAAATTCTTAAGGAGATTTAATGCCGGTCCTCAGGGCAGAGCTATGCCCTATACCAGAAATATGTGCCATATAACCGTAACGGTTACGGACAATAAGGAGTAAATATGGGTCAAAAGATACATCCCAATGCCATAAGACTCGGCTATATACACGACTGGCAATCCAAGTGGTATGCCTCTTTTAAGGATATGCCGGAACTGATAAGAGAGGATTTCCAGATAAGAAATCTTATAAAAGAGAAATTTGATATGGCCGCGGTAAGCAGAATAACCATAGAAAGACTGGGAACTCATTTAAGAGTTACCATACATACGGCCAGACCCGGAATAGTCATAGGCAGAAAAGGCCAGGATATAGAAGCTCTTAAAAATCAGATAGAAGCCATAACTTCCAGAAAGGTTTATATAAACGTGGCCGAAATAAAGGTTCCGGAAATGGATTCTAATCTTGTCGCTCAATCCATAGCGGCTCAGCTTGAAAAAAGAGTCGCATATAAAAAGGCCTGCAAAAAAGCCATGGAGAAGACTCTTTCAAGCGGCGCTTTGGGCGTCAAAATAATGGTTTCCGGAAGACTTAACGGCGCGGAAATAGCCAGAAGAGAATGGTTTAGAAAAGGAAGAGTTCCTCTTCAGACACTTTCCGCCGACATAGATTACGGTACCGCGGAAGCCAATACCATAATGGGAAAAATAGGCGTTAAAGTTTGGATTTTCAAAAAACTGTTCTTTGCCAGAACTCAAAGAGAATTGGCGGAAGAATTGAAGAAAGTTCAAGAAAGAGAAGCTTTCGAAGCGGCCGCCAAACAAGAAGAAAACGCCTCGGGCGAAAACGAAGCTTCTCAACAGGATTCACAGGAGAATTAATATGTTGATGCCTAAAAGAGTAAAATACAGAAAACCTCATTCGGCTCCGAGAATAAAAGGGGTAGCCAAGGGAAATACCGAACTTCATTTGGGCGAATTCGGTCTTAAAGCCGTAGAACCGCGCTGGATAACGGCCAGACAAATAGAAGCCTGCAGAGTCGCCATAGGAAGATATTTAAAAAAGAAAGGTAAGATGTGGATAAGAATATTCCCGGATAAAGCCATAACCAAACATCCGGCCGAAACCCGTATGGGTAAGGGAAAAGGAGCCCCGGATCATTGGGTAGCCGTAGTTAAGCCGGGAAGAATAATGTTCGAAGTGGAAGGAATAGACGAAGCTACCGCAAAAGAAGCTTTTCAAAGAGCCGCGGCCAAACTTCCCATAAAAACAAAATTCGTAGCGAGAGAAGAATTTTAAGGCGGTGTTAAAATGAAAACGAAAGAAAAGGAAACTTTCAGAAATATGAGCGAAGGCGAAATAAAAGCCTCGATCAAAGATTTGGAAAAGAAACTTTTCCAGCTTAAATTCAAAAAGGCCTCTTCTCCTCTGGAAAATCCCATAGAGATAAGGCTTATAAGAAGGAAAATAGCTTTCCTGAAAACTCTGATTTCTCAGAGAAAAAAAGCCGTATCGGCCAAGTAATGAGGTGAAAGATGTCAAAAGAAAATAGCAGAAACGACAGAAAAGTTTTGAGAGGTACGGTTGTCTCCGATAAGATGACCAAGACAAGAGTCGTAAGCGTAGAAAGAATTTACAGGCATTCTCTTTACGAAAAGACTCTCAGAGAAAAGAAAAAATATTACGCTCACGACGAGGCCGAACAGTCTAAGGCCGGCGACATAGTGGAAATAATGAGCGCCAGGCCTATGTCCAAACTCAAAAGATGGAGAGTTTTCAGAGTGGTTGAAAAGAGAAGCAAATAATTCTTAATAAAACCGGAGAATATTATGATTCAATTAAGGACTATGTTAAATGTCGCCGATAATTCTGGAGCAAGAAAGCTTATGTGTTTTAAGGTTCTCGGCGGCAGCACCAGAACTTATGCCTATTTGGGCGATGTTGTGGTGTGTTCCGTAAAAGACGCTCTTCCTACCGGAGCCATAAAGAAAGGCGAAGTAGTCAAAGCGGTTGTCGTAAGAGTTAAAAAAGAGGCCAGAAGAAAAGACGGCTCTTATATAAGATTTGACGAAAATGCCGTTTGTCTGATAGACAATAACGGGGAGCCCAGGGGTACGCGCGTATTCGGTCCCGTGGCCAGAGAATTAAGAGCCAAAAATTATTTGAAAATAATTTCCTTGGCGCCGGAAGTTTTATAAAAGGAGTTTATATGCTTAACATAAAAAAGAAAGACAAAGTAATGGTCATCTCCGGAAAAGACAAAGGTAAAAAAGGCGAAGTAAGAGAAGTCTTAGCCGACAAAAGCAAAGTCATAGTTACCGGAGTAAATATAGTTTCAAAGCACGAAAAAACAAAAAAAGACAAACCGGGCGGCATAGTTAAAAAAGAAGCCCCGATACACATATCAAAAGTTATGATAATATGTTCCAAATGCGATAAGCCTACCAGAATAGGCAAAAAAATAGAAGGACAGGATAAACTGAGAATTTGTAAAAAGTGCGGTGAGATAATAATTTAAAAGAGGTGAAATAGAATTATGGAAAAAAATAAGAATAAGTCCGATTACTCGCCGAGAGTAAAAAAACTTTATGACGAAAAAATAGTTCCGGCTATGCTTAAAGAGTTAGGCCTTAAATCTCCCATGGCCGCCCCAAAGCTGGAAAAAATAGTAATAAATATGGGCGTTAACGAAGCAAAAGAAAATATTCAGGTTTTAGAACAGGCCAAGGAAGATCTTATCGCTTTAAGCGGTCAAATGCCCGAAATAAGAAAAGCCAAAAAATCAATCTCTAACTTTAAGCTTAGGCAAGGCATGCCGGTAGCTTTGAGGGTTACTTTAAGAGGCGATAGGATGTACGAGTTTTTCGACAGATTTGTTTCTCTCGCCGCTCCTAAAATAAGAGACTTTCAAGGATTCTCTTCCGACCACTTCGACGGAAGAGGCAATTATAATGTGGGACTTAGAGATCATTTGATATTCCCGGAAATAAACGTGGAAAAGTCTTTGAAATCGCGCGGTATGAATATTACCTTCGTCGTCAAATGCGCCGACGACAAGAAAGCCAGGCTCTTATTGGACTATCTCGGCCTGCCTTTTAAAAAAGATCAAAAAACCAAGGAGAACTAAACTATGGCTACTTACGCTTGGATGGCTAAAGCCAGAAAAACGCCGAAATATTCGACGAGACAAAGAAACAGATGTCAGATTTGCGGCAGACCCAGAGGCTATTACAGAGATTTCGGCCTTTGCAGAATTTGTCTTAGAAAAATGGCCCACGAAGGTTTGATACCGGGCCTTAAAAAATCCAGCTGGTAAAATACGGAGGAATTTAATGGATACCATAGCAAATATGCTGACTAGCATCAGAAATGCCAGTATGAAAAATAAAGAGAAGGTGGAATTTCCTTACTCCAAACTTAAAGCTAACATACTTAAAGTTCTTAAGGACGAAGGCTTCATTTCAAATTACAGAATAATGAAAGACGAGGCCGATAAAGCCAATAAAAAACAAAATATAAGAGTAATATTGAAATATACGGAGAATAAAACTCCGATAATAAACGGTATAAAAAGAATGTCCAAACCCGGCATAAGAATATACCGCTCTTATGATAATATGCCGAGAGTAAGAGCCGCTTTCGGAGTAAACATAGTATCTACTCCCAAGGGCATAATGAGCGATAAGTCCGCGAGAAAAGAAAAAGTAGGCGGAGAAGTAATTTGTCAGGTGTGGTAACTAAGGAGAATTTATGAGCAGAATAGGCAAACAGCCGGTAATAATACCGGAAAAAGTCAAAGCCTCCGTTAACGGAAGCGAAGTTCTTGTGGAAGGTCCTTTGGGTAAACTTTCCTATAAACTTGTAGACGGAATAAAAGCCGAAGTCAAAGACGGCAAGATTATTGTTTCCAAAGATCCCAAAAGAAACGATTTGTCCGCGGTTTACGGAACCACAAGAGCAAAAATAAACAATATGGTCGAAGGCGTAACCAAGGGCTTTTCCAAAAATCTTGAAATAATAGGCGTCGGTTTCAAAGGCATTATGCAGGGGAATAAATTAAGCCTTACCGTCGGCTTTTCTCATCCGGTGATAATGGACGTCCCCCAGGGACTTAAGGTTGTTTCCGATCCCAAACAGCCGGTTATCACAATAAGCGGAATAGACAAAGACTTGGTAGGCAATTTCGCTTCTAAAGTCAGAAAAGTCAAAGTTCCGGAACCTTATAAAGGCACCGGGATAAAATATCAAGGCGAAAGAATTATAAGAAAGGCCGGTAAATCCGCAGCGGGCGCCGGAGCCGGCGGAAAGAAATAAGGAGAGTTTCTTATGATAAGCAAGCAAAAAAGATACGAATTTAGAAAAGAAAGAACGAGAAGGAAACTGTTTGCAAACCAGCCTTCCAAACCACGCTTGAGCGTTTATAGAGGCACCAATCATATTTACGCTCAAGTCATAGACGATGCCAAAGGTCTTACTCTGGCCAGCGCCAGCAGTCTGGATAAAGAGCTTAAGGGAAAACTTAAGTCTTCCAAAAATATCGAAGCTTCCAAAATGATAGGAGAACTTTTGGCCAAAAGAGCCGCCGCCAAAGGAGTGAAAGAAGTTTTTTTTGACAGAGGCGGAAGAATTTACAGCGGCAGAATAAAGGCTTTGGCGGAAGGCGCCAGAAGCGGCGGACTTAAATTTTAAGGGGAGAAAAGATGATAACTAAAAATTCCAAGAATCTGAAAACCGAAAAAGAATTGAAGAAAGATAAAACCGAAGAAGGTTATGTCGAAATAGAACAAGAGCAGGAACTTGAAAATGCCATAACCGTAACCGTAAACAGAGTTTCAAAAGTCGTTAAAGGCGGTAAAAGACTTTCTTTCAACGCTTTGGTAGTGGTAGGAAATGGCAACGGTTCCGTCGGAGCCGCTTTGGGAAAAGCTAACGAAGTGCAAGACGCCATAACGAAAGCCACTTCCGCCGCAAGAAAAAGTATGATAAATTTCCCGATACATAACGGCACCATACCTCACGAAATAGAAGGTAAATTCGGATCCGGACACGTATGGATGAAACCGGCCGTCGAAGGAACGGGCTTAATATCCGGAGGCGGAATGAGAGCCGTTTTGGAAGCCGCGGGCATAAGGAATATACTAACCAAAAACTTAGGATCCAGAAATCCTTTTAATTCCGTTTATGCCACTTTGGAAGCCCTTAAAAAACTCAAAAATAAAGACGAAGTTATGGACATGAGAAAATAGGAGACTTTATGATTTCTTTAAATAATCTCAGACCTAAAAAAGGATCTACTCACAGGAAAAAAAGACTCGGAACCGGACAGGGATCGGGTCACGGACAAACTTCCACAAGAGGACAAAAAGGCCAAAATTCCACAAGCGGAGGATCCAAACCTTGGGGATTCGAGGGCGGTCAAATGCCGCTTTTGAGAAGAATTCCCAAGAGCGGATTCAATAACGATAAATTTAGAAAAGAATATCAGTATGTTAACGTTTCCTCTTTGGAAAAATATTTTAATAAAGGCGAAGAAGTAAATTGTGAAACTTTGGCGAAAAAAGGTTTGATAAAAAGAAACTTGCCTGTAAAAATACTCGGAGACGGCGAGATAAAAAAATCTTTAAATGTGACGGCCGACGCTTTTTCAAAGTCCGCAAAGGAAAAAATAGAAAAAGCAGGCGGCAAAGCCGCGATTAAGTCGGAAAAATAATTCTCGTAGATTTTCGGAGAAAAAATGGAAAACATAGCCAATGTGTTGAAAGCGGAAGATTTGAAGAAAAGGATAATCTTCGTAGCGCTGGCTTTGGCGGTTTACCGCTTAGGAGCCTCAATCCCGATACCCGGTATAAACGCCGAAGCGCTGCGGCATCTTTTTGAAAACAATAAAATGGGCGTTCTTAATTTCTTAGATATGTTTTCCGGCGGCGCTTTGGGCCGTTTTTCCATTTTTTCTTTAGGCGTAATGCCTTATATAAACGCATCGATCATAATGAGCTTGGTTCAAGGCGCTCATGTTTTTCCGATGCTCGACCGGCTCCAAAAAGAAGGAGAAAGCGGAAGAAAGAAAATAACTCAGATAACAAGATTCTTTACTCTTTTCTTGGCCGCGTTTCAAGCGTTCGGATTGACTCTGGCTTTAAAAAATATGCCTGTTCCCGGAGGAGTCCCGGTAGTGATAAATCCGGATGCGGCTTTTTATTTTACTACCGTTTTATCTCTCACAACCGGCACAGTTTTCATTATGTGGCTCGGAGAACAGATAACCGAGAGAGGCATAGGAAACGGCATATCCCTTATAATTTTTGCGGGCATAGTAGACAGGGCGCCCAAAGCCGTTATGGATTTGCTTAGACTCGTTCAACTCGAAGAAATAAGTATAATAACAGCTTTGCTTATAATAGCCGTGGTAGTTTTCATAATAGCGGTAACAGTTTGGGTTCAGACGGCTCAAAGAAAGATTCCGGTTCAGTACGCTCAAAGAATGGTCGGAAGAAAAATGTACGGCGGAGTAAGCACCTTTTTGCCTCTCAAGGTTGATCAATCCGGGGTAATAGCGGTAATTTTTGCCGTTTCTTTAATCGGTCTTCCTTATACTTTCGCCACTTTCAGACCCGATTCGGTATTGGCAAAAAAGGTAATGGAATTTATGAATCATTCCAGCCTTTTATATCAAACGCTTTATGTCGGTTTGATAATTTTCTTTTGTTATTTTTATAATTCCGTAAGCATAAATCCGAAAGATCTGGCTGAGAATATGAAAAAATGGGGAGGTTTTGTCCCGGGAATAAGGCCCGGAGAACCTACGGCGCAATATATAGAAGGAGTGTTAAACAGAATAACTTTGGGCGGAGCTTTATTTGTTTCGGCCATAGCGGTTTTACCGGATTATTTGAGAGCCAAACTGAATGTTCCTTTTTATTTCGGAGGCACGTCGCTTCTGATAGTGGTCGGCGTGGCATTGGATACTATGGCTCAGATGGAAGCTCATTTATTAATGAGAAACTACGAAGGTTTTTCGAAAAATTCGAGAATAAAGGGAAGATGGTTTAATGTGGGGCAATAAGGGAGGGGGAAATGAATTTGATTTTCTTAGGCTATCCAGGCTCGGGTAAAGGAACTCAAGCCAAACTTTTGGCCGAAAGAAAAAACTTCGCTCATATTTCCACCGGAGATCTTTTTAGAGAGGAGATAGCGAAAGGATCGGAGTTAGGCAAAACGGTAAAAGGTATAATCTCTTCCGGTAAACTCGTATCCGATCAAATAGTTCTTAAGGTAATAGAAAGTAAAATAGGATCTTTGAAAAACGACGCTATTTTCGACGGTTTTCCAAGGACCGTAGAACAAGCGGAAGGATTGGAAATCCTGCTTGAAAAATATTCCAGAAAAGTCGATGCCGTTTTATTTTTTGAAGTAGACGAAAAGGAAGTTATAAAGAGACTTTCCGCCAGAAGGTCTTGCTCCTGCGGGAAAGTTTACAATACGATAACCAATCCTCCCTTGAAAGAAGGCATATGCGATTCGTGCGGAGCGGAACTTTTCACAAGAGAAGACGATAAGCCGGAGGTGATTTCCAAAAGAATAGACGTTTATAAAGATCTCACTTCCCCTTTGATTTCCTATTATAGAACTCAAGGATTGTTTCATATAATAAATGCCTCGAGACCCGGAGAAGAAGTATACTCCGAGATAGAAAAAACTATTTCTCAAGCCAAAATTTAATTTAGGTACGCTTTAGATTTGCGATTTGCGGTTTAGTTTCTTTTTTTATGATAGAAATAAAAACTCAGGAAGAAATAAAAAACATGAAGCTTGCCTGCCGCGCCGTGGCGGCGGCTTTGGCCGACATAGCGGAAAGAATTCGTCCGGGAATCAGCACTTTGGATATAGATAAAATGGCTGCGGCTTCTCTGGAAAAATCGGACGCTAAACCGGCTTTTTTGGGATATAGAGGATATCCGGCTGTCGCTTGCGTTTCGGTAAACGAACAGGTTATACACGGTATTCCGAAAGCGGATAAAATAATAGAAGAAGGCGATTTGGTAAGCGTCGATTTGGGCGCTATAGTGAACGGATTCTACGGCGATGCCGCTTTGACTATCGGCGTAGGAAAAATAAAACCCGAGGATAAAATACTTTTGGAAACTACAAAAAGATCTTTGGACGAAGCTTTGAAAAAGGCAAAAGCCGGAGCGAGACTCGGAGATATTTCCAATGCCGTGGAAAAAACTGCGGCCTCAAAAAACTTGGGAGTTATAAGGGAATTCAGCGGTCACGGCATAGGAAGAAAACTGCACGAAGAACCTTCCATACCTAATTTCGGAGTTCCTGGAACGGGACCGGTTTTAAGAAACGGCATGACATTGGCGATAGAACCTATGCTTTCTTTGGGTTCGGAAGAAGTAAAATTTCTTAAAGACGGATGGACTGTGGTTACGACCGACGGTTCCAATTCCGCGCACTTCGAACATACCGTTTTAATCAAAGAAGGAGAATGCGAAATATTAACCGCATTATAGATATAAAAATAAAAATTTAGTATAATTTAAACATATGTCCAATAGCGGAGAAAAAATAGAATTGGAAGGCATCGTAAAAGAAGCTCTTCCCAATGCGTCTTTTAAAATAGACATAGGAAACGGGAAAACGATACTCGGCATGATTTCCGGAAAAATGAGAATGAATCATATAAGAATTTTACCCGGCGATAAAGTCAAAGTGGAACTTTCCCCTTACGATTTGACAAGAGGAAGAATAATTTTTAGAGAGAAATAAACGGAGAAAAATATGAAAGTCAGATCAAGCGTAAAAAAAATATGCGATAAATGCAAAATAATAAAAAGAAAAGGCGTGGTCAGAGTTATCTGTTCCGAGCCGAAGCATAAACAAAGACAAGGATAAGGAGCGGAAAAATGGCAAGAATAGTAGGCATAGACTTACCGAGAGAAAAAAGAATAGACGTGGCTCTCGCCTATATCTACGGAATAGGCAGACCTTTGGCTAAGAAAATTTTGGAAAAAGATCTTGGCGGTTCCATAAAACCGGAAACGAGAGTAAAAGATCTTACCGAAGAACAAGTCGGTCAGCTTAGCGCGATAATTTCCAAAAACTATAAGGTTGAAGGAGAACTCAGAAGAGAAGTTCATTCAAATCTTAAAAGATATGTGGAAATAAACAGCTATAGAGGTTTCAGGCATAGAAGAAATCTTCCGGCCAGAGGTCAGAGGACCAGAACAAATGCCAGAACCAGAAGAGGAAGAAGAAAGACGGTGGGTTCGGCTTCGAAAGCCGCGCCGGCGCCGGCTAAAGCCGCTTAATCAGGGAGATAAAATTTATGTCAGAAGAAAAGAAAAAACAAGAAGAAAAAAAACAGGAAGCCCCCGCTAAAAAAGACGCTTTTAAGAAAAATAAAAGGAAGCATCATAATGTGGCCTTCGGCAGAGTTTATATAACCTGCAGCTTTAATAATACGATAGTTACTGTTACCGACGATCACGGTAACGTTGTGGCTTGGGCTACTTCCGGAGGAAACGGATTTAGAGGCACCAAAAAAGGAACTCCTTTTGCCGCTCAAATAACCGCTTCCAAAGCGGCCGCCAAAGCCGTAGAAATGGGAATGAAGCAGGCTCAGCTTTTCATAAGCGGGCCCGGACCCGGAAGGGAAACGGCGATAAGAGCCGTAGCGTCGGCCGGTATAAGAGTAGTTTCGATAAAAGACGTTACTCCCATACCTCATAACGGCTGCAGACCGCCCAAACCCAGAAGAGTATAATAAAGGAGCGAATCAATGTCCAGATATACAGAAGCAAGCTGCAAGAAGTGCAGAAAACTTAATCAAAAACTTTTTCTCAAAGGATACAAATGCAGAACCAACTGCGTTTTCGACAGGATAAATAAAGACGCCAAAACAAAAGGACGTCCCAAAAAAATGTCCGATTACGGCAAGCATTTGAGAGAAAAACAAATAGCGAGAGTATCCAATCAAATAGGCGAGGCTCAGTTTAGACGTTTTTTTGCCATGGCTTCAAAAGCCAAAGGAAGAACCGGAGAAACTTTGCTCAGACTTTTGGAACTTAGTCTTCAAAATGTGGTAAGAAGAGCCGGTTTTTCCGAATCTTTAAAAATGGCCAGACAGCTTGTTTCTCACGGTCATATTAAAGTTAACGGAAGAACCGTAAATATTCCTTCTTACATAGTTAAGGAAAACGACGAGGTTTCCCTCGATCCGAAGTTGGCCGAGAAAGTTGCCGTAAAACAGTCTTTGGAAAATGCCGATAAAACGTCTTCCAGGCCGAGCTTTATTTCTTATAATCCGGAAAATCTTACCGCAAAAATAGTGAGAGTTCCGGACAGAAGCGAAATGTCTACTACGGTAAACGAACAATTGATAGTAGAATTCTACTCCAAATAAACGGAGGCAAAAATGCCAAATACTTTTGTAAAAGATATAGTAATTCCTTCGGAAATAAAATTAGAAGAAAAAACTTCTACTCAAAATTACGGGAAATTTACGGCCGAACCTTATGAAAAAGGATTCGGACATACCGTAGGAAATTCTTTCAGAAGAACTCTTCTTTCTCAAATAGACGGCGCCGCCGTGGTCGCGGTAAGAATAAAAGGCGTAACCCATGAATATTCGGTTTTAGACGGGGTAAAAGAAGACGTCATAAACATAATTCTCAATTTGAAGAAGTTGAGGCTCAAAGTAAATTCGGAAGACGAAAGAATAACTCTTTTTATATCTCAAAAAGGTAAGAAGTCCGTTACCGCCGCAGATATAAAGGAAAACTCATCCGTCGAAATAGTAAATAAAGATCTTCATATAGCTACTCTGGAAGCGGGCGCGGTTCTGGAAGCCGAACTCGAAGTGGCCAAAGGCGTCGGATATATGACCAGCGACGAAATAAGAAAAGCTTTGACTTTGCCTCAAGATTTTATACCGGTAGACGCTCTGTTTTCTCCCGTAACGAAAGTAAATTATACCGTTGAAAACGCCAGAGTGGGACAAAAAACCGACTATGATAAACTCATACTCGAAGTTTGGACCGACGGTTCCATATCTCCTAAGGAAGCCGTGGAAAAATCCGGAAATCTCATAAGCCAGTCTTTGACTCCTTTCCTGGGAGAACCCAAACCTAAAACGGGTAAACAGGAAACGGTTCATACTTCCGAAAACGAAGAAGATCAAGAACTTAAAGAACTTCTTGAAAGCGGCGTCGATATAATAGAACTTTCATCCAGAGCCGCCAATTGCCTTAAAGTGGCGAATATTCAGACCATAGGCGAGCTCGTTTCCAAAACAGAGCAAGAACTTTTGGCCGTTAAAAATTTCGGACAAAAGTCTCTCGACGAGATAAAGGAAAAACTCGAAGAACTCGGCCTTTCTCTCGGAATGACAAAGAAATAAGAGGTATTTATGATTAAGAATCACGGAGATAAAAAACTTTCGAAGACAGGCTCCCATAGAAGAGCGATGTTTGCCAATATGCTTTCTTCTCTGATAATGAACGAAAAACTTGTAACGACTCTTCCCAAAGCAAAAGAGTTGAGCAGGTTTTTTGACAGAACGGTAAATACGGCGCAAAAACAAAATTATTCCGGCTTAAAATCCGTTTTAAGAAATAAGGATGCTTTTAAAAAGATGGTGGAAGTAATAGCTCCGAGATATAAAGATAGAAAAAGCGGATTTTCAAGCGTGCTTAAAATAGGCGAAAGAAAAGGCGATGCGGCTATGACCGCTCTGGTAAAATTGGCGGATTAATGTTAGATTATTTTTTCAGCCTTTTCTCAAACGATATCGGAATGGACCTGGGTACGGCTAATACCCTTGTTTATGTAAAAGGCAAGGGAATAGTTCTTAGAGAACCTTCCGTAGTCGCAATAGACAAATCAAAGAGAAAAGTGCTGGCCGTCGGCAGCGAAGCAAAACAAATGTTGGGAAGAACTCCCAGCAATATTGTCGCCGTCAGACCTTTGAGAAACGGAGTAATAGCCGACTTCGAAGTTACCCAGGAGATGATAAAATATTTCATACAGAAGGTTCATAATAGAAAGGGTTTATTAAGACCCAGAATAGTTATAGGGATACCTTCGGGCATAACGGAAGTAGAAAAAAGAGCGGTACAAGAATCGGCTCAGCAAGCCGGAGCGAGAGAAGTTTATCTTATAGAAGAACCGATGGCCGCCGCTATCGGTTCGGATTTGCCTGTATCGGAGCCCAATGCCAGCATGATTTGCGATATCGGAGGAGGAACTACCGAAGTCGCCGTAGTTTCTTTGGGCGGTATGGTGGTTACAAAATCCGTGGACGTGGCCGGCGACGAAGTGGACGACTGCATAGTGCAGCATTTTAGAAGGAAGCACAATTTAATCATAGGAGAATCAACCGCGGAAGAGGTTAAGATTCAGATAGGATCGGTTTTCCCGTTAAAAGAAGAAAAAACCATGGAAGTTAAAGGCAGAGACCAGTCAAAAGGTCTGCCCAGAACAATACTTGTGACTTCCGAGGAAATAAGACAAGCTTTGATGGAGCCCATACAGCTCATCATCGACGTGGTGAAACAGGTTTTGGAGGAAACTCCTCCGGAACTTTCTTCAGATTTGGTAGACAGGGGCATGGTTATAGCCGGAGGGGGGTCTTTGTTAAGGGGACTTCCCGAATTATTAAGACAAGAAACCGAATTGCCGGTACATCGTGCCGCCGATCCTCTCAGCTGCGTAGCTCTCGGCTGCGGTAAATATCTGGAAGAACTGGATAAGATGCGCAGCGCCCCGAAATTCCTTAAGACGAATTAGAAAAGGTTTTTTGAGGCTGCGCCGTGAAATATGAGAGACGGCAATTCTTCTTTAAAATATGTTTTTTTTCTTTTAGTTCTTTTGTCTTTCGTTTTTATAATACTTCCTTTATCTTCTTTGGTAACTTCCGTTAAATTAGCTTTTTCCTATTCTTTAAATCCTCATATATTCTTTATAAGAAAATATGAAAACAAGCTGTTTTCGCTGCCTAAAAACATAAAAGATCTTATAGAAGCGGATCTTAAACATAGGGATTTCGAAGAGAATAAAAAGCGTTTTGAAACTCAATTCTCAAGATTTGAAGCTATTAAACAGGAAAACGACAGACTCAGAAAAATATTGTCTCTTTCGGAAAATATGTCTCGCAAGGGAACTTTTGCTTTCGTAGTTTCAAGAACGCCGGTTTCGGGATATTCCGGTTTTTTCATAGATAAGGGAAAGAAGGACGGGATAGCGGAAGGTTTTACCGTTTTAGGTTTCTGTTCGGGAGGATTTTATTTGGCCGGCCGAATTTCGGAAGTTTACGAGAAATACTCCAAAGCGGTTTCCATAGTAAATCAAGATTTTTCTTTCATAGCTTACGGCGGAAAAGATTCGGCCGAAGGTTTATGCAGAGGAAAAGAAAACGAAGGACTTATTTTAGATTATGTGCCCTCAAAATTTGAATTTTTGATAGGAGATAAAATTTATACTTCTTTAAGTTCTCTTACTTTTCCCGGAGGTATTCCGGTAGGCTCGGTTTCGGATGTTTTAAAGAAGGATTCCGCCATGAATTTTTATCAAGTTAAAATAAAACCTTATTGCGATTTTGAAAAAATGAAAGAGGTTTATGTGCAGGAATATTATTCTCCTCTTTCTTCGGGAGAAAATCAATGATATTTAGAAGTATTGTTTATTTCCTGATAGTTTGCGCTTTACAATACTGGTGGGGAGAACATTTTAGATTTTTCGGCTTATCTTTGGACTTTGCATTTATGGCTTGTGTTTCTTCGGTTTCTCTTTTTTCTCCCGTTCATTCTCTCGTTTTTTCTTTTTTCTTAGGATTTTTTTCCGATTTTTCATCCTGGGGTCATTTCGGACTTTACTGCCTTTCTTATACTTTAATTTCTTATTCTTTGATTTCTCTTAGAAGCAGGGCCGACTTTTCGTCGGGTTTTTCCAGAAGCATACTGTTTTTTTCCTTTTTTTATTTGAATATTTTATTTTATTCTTTGTTTTATTTTGCGATTTATAAAAATTGGTTTTTTTCATGGAAGGATTTTATAGTGGCTCCTTTTTTAAATCTTTTGTTTTTTTGGCTGTTTTATGAAATTTCGGACAGATATTTGAGCGTAAAAAAATGTCTTTGATAGAATCTAAAAGCGAATTTGACAGATTTGATTTTTTCTTGGGAGCTTTTTATTTCGTATTCGTGCTTTTTTTAATAAGAATGGTGGACATGCAAATACTTAAACACGAATATTATTTAAAGCTTGCCGAAAAAAATAGAACGCAAGTTATAAATCAGGCGGCTCCGAGAGGAAGAATAATCTCGGCCGACGGAACGGTTTTGGCTTCGAATAAGCCTTCTTATAGTCTTATATATTTTCCGGATTCAAAAACCTCTTTGCAGGATATCAAAAAAATGGCTTTATACGCTTCGAAATATGTCGGCGCGGATAAGGAAATCGTTTTTAATATGCTTTTAAAAGCTAAAAATTCTCAAAAGCCGGTTAAAGTGGCTTCCAATCTGGGTTCTTATGCCATTATGCGAATTTCCGAACTTAAAAATTTTTATCCCGGATTTCAAATGGTTTCGGAAGCCATAAGAGAATATCCTTACGGGACATGGCTTAGCCATATAACCGGATATATGGGAAAAATAGACGCCTTTGAGTGGAAGAATTACTCTTCTCTTCCCGAATATTCTATGGATTCTCTGGTCGGTAAAACGGGCGTCGAAAAAATATATGAAAAATATCTTAAAGGAAAAGACGGCGGACTTTATGTGGAGGTGGATAATAAGGGAAGAATGGTAAAAATAGCCGATAGCCGGGAAGGCGAACCGGGAAGCGATTTATATCTTACGGTTAATTTCAATATGCAAAGCGCCGCGGAAAAAGCTTTGGCCGATTTGCCCTATAAAAGAGGCGCCGCCATAGCTTTGGACCCTTATAGCGGAAAAATTTTGGTCTATGCCGTTAAGCCGGGTTTCGATCCTAATTTTTCTGTAAATTATAACGAAGAAAAAAAAGAGAAAGATAAAAATTTTGACGAATTTAACATAGGAGTTCAAGGCGCTTATCCTCCGGCCTCCGTTTTTAAAATAATAACTTCCATAGCCGTTCTGGAAAACGATAACCCTCCTCCAGACGAAAAATTTTTCTGTCCCGGCTTTTACGACGCCGGAGACAGGATATTTAAGTGCTGGGAAAAAAAAGGACATAAGAATATGGATTTAATCAGCGGCCTGGCTCACTCATGCGACGTATATTATTATAATGCGGCTTTAAGAGTCGGACCTCTGGAAATAGAAAAAACGGCTTATGAATTCGGATTCGGCCAAAAAACCGGAGCGATGTTTTTATCGGAAAATTCAGGAAATCTTTTCGGTCCCAGAGTAAGAGCGAGAAAAAAAAGTTATTGGTTCATAGGAGATACTCTTAATTTGGCCATAGGCCAGGGCGAAACATTGGTAACTCCCATGCAAATGGCGGTTTTTGCGGCCGCTCTTGCCTCAAAAGGACTTATTTACGAGCCGTATTACGCGGAAAAAATTTTAAAAAGAAACGGAGAAGAAGTCTTTTACAATAGTCCCAAATTAAAAAATAAAATAAAACTCAAAGAGAAAACCTGGGAAAAAATTTACGAAGCTATGGGAGAAGTTATAAAAACGGGAACCGGACGTCCGATATTTACCGAAGGTTTGGAAATTTACGGTAAAACGGGTACGGCTCAAAATCCTCACGGTAAAGATCACGCATGGTTTATTTGTTTTGCCAAAAAACCGGGAGAAAAATCCAAAGTGGCGGTAGCTTCTCTCATAGAACACGGAGAGCACGGGTCCACTTCGGCTTTATCCGTGGCAAAAGCCATAATTAGAGCGGCTTATCCGGATACGAAATCCGATTCGTCCAAGGATTTTTCGTCGCCGGTGGAGTGAGAGTTTAAGAGGTTTTGATGATAACCGGAAGCGGTTTAAAAAAGACGAGATTCGACTGGTACCTTTTTGCTTTCGCTTTGGTATTGATAGCGATCGGAACTTTTGCGATTTTATCTTCAACCTCTCTTTTGCCGGCTCAATCGAGAATAATCAGGACTCATTTTTTGGCTCTTTTTGTCGGATTGATTTTTATGCTTTTATTCTGGGTAATTAACTATCAGATTTTTAACGATCAATGGAAATATGTTTATGCTTTTTCCATAATAATATTGGCCGGTCTTTTTATATTCGGAGTTGTCGATAAAGGATCGAGATCGTGGTATAGATTGCCTTTTTTTTCTCTTCAGCCGAGCGAATTTGCGCGCATAGGGCTTATTCTTTCTTTGTCGTCTTATTTGGAAAAAAACTTTAATAGGATGTCCGAATTTTTTTATCTTTTTTTAGGTCTTCTTATTACCGCTCCTTTTATGTTTCTTATGTTAAAACAACCCGACTTTTCCGGAATACTTATAACTCTTCCGGTAATATTTGCCATGTTTTATGTAGCCGGAGCTTCTTCTTTCCATGTCTATGTCATTTTGGCTTATGTATTTGTTAGTTCTCTTTTTCCTTTTTTATGGACGGCCATAGTTTTAAATCCTGATTTGGCAGATAATATGTTCATATCGGCTTTTTTTGAACTTGCCGACTTAGGCTGGAATACTTTCTTTTTTATAGTATTCGTATCGGCGGCGGCATATTTGATTTGGAAAATAACGGTTTATTTTAAAAATATTCCGGGAATATATTTTGCGGGTTTTGCGGTCATAATAATAGCCGGTTTTCTTACCGGGATATTTATTAAACAGCAAATTAAATCTTATCAATACAAAAGAGTAGAGGTATTTATCTCTCCTGAAAAAGATCCCAAGGGAGCAGGTTATAACTTGCTTCAGGCAAGAATCGCCATAGGCTCGGGAGGATTTTTGGGCAAAGGAATATTTTCCGGTACGCAGTCGAGATTGGGATTTGTGCCGGAAAGGCATACGGATTTTATCCTTTCGGTAATAGGCGAAGAATTGGGCTTTATAGGAACTTTCGGGGCGATGTCTCTTTATGCTTTGATTATTTACAGAATAAGAAAAATAGCGGCTTTGGCGCGGGATAATTACGGCTACTTTATATGCGTAGGTTTTTTTGCTTTATTCTTTTCTTACTTTTTAATTAACTTCGGCATGATATTGGGGTTTCTGCCGGTAGCCGGAGTTCCTTTGCCCATGCTTTCTTACGGAGGTTCGAATCTGGTTTC
This sequence comes from Elusimicrobiota bacterium, assembly GCA_012517235.1. Classification (GTDB taxonomy): domain Bacteria; phylum Elusimicrobiota; class Elusimicrobia; order Elusimicrobiales; family UBA9959; genus JAAYVI01. The sequence continues at coordinate 21,647 of JAAYVI010000015.1, read as the reverse complement.
AGTATTTATAATTTTAGGATTAATACAATCGGTATATTCCAGGAGATATTCCATAACATGAGTCAAAAAGCGGAATACAGATATAGATTGAGATTTTCAAAATCGCCCGAAGATTCTTTTGAGGACGGATTTAAAAAAAGCAGAAATATCCTCAAGGAAATTTTTTTAAAAAATCTTCCATTGGCGGAGCAAAATGGGAAAGGAAAATTTTCTTTCGGACCGGCTTTGCCAAGAAATTATTTCAGCGAGTGCGAATATGCCGATGTTTGGCTTAACGTAAGACCTAATAAAGAAGAATTTGAAAAATTCTTTTCGTCTTTACCGGAAGGGTTTTCTTTTATGTCTTATAAAAGTATTCCGCTTTTTTTCCCGCCGGTTGAGGCCGTAGATTCGATAGAGGAATACGATTTATATCCTTTGTCCGACATATCCGAATTCAAAAAAGTATTTGAAAAAAATCTCTCTCTTTCTCCTTTGGAAATAACGATAGAAAAAGATTCAAAGATACGAAAGGAGGATTTGTCTTTTTGGCTTTACCGGGCAGTTTGGCAATCGAGCGGCGCGGTTAAAGTTTTTATCAAAAGAATCAAAGGAAGAAGCATAAGACCGGAAGCGGTAATCGACAGACTCACGGATTCTCGCGTGGAACTGTCCAAAGTGATAAAGAAAAATATTTATTGGATAGATTCCGCCGGAAATTTAAACGAAATTTGAAAAGGAGAACATCATGGAAAAAGAAACTACTCTTAAAAAAGAAATTTACGCCAATACCTCTTTTGAGGAAACGAGAATAGCGGTTCTGGAAGACGGAATGCTTTCCGAACTTTTTTGGGAAAGACGTTCCGTAGGAAACATAGTGGGAAATATTTATAAGGGAAAAGTAGAAAATGTTCTTCCCGGTATTTCAAGCGCTTTTATAAACATAGGATTGGATAAAAACGCTTATATCTATATTTCCGACGTTTTGGGAGATAAAAGACAAGGGATAGATAAAATTTTGAAAAAAGATCAGGAAGTTATGGTTCAGGTTACGAAAGACGCCATAAGCACAAAGGGAATGAAAGTTACGATGGACATAAGTTTGCCGGGGAGATATCTGGTCCTTACTCCTTATCAAGAATTTGTGGGAGTGTCGAAAAACATAGAAGACGACGAGGAAAGAAAGAGATTGAGCGAAATAATAAAGAAAATTTCCGAAAGCGTAAAACTTGAAAAAATAGGATGTATAGTCAGAACCGAAGCTGAGGGGGCCACCGAAGACGAATTGCATAAAGAACTAAAATATCTTTTGCGTCTTTGGGAGTCTATACTAAAAAAATATGAAAGCGTAAATTCTCCTTATTTGTTGAGAAAAGATATGAGTTTGTCCATGCAGGTCGCCAGAGACGTTTTGTCTCGAGACGTAAACATTTATATGCTCGACAATAAAGAAGAATGTATTGCGGTGCAGGAATTTGTGTCCAAGATATCTCCGGAACTTAAAGACAGAATAAAATTTTACGAATCAAAAGTTCCGATATTCAAGGCTTTTAAGATAGAAGAGGAAATAAACGAGCTTAAAAAAATAAAAGTGGAACTTCCCAACGGAGGCAGCATAATAATACAGGAAGCCGAATCTCTTTGCGCCATAGACGTAAATACGGGCAGATATATAGGCAATAAATCTCAAGAAGAAACGGTAACTCAAACAAACATAGAGGCGGCCTATGAAATAGCCAGACAAATAAGACTTAGAAATATAGGCGGCATAATAGTGATAGATTTTATAGATATGAGAAAAGCGTCCAATAGACATAAAGTGGTAAGAGCCCTGGAAGACGCGGTTAAAAAAGACAGAGCCAAGATAAGGATTTTACCGATAACCAGGCTCGGTTTGGTCGAAATGACCAGAGAAAGAAAAAGAGAAAGCACTTTCAGCATGCTAACCGACCAATGTCCCCAATGTCACGGCTCCGGAAGAGTTTTATCGAGCGAAAGCATAAGGCTTAACATACAAAGAGACATACAAAATTTGACAATGGGACGTCCCGGAGGCAATTTAAGAATAGCGGTTCATCCTCTTTTGGGAGAGGTTTTAAGAGAAAAGCAACACTTAATTGAAAAAAATGTCCATAGAAGCGTTAAGATTTTTAACGATCCCCAGCTTTTATGGGAAGATTATAGAATAATACTCGAATAATTCCCCGAAGAGGGCCGCCTTTTATATATAATTATAATAGAGGTGCTTATGTTAAAAAAGCTCATTTTACCGATATTAATTTTAACTTCGTCCGCTTATGCCGGTATTTCGGAGGTTAAGTTTTATAAAAACGATCAGTATAAATCCAAAATAAAGATTTACGTTTTTTCGGAAAAAAGATATTACGACTCCTCAGAAATAGTTCCCAAACTCGGAGGTAAAACTTATTGGTATTCGGTTTCGGGAAAAATGATTATACAGCTTAAATCTCATAAGATATCGGTCGAAAAAAAGTCTGATATCGTAAAATATGACGACGAAGAAACAGTAGAAATTTCAAATTGCATAATAATAAGAGGCGGTAAAGTCTTTTTGGCCGAAGATATATTTTTAAATCCGGCTTTTTCCAAAACAATGGGTTTTAGGTTGGAATTTTCCGAAAGCGACAAAGCTTTAAAAATGTATGAAAAGATAAACATAAGCTCCATCAGATATTTTTCATATAAAGATAAAACAAGAGTCGTAATTTATTTATACGAACCTCTGGAGTATTCGGTTTCAAGGCAAGACGGGGGCAAATTTATAATTTCCCTAATAGGCGGATCATATCCGGCCGCAGGGGAAAATATTTCCATAGACGACGGTATAGTTAAAAGCGTTTCCGTATCTCAAGAAGGAAAATCGGCCAAAGCCGTTTTTGATCTCGGCGAAAACTTCTCGGACGCTCAAATTTTTACTTTGAATAATCCCGACAGAATAGTCGCCGATTTTTTGGTTTCAAAAGAACCTTTAAAAAATAGAATAGGAGATCTTCCGGCAATAACTCCGGATATAAAGCCGGCAGTTTCGGACTCTTCTACAGTTTCCGCCGTTTTGCCCGATAAGATTTCTCCGGAAAAAAAGACAAAGAGAAAAATATTCATAGATCCCGGGCACGGAGGAAAAGACCCGGGAGGCAACAGAATATTCGGGATGAAGGAAAAAGAGATAAATTTGGACATAGCTCTTAAGCTTTATGATATGCTTTCCAAACGTCCGGAATTTGAAGCGGTAATAACCAGAAAAACGGATATTTTTATACCTTTAAACGAGAGATCCGAAATGGCAAATAAGTCTTCGGCCGATCTTTTTATTTCCATTCATGCCAACGCTTCCAGAAACAGAAAAGAAAGCGGTTTTGAAATATATTTTTTATCCGAAAAAGCAAGCGATCCTTGGTCCGCCGAAGTCGCCGATTATGAAAACTCGGTAGTTTCTTTGGAAGACGACAGCAAAATTTACGATTCGGCCGCTTTGGTTCTGCATTCTCTGGCCAAGAACGAATATATAAACGAAGGAAGCCTTCTGGCTTCTTATGTCGCAAAAAATTTTGAGAAAAAAACTCCTTTTAAAAACAGAGGTATAAAGCAGGCCGCTTTTTATGTTTTAAGAGGTACATATGCTCCGGGTATTTTGGTCGAAACGGGATTTATGACCAATTCCGCCGATCAGAAGAATATGAACGATTCTAAAATAAGAAAAAAAGTCGCCGAAGCCATATATCAGGGCGTTTTGGAATATGCTGATAAAAAAGGTTGGACACGTTAAAAAACCCATAGGAATATTCGATTCCGGTTTGGGCGGACTTACCGTTTTTAAGGAAGTGAGACGCCTTTTGCCCAAGGAAGATATAGTTTATTTCGGCGATACCGCAAGAGTTCCTTACGGAACAAAATCTCAAGAAACAATAAAAAGATTTGCTGGAGAGATATCTTCTTATTTTAAAAGCATAAACGTTAAAGCCGTTGTTGTCGCATGCAATACGGTTTCTTCTTTGGCTTTGGACGAAGTTAAAAAAAATTCCAAAGTTCCGGTAATTGGCGTTATAAAACCCGGAGCGATAGAAGCGGCCGGAGCGTCTAAAAAAGGAAAAATAGCGGTTATCGGCACCGAAGCCACGGTAAAAAGCAAAGCTTATGAAACAGAGCTTAAGAAAATAAATCCTTATTTCAAAGTCATTCAAAAAGCTTGTCCTCTTTTTGTTCCCATAGTGGAAGAAGGATGGGCGGGCAAAAAAATATCTTTTGAAATAGCAAAGGAATATTTGAAAGACTTAAAAAAAGAAAATCCCGAAACTTTAATTTTAGGATGCACTCATTATCCTATGCTTTTAAAAGAAATAAATTCTATTTTGCCCGACGTTAAAATAATAAATTCCGCGGAAAGCGTCGCCAAGTTTTTAATAGACGAGCTTTCCGTCGAAGGATTCTTGGAACAAAAGGGGAAAGGTAAAAATTATTTTTACGTAAGCGACGCGCCGGAAAAATTTTCAAAATTGGCTTTTTCTCTTTTGAAAATAAAAGCGAAAAAAGTTTTAATTAAAAGATTTTAGGAGGCGGTTATGAAAATTATTTTTCTTTTTTTGAGTTTTTTATCTTTGCCGATTGCGGCGCAGGAAAAAAAAGATGTCAAACCGGCGCCGCCTTCCGAAGTCTCATATTCTACCGCTTCTTTAAAAAATAAGCCCGATAATAATATTAACTCGGTTAAACAACAAACCGCTCCCAAACAGGTTAAAACAGTTCAAATAAGTACGCAGACTTCTACGTCCAATCTTTCCAAGTCTACTTCTACGGTATTATCAAAAAATCAAATCAAAAAAGAGGACGAAGAGTATTCCGAGGTTATGACCGACGTTATGGAAACTCAGTCTTACTATTCTTTTTCGGATTCTCAAGAGCAAGAAAAGCAGGAAATAATGCCTATCCCTTTGTCTTACGGAAAAGTTAAAGGAGTAATGATAGAAAGCGGAAAAAGTTATTTGGTTTTGGAGAATGAAGACGGGAATATACATTTGATAAACGTTTACTTCGATAAGAGCGGTAATTTTTTGTGGAAGCTTTCGGGAAAATTTGAAAGGAATTGACGGAGGTTTTATGAAAAGAAAAGATCTTATCAGACATTTAACCAAAGAAGGATGCGTTTTGGTCAGAGAGGGAGGAAAGTACTCCGTATTTTCCAATCCGGTAACTCAAAAAGAAGTTCCCGTAACCAGACATAATGAAATAGCGGATTTTTCCGTTAAAAAAATTTGTAAAGAATTGGGAGTAAATCCTCCTCATTAAAAATGAAAAAAGGATTGTTTTCTTTGTTTTTTTTATTTTGCGCTTGCGCTTCGGCGAAAATAGATATTATACAGACCGGTCCTTGGTTTCCGGAGAAAAAGAAAAAGTCTTTGGAAATTTTTTCGGATAGAAATAAAATAAAAAAACCTTTCGGAGCGATAGCGATAATACACAGCGAAAGATATCTCTGCTCCGATAAGAATCATAAAAAACATATCGATAAAGCCGCCGAAGTCGCCGCCAAAACGGGAGCGGACGCTTTGGTTTATGCCGTAGGAGAATATGCCGCCGAATTAAATCCGGGAATTCCTCCCGAATGCTATTTAAGCGCAATGGCCGTAAAATATGTCGACAAAGAAAAAGGTTCGGAGAATGAAAAAAATAAGAATAGCTTTTGAGCAAAAAGAAGTTTTTGATTTTGATTATGCCGCGGTAGTAATAGATCTTTTTAGATTTTCATGCACTTTGGCATGTCTTTTGGAAAAAGGTAAAAAAGAAGTAAAAATTTTTTCCGATAAAGAATATGCCGTTCTTTATCATAGAAATAATCCGGGCGGAGAATTTTTTTCCGAAATAGATATAGATAATCTTGAAAAATTCGACAATTCTCCTTACTTGGCGCTAAATAAGTCCGACCCTTCAAAACCCGCTGTAATAGTGACAAATTCTGGTTCAAAGGCGGTTATGGCTTGTAGAAAAGCGGAAGAAATATTCGTAGCCGGTTTTCATAATTTGCCTTTTTTAATGGAAAAGCTTAAAAATTACCAAAAAGATATTTTAATAGTTCCGGCCTGCATATTTTATAATAGAAATCATTCGGAAGATTTTATCGCGGCCGAAGTTTTTTATAATTCTTTATCAAAAGGAGTTTGCGACAAAGAATCCATATTCAAAATACATAATACGCCGAGGATTCTTGAACTTATGAATTTTAGGCCCAGTACCGCCAAGTCCGATTTGGAAATAATAATGAATATGGGAAATATCAAAGCTCTTCCGAAAGCGAAAATAAAAGTAAATTACGCCGAAGTCGAAAATGTTGCCGGGAGATTAGAATGAAGAAAGCCGTAGTATTGTTTTCCGGAGGATTAGACTCTTCCACTTGTTTGGCATGGGCTTTAAGTAAAGGATACGAATGTTTTGCCCTATCTTTTTTTTACGGTCAAAGACATAACAAAGAAAATAAGGCCGCTAAAAAAATAGCCGATATTATGAAAGTTCCGCTTTTCAATATTAATCTTTCTTTCCCTTGGCTTAAATGCTGCTCTTTGGTAGATAAAAAAATGAAATTGCCGGAAAATAAGATTGAGAAAATTTCAAAAGAAATACCTTCCACTTATGTGCCGGGAAGAAATTTGGTTTTTACTTCCATAGGAGTGTCTTTTGCCGATGCGATAGGAGCGGATGCGGTTGTTCTGGGACCTAATGCCGTGGATTATTCCGGATATCCCGATTGCCGTCCGCAATTTTATAAGGCTCTAAATAAAGCCGTGAATTTGGGGACAAAAAATCCTTCTTTGGGCAGAAGAATAAAAATTCTTACTCCGATAATAAATTTGAGCAAAGCCGAAATAATAAAGCTTGCCTTCAAATTAAAAGTTCCCTTACAATATACTTGGTCTTGCTATAAAGGTGGAAAAAAACCTTGCGGAGTTTGCGATTCCTGCAAACTCAGAGCGGCCGGATTTCAAAAAACGGGATTTAGAGATCCGGCGGGGAATTAGACGTATAGAAGCGTAGGATATAGCAAAAAAGAAGATTAGACGATTGGAAGATTGGAGGATTAGAGATACGAATAGAGGTACGGATGCGTAGAGGTATAGCAAAGATAGAGGATTGGATGAGTAGAAGAATGGATGGTTGGAAGAATAGAGATCGGATGATTAGCAAAAAATAAAATTAAAACTTTATGAAAAAAGAAGTAAAAGCGCCGATATCGGAAATTTTTTGTTCTTATCAAGGCGAAGGGCTTTTTGCCGGCGAAAAACAAATCTTTGTAAGATTTTCCGGATGTAATCTTTCCTGTTCTTATTGCGACGAGCCCGCCGCCAGAGAAAAAGGAAAATTGACGGCGGTTAAAGAGGTTTTTGAGAGGATTTTAAAATTATCGTCGCACTGTAAAACAAAATCCGTCTCATTTACCGGCGGAGAACCTATGTTGTATGCCGATTTTTTGGTAATTTTAGCCAAAAAACTTTATTCTAAAAAATATAGATTAAGACTTGAGACAAACGCTTCTTTGCCGGAGAAATTAAACGATATTATCGATTTTTTCGAACATATATCGGCCGATATCAAATTGCCTTCTCAAACCGGTAAAAATACGTTTGATAAACACCGCGAATTTATAAAAAAAGCAGAAAAAAAAGCTTGTATAAAAATAGTTTTAAGCAAGAAAACTCCGGTTAAAGAATTTCAAAAAGCTGTTTCTATGATAAAAAAAGAATTTAAAAATATTCCCGTTTTTATTCAGCCTGAAAGCTCTGATTTCTTCCCTAAAAAAAATATCGGAGATTATAAAAAATTTTTGTCAAAATCCGATTGTTTGCCGAATGTAAGATTTTTGCCTCAGCTTCATAAAATGTGGGGTATAAAATAGGAGGTTTTATGGCTCAAACTTTTTTAATAGACTGTCCTAAATGCGGTATAAGAATAGAAATCGACGCCAAAAGCGGAAAGGTTTTAAAACATTATGAAAAACCGGATGTCAAAAGCGGAGATCCTTTGAAAGAAATGATGGAAAAAATGAAAAGCGAAAAAGAAAAATTAAACGATTATTTTAAAGGCGCAAAAAGCGGTATGGAAGAAAAAAGAAAAGAGCTTGAAAAACAATTTGAGGAAAATAAAAAGAAAATAAAAGAATCCGGCGACGATTCAAAGCCGATAAATCCCATGGATTTGGATTAAGCTAAATCCAGTCCTATTGCCGATGGAAGCTTCGTAATAATTTTATAAAAACTCGGTCGCATTTTAGAGCCTAAGATAGACGTATATAAAAGGCTTTCGGCGGTTTTAAAGACGGCCCGTAGCGGAAAGGGGACCCGATTTATCGGGGGAAACCGACGGGACTGGTTTCCCGATCGGGCCGGCAAGAAATTGCCGAAAGCTATGCGCCAAATCTTGAAAACATTCTTGAGCTGATCTTAGCGGCGAAAATAAGAAGCGATCCTAACTGAAAGTTTTTGACTAATATCCCCTTTTTTCTCATATATTCGGACCTAAGGACCTATGAAAATCAGGTCCGAATAATTTTTAAAAAATAGTATTTTTGACACTTTTGTATTTAAGCTTTTGCCGCTATAATTTACTTATGAGAAAAACACATATTCTAACCTTAATAGCGGCCTTGTCCGTATCCCTTCAAGCTCAAACAAAACCTAATATAGAAACAAGAATAAAAAGAACCGCCCAGGAAATGGGCATATCCGTTTACGAAGAACTGCCCGCCGGAAAAAGTTCTTTCGAATCTTTGAATACCGCTTCTCCTTTTGCCGACGGATTTGTAATAACCGATAAAAATCCTCAAAATTTGGGAGTTATCCCCGAACCTTCTTTGAACTCTTCGACATTGCCTAAACCTCCGTCTTTGTCTTTTTCCGAGCAAACCAATGTTTATTGGGGTTATGCGGTAACGCTGTGGAATTCTCTGTCCGCTCAGATATCCGATTCCGGAGTCTTTTCTTCGGGAGCTCCGAGTTTCGAAGATATTTCCAAAAAACTTTTAACCAGAACCCAATCTTCCGTAAAACCTTCCGGGAAATCTCTTTTTGAAGAGGAAAATTTTTTAAGAGAATTTGAAAAGATCGCCGGCTCTAATTTTACGTCCGGAAACAAAGTCAAATATTTAATAGACGGAGAAGAATCTTTTAAATATAAAGATTATCTCATCAAGAACGCAAAGAAAAGCGTTTATGTAACCACCTGGGCTTTTTATGACGACATAACCGGCGAAGACGCTCTAAACATGCTTGTCGAAGCCAAGAACAGAGGCGTAGACGTAAAAATAATTTTAGACGCCAAAATAATTAACAGCCACGGAGTTTCCGTAGTAAAAAGAATGGAAAAAGCCGGACTTCAACTTTTGAAATTTAGAGAAAGCGGCAGGCCCGCCGACATATGGCATGTTAAGATGATAATAGTGGACGGAGAATACGTCATAATGGGCGGAATGAATTTCGGAGATCCCTATTCTCATAAAGATCCCGCGGGTTTGAAATGGAGGGATACCGATGTTTTAATAATGGGTCCCGCCGTAGCTAAAGCTCAAGAATTTTTTGCCAAGATATGGAACGGCGAATCGGATAAAAACGGACTCAACCTTCCCAGAATGGCTCAGTCGTATCAGGAAGGTCCGGCTGTCGGTAATGCGAAAGTTTCTCTTTCTTATTCTAATCCTCCCGCCGCGGAAGGCACCGAAATTCTGGCCGCAATAATAAAAGCCATAAGAGGAGCTCAGAAAAAGATAAATATAGAAAACGCTTATTTCGTGCCCATACCGGCTCTTACTCAGGTTTTGCTTGAAGCAAGAAACAGAGGAGTTGAAGTGAACATATTCACCAACTCAAAAGACAGCATAGATCCCGAAGCCAAATCGGTAAGCGACATATCTATGAAAAGCATGCTTCCTCTTTTTAAAGCCGGAGCCAATATATATCTTAAGAAAGGCGATACTCTGCATTCCAAATTTATGACGGTAGACGAAACATTTGTTTCCATAGGTTCCTATAATCTCCATCCCAGAGGCGAAAGATACGACAGCGAACTTAACGCCAATATAATAGACAAAGAAACCGCACTTTCTCTGGATAAGACTTTCGAAAAAGACATAAATACTTTGGCCGTTAAAGTTACTTCAGATAAACAGCTTGTTCCGGATCAAAGCTGGTTTTCTTCGATAATAGAAAAATACTTCTTCGCCCAGCTTTCGAGAAAATAAAGGTTAGAATAATAAAAAAAGCCCCGAGTAAAACCGGGGCTTTTTTATTTGAATTAATTTTATATTACGGAAGCCGAAATTATATAGTCTAATTTCGGGAATTGAGCTTTGAGATATTCGTTGCCGGATCTTTGTATTTGAGCTTGGTTGGGACCCCTTCCGTTAGGCGCGCCTTCTCCGTATCCGGAATAAAGTTTTTCGACTACGTCCATTCCTTCTACGACTTTTGCGAAAGGGGAAAATCCCATATCGTCGAGTCTCGAATTATCGCCGTAGTTTATGAAAAACTGAGTCGTTCTGGTATCGGGACCGGCCGTTGCGAAAGATATCGTTCCTTTGACATTGCTTTCTTTTACGGGATCGTCTTCTATATTTTGATTTCTCCAAATGGCGCTTATTTCGGGATTACCGTGAATGCCGAATTGCGCCACAAATCCGTCAAGCACTCTAAAGAAAGCGATATCGGTAAAAAATCCGGCTTTTACCAAATTATAAAACCTGTCGGTTCCTTTAGGCGCCCATTCTCTTACGGCTTCTACGATAAAATCGCCCTTTGTGGTTTTGAATTTTACCTTGAATTTCTCGGGGGCTTTTTCCGAGGCTTTGGCGGGATTTGTAAGTTTTTCCATATCCGGTTTTATCTCCTTTTCGTTTTGTTGCGCAGCCGCAGTTTTCGGCGTGTCAGCCGCCCCTTCGCTTTTATTTGTTTGGCACGAAGCAAGGGGGAGAATTAAAGCCAAAAATAAAAAATATTTTGCTCTCATGATAAGATTGTACAAATTTTTAAACTCGGCCGAAGTCATTTTTTGCTATAATTAATGAAAGGCGTAAAATAAAAAGAAGGTCATTGAAATGAATTTTTCCAAAAGAAGAATAGCCAGAATACACTGTATGGTTTCCCTTTATCTTTACGATTTGGGGAAATTTTCTCCGCAAGATATTCTCGACGGATACGTACAGTATCAGGATAATTTGGGAGTTATGGCCGACGAGAAGGTTTACGCTTTTTACGAAGACGTTTTCAAAAAAACCGTAGAAAATATAAAACTGATAGACGAAACTATTTCCGAAGCTTCCAAAAGATGGGATACTTCCAGACTTTATGCCATAGACAAAGCCATACTTAGAATGGCTACCTGCGAATTGGTAATTTTGAAGCACGCTTCGGTTTCCATTGTCATAAACGAAGCAATAGAAATAGCCAAATTTTATTCTCCCGACGAAGAAAAAGGCCCGAAGTTTATCAACGGAGTTTTGGACACCGTGGCCGACCTGGCCAAGCTAAAATGAATCGCGAAGAAGCCGCGAAAGAAATAGAAAAACTCAAACAAGAAATATTAAAGCACGAAAAAGCTTATTATTTGGACGATAATCCTTTGATAACCGACGCAGAATTCGATAAATTGATGAATCGTCTTAAATCTTTGGAAAACGATTTCCCGGAATTAATTTCCCCGGATTCTCCGACTATGAGAGTGGGAGGAAAAGCCGAAAACTCTTTTTCTCAAGTTAAACATGAAATACCGATGCTTTCGCTGGAAAATTGTTATTCGCCGGAAGAATTTACAAAATGGTACGAAAGAATTTCCTCCGTTTACGGCGATTTTGAAACGGTAATAGAAGCAAAAATAGACGGACTTTCCTGCTCGCTTGAATACGAAGACGGAATTTTGGTCAGAGCTTCCACCAGAGGCGACGGAGTCGTAGGCGAAGACGTTACGGCAAACGTTAGAACGGTAAGAACGGTACCGCTTAAAATAGAAGCCCCGAAAAACTCCAAATTGGAAATAAGAGGCGAAATTTACTTGGATAAGAAAGATTTTGAAAAAATAAACGCCAATCAATCTATGCAAGGTCTGCCTCTATTTTCAAATCCCAGAAATGCGGCGGCCGGTTCTTTGCGTCAAAAGGATTCTTCGGTAACCGCCAAAAGAAATCTTAAATTTTTTGCTCATTCATTCGGCATATCTAAAAATATCTCGGCGCCTTCTTCTCATTGGGATTATTTAAATTTTTGTTCTTCTCTGGGTTTTAAGGTAACGGAAGTTAGAAAACTTTGCAAAAATCTTAAAGAAATATCGGATTTTTACTTAAAATATGAAAAAGAAAGATTTGAGCTCGATTATGAAATAGACGGATTGGTGGTTAAAGCAAATTCTCAAAAACTAAGAGAAGAATTGGGATTTACCGCAAAAAGTCCGCGCTGGGCCATAGCTTTTAAATATCCCGCCTCTCAAGCCGAGACAAAAGTTAATAATGTAATATTTTCGGTCGGAAGAACAGGAATAGTTACTCCCGTGGCGCAGTTAGAACCGGTTAAATGCGCGGGAGTTATAATTTCCAATTCCACTCTTCATAATTTCGACGAAATAAAAAGATTGGATCTGAGAATAGGCGACAGGGTTTTAATAGAAAGAGCCGGCGAAGTTATCCCTAAAGTCGTCAGAGTGTTAAAAGAAAAAAGAAACGGAAACGAAAAAGAAATAAAAGAACCGCTTTTGTGTCCGGTTTGCTCTTCGCCGCTTGAAAGACCTTCGGGAGAAGTTGCTTTGAAATGTTTTAATTCTCTTTGCCCGGCTCAAATCAGAGCTTCCATTTTGCATTTCTCTTCGAGAGACGCCATGAATATAGAAGGCTTGGGAGAAGCCGTATGCGATCAGATGTTGTCTTTAAACTTGATAAAAGATTTTGCGGATATTTACTTTATTAAAAAAGAAGATTTGCTTTTGCTCGAACTGTTTAAAAATAAAAAAGCCGAGAACTTGCTAAGCCAAATAGAAGAAAGCAAAAAAAGAAATCTCGATAAGCTTATTTATGCTCTGGGTATAAAGCATGTGGGCGAAAAAACGGCTTTGATATTGGCGGAGAGATTTTTGAATTTGGAAAAATTAGCCGAATCTTCTTTGGAAGAAATTTCTCAGATAAACGAAATAGGACCTACCATAGCAAATGCCGTCGTTTCTTTTTTTTCTTCGCCTCAAGCTTCGGCTTTGATCGAAAAACTTAAAAAAGCCGGAGTTAATTTTAATTACGTATCGGATAAGAAAAGTTCCAGGTTTTCGGGACTTTCTTTTGTTTTTACCGGAGAACTTAAAACCATGACAAGAGACGAAGCCGCCGCTATCGTAAGAAAAATGGGAGGAAAAGAAAGTTCTTCGGTATCTTCCAAAACATCTTATGTCGTAGCGGGAGAAAATCCGGGTTCCAAATACGATAAAGCTTTTAAGCTTAAAGTAAAAATAATAAACGAAGAAGAATTTTTAAAACTTGTAAAAGAAAATGAAGGATAAAATAGTCTATTTTGACGCTCCTTATAAAAAAGAGTGCTTGAAAGCCGCCGAAAAACTTTATTCTTTGGGTTGGGAAATTTATTGTTCGCAATATCTCGTAAAAACTTTTTCTCAGGGAGATTTCGCTTTTTCTCAGTTGGAATCGGAAGATTATTACGAAATAAGAAAAGCGTTGAAAAATAAAGTTTATAGAGACGGTTCTTTTGTCTTGAAAGCGCCGTCTTTTTTGGTTTTGGACGCCGCGGAAAACTGCAAAGACGAATTTAAAAAAGCTCAGATGGCGGCCTTGGTTTATTGCGCTTGCTCTTTGGAAAAAAAACCGATAATGGCTTGCGAGATTTCCGATTTGGAAAAGATAATCGAAAAAATAAAAATTTTGGAAGAACTTCCCGACGATTCGGTTTCTTTTTATGCCGCCAAAGCCTTGAGAAGGTTTTGTTTTCGTCAAGCTTACCTGGCCGAGACGATATCTTCTTTTTCTTTGGAAGAAGAATTTTCCGTTTTGCCTTTGAAAAAAGAAAAAAAATTGGCATACGGCGAAAATCCTCATCAAAAAGCTTATTATTATTCTTCTTCTAAAGAAGAATATTCCGCCGCCTTAAATTCTTATAGATATGTCAATCTAAATCACGAAAGAGATATGGAAAAAGCTTCTTCTTTGATATTTAGATGCGAAGAAGCGGGACTCTGTTTTTTTAAGCACGGAAATCTCGCGGCTTTTTCTTTGGGAGAAAATACTATTTCGGCCGTAAAAAAAATAAAATCTTATTGCGGCGAAGAAATATATAACGGAGTTTGTTGTTTTAATAGAGCTTTGGACGAAAGAACTTGCGAAGAAATCATTAAGCTGGGACCCGAGATAATTTGCGCGCCCGATATTTCCAAAGAAGCGTCCAAAATACTTAGAAAAAGCGAAACTTCGGCTTTTGTAAAAATTCCATATTCGTTTTCTCCGGGAAGACAATCTTTCTTTTATTTTCATAAAGAAGGTTTTTTAATTCAGGAGAAAGACGAAACGGAAATTTTTAAGGATATAAAAGTTGCTTCAAAAAGGAATCCTTCTTTGGAAGAACTTAGAAATTTAAAATATGCGAGCTTGCTGTCTTTATATGTTCCGCCTTATTCCTGCGTAATTTTTTCCGACAATTCCTTAGTAAGTTCATCCGGCCCGCAGCCTTCTTTGGAACAAGCGGCGGAAATTGCGGTTTTTAAAGCGAAAAAGCAAAGAAATTTTAATCGTTCCGTTAAGGCGGTAGCTGCCGCCTCGGCTCCGTTCGGTATAAATTCTTTGAAAAAAATAATCGAAGCTCAAATATCGGCCGCCGTTTGTCCTTCTTACGGTTTCGATTATTCGAGAGTTTCCGACATTATAGAATTTAATAAAATTTCGCTGGTTCTTCTTCCCAAAAGACATTTTAGGCATTAGCCTGAAAGTTTCAGGTAGGTTCGCTTACTATTCTCGCCGCTAAAAAGCCGTCTGACAATGTTCTCAATATTTTGCGCATAGCTTTCGGCAATTTCTCGCCGGCCCGATTGGGAAACCGGTCCCGTCGGTTTCCCCCGATAGATCGGGCCCCCTTCCGCTACGGGCTGTCTTCAAAACCGCCGAAAGCTTTTATATATGGCTATAGCTTTAAATCTCTCTCTAAGTTTTTCGTCTCAAAAATCCAATGGATTCTTTATAAAATTCAAGAGTTTCATCGATAAAATGAGGTTAATTGATTTTTCCGTTAGAAGCTCGACCATATTTTTTTCGCTATTTCGGCCGCTTTTTTATTTATTTTTTCTTCGTCCAAATTTAATTTGATTTTTTTATTTTCCATAAGTATTTTACCGCCGCTTATGGTCGTATCTACCTGGCTTTGAGATATCCCGAATACCAAATGTCCGTAAAAATTGTCCGTTTCAAAAGGCGTGCATGGGATATAATCTATTAAAATTAAATCGGCTTCCCATCCTTCTTTTATTTCTCCTATTTTTTCAAAATATCGGTTTGCTATTTTCGCATTATTTACGGTAAGAGCTTGACATATTTCCGCAAATCCTTTTGAAGGATCGTTTTTAAGATGTTGAAGCCATAATCCGCATCTTAATTCTTCGGTCATATTTACCGTCATTGCGTCGGTGCCCAGGCCGAATAAAATTCCTTTTTCTTTCATTTTTATTATATCGGCTATGCCTACGGAATTATTGGCATTGGATTGGGGATTATGCACTACGGCGCTTTGACTTTGCGAGATTAAATCCATTTCTCTTTCGTTTATGTGAACGCAATGAGCCAGTATGGTTTTAGGCCCGAGTATGCCGAACTTGTCAAATCTTTCCACCACTCTCATGTTTCTAAGAGTTTCGCTGTTTATTTGATCGGCCTGAGCTTCGGCGCAATGTACGTGAAATCCGCATTTAAAATTTCTTTCGTAAGCGGCGGCCTGTTCCAGGGTTTTATCGGAGAGAGTGAAAGAAGCGTGAAGTCCGAATAAGGCTTTTATTCTATTATCGTTTATTTTTGCCGCATGTTCTATAAAGGAAAGATTTTCTTTTATCCCTTCTTTTGTTTTTTCTTCGCCGTCTCTGTCGGAAACTTCGTAACACAGCGCGCTTCTAAGACCGGTTTCTCTTACCCCTTTTTCTATTTCAAACAAAGAACCTTTTATATGATACGGGCTGGCATGATGATCTATCAAAGTCGTGGTTCCTTTTCTTACCGCGGTAATCAGAGGTATCAAAGCGCTGTAATAAGAAGCGTCTTTCGTAAGTTTTTTATCCAATTTCCACCATAAATTTTCAAGAATTTCGGTGAAATTTTTTGAAGGTTTTATTTTATTTAATCCGCGCGCCAATGTGCTGTAAAAATGCATATGCGCGTTTATAAATCCCGGCATTAAAAGTTTACCTTTGCCGTCCAAAGTTTTTGCGGCTTTTTCTTTTATTTTTGCATAGGGAGCTATTTTCTTAATTTTACCTTGAGATATTAGAACCGAATGGTTTTTCAAAAGCTTGCCTTTTTCTCCGCCCGTCCAAACCGTAGTATTTTTTATAAGTATTTCGTTTTTCATTTTTTTCTCCGCGTCCTAAGCTTAATAATTAAATTATTCAAAAAAATAATTTAATTATCAACGGCAAAAAAGATAAAATAAATTAATCGGAAGCTTTAAGCGAAGGCGAAAACACGCCCGCCGCTTCCAATAATTCTTATTTGGAGATTTTATGAAAAAAATAAATTTTTTATCCGCCGCAAAATTAAAATCCGAAGCGGAAAGATGCCTTTACTGCAAAGAAAAACCCTGTAAAGAGGCCTGTCCCGTAGATTGCTCGCCGGCCGATTTTATAATGGCCGTTAAAAAAGGGGAAAAAAGCGATTTTAAAAAAGCCGCCAAGATTATAATGGGTTCCAATCCTTTGGGCGGAGTATGCGGGGCGGTATGTCCCGATTGGTTCTGCGTAAAAGCTTGTTCCAGAAAATTATTTGACAATCCCATAGAAATACCCGCCGTTCAGGCTACGATAATTCAGAAAGCAAAAGAAATGGGCGTTATGCCTAAATTTGAAAAACCGAAATTAAACGGCAAAAAAATAGCTGTTATAGGAAGCGGCGCCGCCGGTCTTTGCGCGGCCGGAACTTTGGCTCAAATGGGATATTCCATAGACATATTTGACAAAGAAGCCGAAAAAGGCGGAGTGGCAAATCTTATTCCCGACGAAAGATTGCCCAAAGAAGTTCTCAAAAGCGACATGGATTTTATCAAAAATTTGGGAGATATAAAATTTGTCAAAAAGGAAATAAAGGATCCTAAAACTTTGCTCACGTCTTACGAAGCCGTAATAGCGGCGGCCGGAGTTTACGATCAAATAAAGCTAAACATAAAAAACGAAGAAAAAGGAATGGAAGGGTTGTATTTCCTTAAAAATCTAAAAAAACTTAAACTCAAAGGCAAGAAAGTAGCGGTGATAGGCGGCGGAGCGGTAGCGGCCGACTGCGCCATGGAAGCCTTAAATAAAGGCGCCTTAAAAGCGGAAATATTTACAAGAAAAAATATAGGCGACATACAATTGCCCAAAAAAGAACTTCAAGATATTCTTTACAGAGGAATAAATATAAACGCAAGAAGCAGAATAACCGAAATAGTAGTAAAAAGCGGTAAAATATCGGGAATAAAAATAGTCAAATTGGACGAAAATTCAAAAGACATAAAAGGAACCGAACAGTTTAGAAGCGATTTCGATTTTGTCGTTTTGGCCATAAAAAATATTCCCGTATTTAAAGAGGAAAAAATTCCGGGATTGTTTTATGCGGGAGACGTGAAAAACGGAGCTTCCACGGTAGTGGAATGCGCCGCAAGCGGAAAAAACGCGGCTCTGGAAGCTGACGCTTTTATAAGAAACGAAAAGATAAAAATAGAAAAAAATACCAAAAGCCGGCATATATTAAAAGGAAGAGATATGCTTCCCGTTTCTTTGGAAACGGATTTTTTCGGGATAAAAATCTCTTCTCCTTTTTTAATCTCGGCCGCTCCGCATTCCGACGGATACGAACAGGTTAAAAAAGCCTACGAAGCCGGATGGCCCGGGGTAATAATGAAGACCGCTTTCGACGGCATACACATACATATACCGGGCGAGTATATGTTTAAGTTCGACGATTCCACTTACGGCAATAGCGACAATGTCTCCGGACATCCTCTGGACAGAGTTTGCGAAGAGATAAAAAGATTAAGAGCGGAGTTTCCCGATAGATTGACCGGGGCTTCTACCGGCGGTCCGGTTACCGGAAACGACGACTTTGACAGAAAAGGATGGCAGAGCAATACTCTTAAGCTTGAAAAAGCGGGGGCAATGGTAATAGAATACAGTTTGTCTTGCCCCCAAGGCGGAGACGGTACCAAGGGCGACATCGTTTCTCAAGATCCGGAGCTTTCGGCCAAGATAATAGATTGGGTCATGCGGGTTTCCGATCCGAATATACCGAAATTGTTTAAACTTACCGGCGCCGTTACTTCAATATATCAGATAGTAGACGCCATAAAAAAAGTATATGACAAATACCCAAATAAAAAAGCGGGAATAACATTGGCCAATTCTTTCCCGGCTTTGGCTTTTAGAAAAAGCGAAGATAAAAATAAAATTTGGGACGAAGGCGTGGTAATAGGAATGAGCGGCGAAGGAGTGGCTCCCATAAGCAATCTCACCATAGCCAAAGCTTCAAAAATAGATATCGTAATATCCGGAAACGGCGGTCCTATGGATTATAAAGAAGCGGCTAATTTTCTGGCTATGGGCGCTTCTACCGTTCAGTTTTGTACCGTAGTTATGAAATACGGTTACGCCGTAATAAACGAATTAAACTGGGGATTAAGCCATATGCTGGAAGAAAAAGGATTTAGAAATTTGAAGGATTTCATAGGATGTGCGAAACCGAACATAATAACTTCTTTTACGGATCTTAGCGCCGAGAAAAAAATACCGCAGGTAGACAAAGAACTTTGCGCTCATTGCGGGAATTGCGCTTATTGCGGATACCTGGCGGTAAGTCTCGATAAGAACGGCATACCTCATTTTGACCCGTCAAAATGCATAGGATGTTCGATTTGCGTTCAAAAATGTTTTACGGGCGCTTTGAAGATGAGAAAAAGAACGCCCAAGGAAGCCGAAGCTCTTAAAGAATAAAGCGGATTAATAATTAAAAATATCGGAGGCGGTATGGATTCTCTTTTGATAAAAAATATTTCTTACCTTTTGACTATGGACGAAAAAGGAAGAGAACTTAAAGACTGCGACATATATTCGGAAGGTCCGGAAATAAAAAAGATAGGAAAAAAACTGAACGTAAAAGCAAAAAAAACGATAGACGCAAAAAACTGTCTGGTTATGCCGGGTATGGTCAATACTCATCATCATCTTTATCAAACATTAACCAGAAATCTTCCGGCCGTTCAGGATGCCAAGCTTTTCGATTGGCTCATATACCTTTACGATATTTGGAAATATGTGGACGAAGAAGCCGTAAGAGTAAGCGCTCAAGTCGGTTTGGGCGAGCTGCTTCTTACGGGATGCACCGCCAGTTCGGATCATCTCTATCTTTTTCCCGAGAAAGGAAGTTCCAATTTCATAGACGCCGAGATAGAAGCAGCAAGAGAATTGGGAATAAGATTTACGGCCACAAGAGGTTCGATGTCTCGCGGAAGATCCAAGGGCGGACTTCCTCCAGACGAAGTGGTTCAAAAAGAAGATTTTATATTGAAAGACTGCGAAAGATTGGTAAATAAATATCACGACAGAAAGAAATTCGCCATGACAAATGTCGCCATGGCCCCCTGCTCGCCTTTTTCCGTTACCACGGAATTATTAAAACTTACGGCGGAAATGGCGGAAAAATGGGATATTAGAATGCATACTCATCTTGCGGAAACCGCAGACGAAGACGATTACTGCAAAAAAGTTTATAAGATGCGTCCTTTGGAATATATGGAAAGCGTTGGCTGGCTTAAAAAAGGAAGAAGCTGGTTTGCTCACAGCGTTTTTATAAACGAAAAAGAAGCCGAAAAAATGGGAAAAACAAAAACCGGAGTCGCACATTGTCCTTGTTCAAATTTAAGATTAGGTTCGGGAATAGCGCCGATAAGAATGTTTTTGGACAAAGGCGTTCCCGTAGGGTTGGGAGTGGACGGTTCGGCTTCAAACGATTCTTCAAATATGCTCGCCGAAGCCAGACAGGCTATGCTTGTTTCAAGAGTGAAAGCCGGCGTCTCGTCCATGCCCGCCAGAGAAGCTTTGAAACTCGCAACCAGGGGAGGCGCCGGGGTTTTGGGCAGAAACGACATAGGCTCCGTAGAAATAGGCAAAGCGGCCGATTTTGCGATATTCGATTTAAATAAGCTTGATTTTGCCGGTTCTATTTCCGATCCGGCCGCTTCCATTTTATTTTGCGGGTCTTCTCAAAGAACAAAATATACCGTCGTAAACGGAAAAGTAGTAGCGGAAAACGGAATGCTTAAGAATATCGACGAAATAAAACTTAAGGAAAAAGCCGATAAGATAGCTTTGAAGATATACAGAAAAGCCGGTGTTAAATAAATGATTTGCGCAGTAATACTTGCCGCGGGAAATTCTTCCAGAATGGGCAGTCCGAAGGCCGTTTTGGGATATCAAGGCAAGACATTTTTGGAAATAATAATATCCGAACTTAAAAAAGCCGGGATAAAGGAAATAATCGTAGTTTTGGGAAAAGATAAAGATAAGATATTTGAAAAGTGGAAACCTTCTAACGAAAAAGTGATATTTAACGATAAGCCCGAGTTGGGACAAATTCATTCTTTAAGATTGGCTTTGGCCGAAAGCGGAGAGCGCGATATTATGATTTGCCTTGCGGATCAGCCGTTGATAAAGTTTGAAACTTATAAAAAAATATCCGATTTTTTCTTTGAAAATAAAAATTCGATAGTAATTCCCAAATGCCTTAAAGAATATTCTCCCGGAGATATTCGATATAAAAGAGGCCATCCGATAATAATACCGAATATTTATAAAAAACTATGTTTTGAAGGTCCGATAGAAAAAGGTCTTCATTGGGTTACTCATCATAGCGGTGTTAAGGTTTTGGATGTGGAAGTCTCGGACGGCGGAATATTAAAAGATTTCGATACTCCTCAAGATTATTTCTCTTTAAAAAGATAGATTAATTTTTAATATTTTTCGCGAATTGACTTTTAATATCATTTAAAGCAATTTCATATTTTGATGTTTTTTAATCGTAAAATCCTACTAATTCTAATCGTCTATAATTTTGTTGATATATTTAAAAGTTTTTTGTAACATTTTCAAGTATGAAGAGGTTAGGGGTTTTGTTAATTTTTTTTATTTTCTCGCCTTTTCTATCGGCCTGCGAACTTAACCAAGCAAGGTCTTATTTTTTATCTTCTTCGTCGCAATCGTTTATTATCGAAACATATTCAAAGAAAGCCGTTCGCAGCGCCGATCCCGTTTTTTTGGCCGAGTACGGATATATTTTATCCTGTTTGGGTTTAAGCGAGTTGGGTTTGTATCATCTGGATAGGGCTTTAATAACGGGATACGATAAAAAACAAGTTAAATATTATTTTTCCGAAGTACTTAAGATGTACGGAATAGATAATGCGGCGGGC
>JAAYVI010000120.1 GCA_012517235.1 Elusimicrobiota bacterium | reverse complement strand
CTTCTTTTTGAGGTCTTATCTCTCCGCAAATAAAAGATTTTATTCCCTTTTCGCCCAAAGCTTCCTTTAAATTATCCGCATGTTTTTCTTTTACCGTTATTATCAATGTTCCTTCGCTTATGGAAGAATAAGGATCCATTTCGAATAATCCGCATATTTTTTCGACATACGGATCGACATAAATTTTATCTTTGTAAAGTTTAACTCCTTTTTGCGAAGCGCGGGCCACTTCAAAGATTCCGCCGTAAACTCCGCATTCGGTAGCGTCGTGCATCGACGTCACACCCCTATCTCTTAATCCGTACGAAGAACAAACCAAACAATCCTCTAAGGCGCTCATCTGCCAGAAAATATCTTGGGATTTTTTCGAGAAATTTTCGCCGAAAGCTTCTTCGACTTTTTCGGGAAAAGTACAGGCCATTATTGCGGCCGCTTCGACGGCAGCGCCTTTTGTTATCATTATCAAATCTCCTTCCCGCGCCATGGCCGGAGTCACATAAGAATTTTTATCTCCGAAAGACCACATAAATCCGCCGCCGGCCATGGGCCAAGAACATCCGGCATATTTTGCGGTATGTCCCGAAACGATAGATACTTTATATTTTGAGCATTCTTTTGAAAAAGCTTCCCACATTTCTTTAAATTCTTCGTCTTTTATTTCCGGTGGCAAGTTAAGATCCGCCGCGGCAAATTGCGGAGAAAAACCGCTTGTGGCCAAATCGCTGGCCAGTATATGAAAAGCAAACCAGGCGGCCTTTTCCCAGCCGTATTGAGGCACTATATAAAACGGATCGCAAGTCATCGCCATAACCCTGCCGCCTCCGATATCGGTAACGGCGCAATCTATTCCGTGTTTCGGCCCCGTAATAACCGATTCGTTTTTATATCCCAAATTGGGATATATTATTTCCTCAAATATCTCAGGAGATATTTTTCCCAATTGAGGCATTCTATTTTTGACTTTTATTTCCATTAATCCTCCTTTTAATTTCGCTAATTTTTTCCGCGGTTTTTTTTATGTCTTTTGATAGGATAAACGCCGAAACGCAGCATACGGCGTCGGCACCGGCGGCAAAAACTTCGGAACAGTTATCTTCGTTTATTCCGCCTATGGCCAAAACCGGTATTTTTAGTCTCTCTTTTGCCTTTTCAATTACTCTTAAATCCTCTATTTTTTCTTCCGGTTTTACTTGAGAAAAATAAAAATTTCCGAAAGAGACATAGTCCGCGCCGTCTTGCTGCGATTTTAAAGCCGAATTTATATCTCCGTAACAAGATACGCCTATATATGCGTCTTTTCCCAAAATCTCTCTGGCTCTTTTTACGCTTCCGTCATTTTTCCCTATATGAACCCCTTTCGCTTTGCATAGTTTTGCCAAAAAAGGGTCGTCGTTTATTATAAGTTCGGCCTTATAAAGTTTTACCAGCTTGGCAACCTCGCAACATAAAGTCATTCGATCTTTAAGCGAACTTTTCTTTTCTCTAATTTGTATTATTTTTATTCCGGACGCTAACGCTTTTTTGACCGAGAGAATAAAATCTTTTCTTTTCAAAAGATTTTCGTCGCTTATCAAATAAAGGCCGTTTTTTATATTTTTTTCAAATTTCATTTTATCTGTAAAAAAAATGATTTAAAGGCCCCCATCCTTTCCCTAAGCCGAAAGAATTTTTTATGGCGCCTTCCGCATATTCCAAAGCTCTTTTAACGGCTTCTTTTCTTTCCAATCCGCTCGCCAAAAGAGCGGTTATCGCCGCGGAAAGGGAACATCCGGTACCGTGAGTATTTTTGGTATTTATTCTTTTTCTTGAAAATACTTTGATATTTCCTTTTTCCCAATAATAATCTCTTAAAACGGATCCTTTTCCGTGACCGCCTTTTAATAAAACCGATTTCGGGCCTTTTTGAGATATTTTTTCACAAGCAAAGATTATGTCTTCTTCCGTTCTTATCTTAATTTTGCTTATTATTTCGGCTTCGGGTATATTTGGAGTTATAATATCGCTCAAAGGATATAAATATTTTTCAGATTCGCGCCTCGTTTTTTCCGAACATAAGCAAGCGCCGGATTTGGAAACGATAACGGGATCCAAAACAAAATTTTTAAGCCGATATTTTTTTATAAAAAATGCCAGAGTTTTAGGCATAAAATATTCTCCTATCATTCCGGTTTTGAAAGCGGACGGGACTATGTCGCTTAAAAGAGTTTCAAGCTGAAGACTAAAAAAATATTTTGGAATTTTAAGAAAGCCTTTTACTTGACGCGTATTTTGCGCCGTAAGCCCGGCTATAACGCAAGTGCCGTAAACTTTAAATTCCTCAAACACTTTTATGTCGGCCTGTATTCCCGCCCCGCCGCAAGTATCGGAACCGGCTATGCTAAGCGCTACTGGCGCGGATTTCATTTTACCCCCGCGCATTCGGAAAATTTTCTCATTGCGCAGAAATCCTTTCCGCACATAGAACAAAATTTATCTTTGTTCTTATTTAAAAGCTTATATTTTCTTTTGGCGGTTTTACCGTCCAGAGCCAGAGAAAATTGTTTTTCCCAATCAAAGCTTTTTCTCGCCTCGGATATTTCTTTGTTTTTTTCTCTTTCCGAATTAAATCCTTTTGCCAAGTTAACGCTTTCGGCCGCAATTTTAAAAACAGCCGCCGCCTCTTTTATGTCGTTTATATCCGGTATACCCAAATGTTCGGAAGGAGTAACGGCGCAAAGAAGAGATACTCCGTGAAAACCGGCCAAAGATGCCCCTATGGCGGCCGATATATGATCTCTTCCGGCGGCTCTATCGGTAGTAAGCGGGCCTAAAAAATAAAGAGGAGCCCCGTCGCATATTTCTTCGGCTTTTTTTACATTCTCTTCTATAAGATTAATCGGCACATGACCCGGTCCTTCTATCATCGCAAATACACCGTAATCTAAACATTTTTTTCTTAATTTGCCTAATTCGTAAAGTTCCGAGTACTGAGCCTTATCGTTAGCATCCGCGCATGCCCCCGGACGTAATCCGTCGCCCAAACTTACGGTAATCGAATATTTTTTAACTATCTTCAATATGTCTTCAAAATATTCGTAAAAAGGATTTTCGCGTCCCGTTTTACTTATATGCTCCGCGATAATCGCTCCGCCTCTGGAAACTATTGGGCATATTCTTCTACGCGCATATTCCAAATGCTTCTTTCTAAGTCCGCAGTGCAATGTCATAAAATCTACGCCTTCAAGAGCCTGTCTTTCTATTTCATCCAATATTTTTGACCTGGAAAGACCGGCGGTTTTTTCTTGGGTAATAGAATATATCGGAACCGTACCGAAAGGAACAAAACATTCCTTAATAAGAGCTTTTCTTATTTCGCCGGCCCTACGGCCGAGCGACAAATCCATTAAAGTATCGGCTCCGTACTCTAATGCGGCTTTTAATTTTTTTATCTCTTTTTTTAAATTTATTCTTTCGCCCGAAACGCCCAAATTTACGTTTATTTTACATCTCAATCTTTTTCCCACCGCTACGGGATGAATTTTTCTTAAAGAATTTTTTAAAATAACGGCTTTGCCCGTTCTAAGATCCTTTTCCAGCTCGTAAAAAGGCAATTCTTCTTTTTGAGATATTTGTTTTAACTCTATTTGCGGAATTTCCATTTGATTCTCCTTTACAGGAAGGCAAAATAAAAACTCCGCTATTTGAAATATTATTTTTGATTTTAAACTGGCAGGTTTTCATTCTCCCTCCGCCGGCATTATCCGGTTCAGGTTATAAGGGTACGGCGGGCGAACCCGTCATCTCAGCCCCGACCATTCGGAGCTCCCCTGTATTTTTTTATTCTAACAAAAAAAAACTCAAAATCAAAATTTTGTTATTTTATAAAAAAGCGGAAAATTATCTATAATAGCCTTATGGGAAAAAAAAATTTATTTATAATTTCATTTTTTCTGCTTTGCGGCTGCGCCAAAGAAATAATAAAAGAAGAAGAATTTAAGATTTCGGCCGATATACAGTCAAACTCTTCAAAACCGTCCGGCTTTAAAACTCTGACTTCTTATACCGAGGAAAATTACAGGGATTTGGAAAAGAAAACAAAGGAAGAATCGGATAAAGAGTTTGACATAGTCAAAAGCACTCAGGTTTTTGAAAAAGATTCTGGTGAAGATAAAAATTGGCTTAAAAGAGACTGGCCATTCGCTCTGGGAATTTTAGGCGTCGCTGCAGCCGCTATCGTGATATTTTAAATTTCTTTTAACACTTCAATAGCTTTTTTTATCGTATTATAATGTATCTTAACCGTATCTTTTATATCTTGCGCATATCCGCCGCTTAAAGTAACTACCGCTTTTGCGGAGTGTTTTTTTATAAGCTCAAAAACCATTTGATCTCTTTTTTCTATGTCCGAGAAAGAAAGACTTAAATCGCCTAAGGTATCTTTTTCATATACGTCGGCGCCGGCATTATAAAAAACGACATTGGGCTTAAAAAACTCGAAGACCGAACAAAGATTTTTATAAACCGCTTCGTTATACTCGGTTCCTTTTGTTTTAGGTTCAAACTCCAAATCAAGAGAGCTTTTGGCTTTTTTTTCCGGATATATGTTTTTGGAATGAGCCGAAAATGTAAATATATTTTTTTCTTTGGAAAGTATTTCCGCGGTACCGTCGCCCTGATGAACGTCCAAATCCGCTATTAATATTTTCAAAGCCGGATTTTCCTTTAAAAGTTTTTTTGACGCTACGGCCAAATCGTTTATAAGGCAAAATCCGGCGCCGTAATTTTTATGAGCGTGATGAGCTCCTCCGCCGCAATGAAGACCAAAACCTTCTTTTGAGGCTATTTCGGCGGCTTTACACGTTCCTCCGCAATGAAGCAGATGAGCGAATATTACTTCCTTATTTATGGGCATTTCCGCGGTTAATTCGTCGGCGGGATTTATTTTCATATCCAAAATCTTTTTAACCCATTTTGAAGAATGCGCCAAAAGCAAATCTTCTTCTCTGGGCATTTCCGGCTCTATTATCTTTTCTTCTTTTATTATTTTATTTTTAATTAAAAGCGCGCAGGTTTTTTCAAATTTTTCGGTTTTAAATTTGTGGGCGACTTCTATCGTATAAAGAGGGGAATATATCAATTTCATCGTAATATTTTAGCAAAAATGCCTTTTAGGAAAATAAAATTTTATTTTTTTGCCAATCGTCTATTCTTCTAATCGTCCGATCTTCTAATATCTTTTTGCCATACTTCTACGCATCTATACGTCCACACATCTACGCCTCCATGCCTCTATACGTCTATTTAGGTCTTTAGTCCCATTGACGAAAGGGCCTTATTAATATTGACAAATCAAGATATTGATGTTAAAACATATGCGAGGAGGATATATGAAAAATAAAATAACTTTACTAATGCCTATCCTCCTTTTTTCCGTAAATTTATACGCAGAAAACCCGGCTCGCAGCATAGCGGGATATATGCCGGTTGCTATTTACGGCAATGACGACAGAGCGGAATTTTATCAAACAGACGAAATAAGCAAAAAACTCGCTTCCTCTACCGCAGCATTATTTAGAAGCAAAGATCTTTCGGATTTGGGAAACGGTTTTCATCAGATAAGGCCGGTAACACTTAAAGAAAAATTTAATTTAAACGAAAACGAAGCGTTCTCGGATCAGCCCGCGGTATCTTTTTGCTCCGCGGCCCTCGTAGGCAAAGATCTCATATTGACATCCGCCCATTGTTTAAGCCAGGTACCATGCGAAAAAATAAAGATAGCTTTCGATTATAGAATAGAATCTGCGGGCAGATATCCGGAATTTCTTAAAAGCCAAGATATCTATTCCTGCAAAAGCGTGGTATCTCAAAAATACGACCCTAACGGCGCGGACTA
The DNA here is from genome assembly GCA_012517235.1 of Elusimicrobiota bacterium. Lineage (GTDB taxonomy): Bacteria > Elusimicrobiota > Elusimicrobia > Elusimicrobiales > UBA9959 > JAAYVI01. Next base: position 2,703 of record JAAYVI010000120.1, on the reverse strand, counting down.
TGCCATAATAAAAACAGACAGACAAGTAAACAGAACTCCTTTACCCGTAAACCGAAAAGACGATATAAAGAAAAATACGAAAGTTTTCGTAATAGGATATCCTTCCGGACTTCCGGTGAAAATAGCAAATAATGCCAAAGTAAGAGAAGTAAAAACAGAATTTTTCATAACCGATTTAGACACTTTTAAAGGAAATTCCGGCAGCCCGGTATTCAATAACGAAACTATGAAAATAGAAGGAGTTTTATCAAGAGGCGGCACGGATTATATGTATAACAGCTATGTGTCGGAAACGCCGGAAGCGGATCCGAGAAATCCCAATAGCCCCATATACCAGCCAGGAACCGCTCATAAAGTCGGTCAGGACGAGGGCAGAGGCGAAGATGTGACAAAATCTTTCGTTTTCCAGGCACTTATACCTCAAAGCGATTTCGAAAAGGCTTTAAACGAAGCGATTAAGCAGGGGGTAAGATTTGAAAGAGAGAAACAGAACGGAATAAGACCCGCCGTTTACACTCCGTCCGACTGGGGCCAAACTCAAATACAGCCGGCGGTTTACTATCCCCCCGTAAACACCAAGCCGGAAGTTATAGAAATATAATCAATTCTTTCTTTTATCCATTACATAGGCGCTTTTTTCAAAAGCTTTGGCGGCTTTCTTAAGTTCGCTGCCTATATTGCTTATCTGAGCGTAGGAAGTCAATTCGCGTAAATTATTATGAACTATGGCCACCGATATGGCCAAAAGAGGGAATTTTCTTAAATTATTCTGCCTGTCATAGGCGGTTATATATCCTTTTTGAGCGTCTTCTTTTTTGTAAAAAGAAGGAGATATCTCGTCGAAAGATTTGGTTATTTTTGCCGAAATCTCTTCGGCTCTTTCAAAAGAAGTAATCATTATGAAATCGTCGCCGCCTATGTGGCCTATAAAATCGCCGGAGTTTTCATTGGGCATGGCTATTTTAACCAAAAGATTGGCGGTGGCCTTTATAACCCTGTCTCCCGCTTCAAAACCGTAAACATCGTTATAAGCTTTGAAATTATTTAAGTCTATATAAAGCACCGCAAACTTTTTCTTTTCGCTCAAAGCTCTTTCTATTCTTGCCTGTATCGAAGGATTGCCCGGCAGTTTTGAAAGAGGATTGGTATCCAGGACCTGCTTGTTTCTTTTAAGTACCATTTTTATTCTGGCTACGAGTTCGTCGGTATCCACGGGTTTTATCAAATAATCGTCTATACCCATGGAAAGCCCTCTTAGTTTCGCCTGTTTTTCGCCGAAAGCGGTAACTATTACTATGGGGATATGCGCAAAAAGAGGATTATCTTTAAGTTCAGCCGCGGCCGTAAGTCCGTCCTTAACGGGCATATTATAATCCATTATTATTATATCGGGGTTTGTTTCGTATACGGTTCTTACCGCCTCTTCGCCGTCTGACGCTATAAAAACTTCGAAACCCGCATTTTCCACCGTTTCTTTTACGAGCATTAGCAATTCCGTTTGATCGTCGGCCAAAAGAACTCTCGGTTTGACTTTATAGGACGACAAACCGCCGTCCTCGCTGTCGTTTATTTTTTTTTCTATCTGCTCCAAAAGAAACTTTTCGTCCAATTCCTTATAAATCATTTCGGGAAAACCTGTAAGCATACCTTTATCCTGATAGGAATCAAACTTCAAAGCCGTAATTATTATTATCGGAACGGAAGCGGTTTTTCTTTCTTCCTGTAATTCCTGCATTACCTCGAAACCGTCTTTGCCGGGCATCATTATATCCAAAAACAAAAGAGCCGGCTGAATATTTTTCACCGCTTCTTTGGCCTTCAAAGGATTATTTTCCACATAGGCTTCGTAACCTTGGGCGTCCAAAAACATTTTAATCAATTCCGAAAATTCCCTATCGTCGTCGACGATAAGTATTTTTTTATTTTCTAAAACATAAGATGAAACGCTTTTTTTTAACTCGTCAAAATCCACGGGTTTTGAAAGATATCCGCCGACCCTGGGAGTAGGTCCGACTATATTTTCTATCTTTCTGTTTTGAGAAGCTACCAGTATTCTTGTTTCCCCTGCCGGTTTATGATTTTTTATTTTTTCTATTGTTTGAATGGGATTGAAGCTTTTTGAAAGTATGTCTACTATAAATAAAGAATAAGAATTTTTTTCGACGGAAAAAAAATCGTCCGGCAAAGAAGACGATACGGTAAGTTTATAATATCTCGAATCCAAAATATTTCTTACTTTATCTATAAATATCAAATCGTCGGTAAGAAGAAGTATGTCTTTGATAGCCGAATCCATAATCCGATTTTACAATTTATTAAAGATTTCGGCAAACATACCCTTGTTAACCCTCGAGGTTAACAAAAATATAGCGGCTTTTTAGAGGCGAAAATAGCAAGCGAGCATATGGAAGATTAGATGATTAGAGGAATGGAGGAATAGATGATTGGTAAAAACTATTCGTTTTTTGAAAAGCGCTTTTACAAAATGAAAACGCCCCGATTTCTCGGGGCGTTTTGTTCCTTGTTGAAGGGAAATTATTTTACGTGTTTGCTGATGAGTTTGGCAAGATCAAACATGCTGATCTGCTTTTTTCCGAAAAACTTGGAAAGCTTTTCGTCGGCATTGATCATTCTCTTGTTTTTCTTGTCCTGAAGACCGTTCTTCTTTATATAAGCCCATATTTTTTTTACTATTTCGGTTCT
>JAAYVI010000119.1 GCA_012517235.1 Elusimicrobiota bacterium | reverse complement strand
CGTAAAGCTGGTCGAACCGTTTGCGGCCAAAGTAAAACCGTAATATTTCATCGTACAGGCGGCGGTTGTGGTGCAGTCCGTTCCCGTCGCATCTTTAAGAATTATATCCAACTGTCCGAAATTGTTGGTATAAGCTCCGAGCCTCGCCAGAGCTCTTTCCTGAGCGGCTCTGATATTGGTAAACATATTTTGAGCTTCCGAAACTCTCGACTTTTCTACTACTTTGAAGTATTGAGGTATGCCCACGGCCGCAAGTATCCCTATGATAAGAACGACCACGAGCAATTCAATAAGAGTAAAACCTCTCTTATTATTTTTCATTTAAGTATTCCTCCTTCCCTTTAGTGTATTAATTTAATATACAAATATTATTTATAATTTGTCAATTGCAAAAATCAATTTAAAAGTTCCTCGTCTATTATCGGATCGCTTCCGAATATATCTCCGACCGGACCGTTATAAACTATATTATATGCGCCGTATCTTGCCGGAGAACCGTCGTTTCTTGTCGCTATTATCGAAAAATCTACCGCTCCGTTAGCCGTTAAAGTAAATGTGAAATATTTCATTTGACAAGGCGCTATTTGAGAACAATCGTTTCCCGCAAAGTCTTTTAGTATTATGTCCAGATCTCCGAAATTATTAGTATATGTTCCGCCTTTCGCCAAAAATCTTTCCTGCGAAGCTTTGATATTTGTAAACATGCTTTTTGCTTCGGATACTCTTGCTTTTTCTACTACTTTAAAATATTGAGGTATGCCGACGGCCGCAAGTATGCTTATTATTAAAACGACTACCAGCAGTTCTATGAGAGTAAATCCTTTTTTATTCATCTTCGAAGATCCCCCGCGTTATGCGCCCGGCGCGATTTGAACGCGCGGCCACCCGCTTAAAAGGCGGATGCTCTACCCCTGAGCTACGGGCGCAAACGTATTCCCTACTCGGGACTAATAAATTATATACAATTTAAAATTTTATGTCAAAAAAATATATAATTAATCCTAAATATAAGGCAAAGTTTTTATGACAAGAAGAAAATATAAACCAAAACTGAGATTTAAAAAGAAAAAAGAAATGGCGGTAAAGGCGATTCTTATTCTTATTTTTGCCGGCATTTCGGCCGCAGCTCCTTCTTTTTACGGCTCGGTTAAAAAAAGTTTTTCAAAAACCGTAAATTTTTCAAAAGAAAATATAAGTTCCGTTAAGGCCGACCTGGGCAATAATTTTTTGGATGCCGAGATTAAAAAGACTTTTTCCGGTTTGGCGGGTATGAAATACTCTTCTTCTTTGGAAAAAAATATAAGGGAATACTTTTTAAAAGAGAAACCTTTCATAGGAGGATTGGAAATAAAACATAATCCATTAACCGGAACTTTATCCATAAAAGGAAAAGAAGAAAAACCTTGCGCCAAGATAAAAGAATCAGAGTATTCTTTTATTCTAAGATCCGGCCGCGTGGCGGAAAATCCTTATGAGAAAGGAGATTTTTTGGAAGTATCCTGCAAAAAAGATTGCCGATTCGACGCCTCTTTTGCGGCTTTTGTCGAAGATATAAAAAAAATATCCGAGAATGAAGGATTCTACGTGAAGACGCTTTTCTACGAAGGCGCGAACTCGAGCCCCAGGGTCGAATTTTCCGACGGCAGCGTGGCCGATTGGGGCGGATATGAATTTACGCAAGAGAAATTGAAGAAGCTTAAAACGGTTTTTGAAGATTTGAAAAATAAGAGCGAAGGTCCTTACAAAGCCGACTTGAGATTTTTTGAAAACGGTAAAATTATAATTTCACAAAGAAAATCCAATTAATCATCCGATCGACAGATCCTCTGTCTTTACGACTTCATATTTTTTACATTATTCTTATCTCGCTTACTTATTTGTTATTTTTTATTTTTTAATATAAAATATTCCTTAAATAAGCTTTTGAGCCTATTTTGACATGAGGTGACGTGATTTCCTTTTTTTTAAAATCTTTTTTCTGCTTTTCGCGGAGAATATATGGCTAAAGAAAATTATTTGGTAGGTTTGGATATGGGAAGCCGTTCGGTAAGCGCCGCGGCCGTTTGCGAAGACGGGGGCGGAAGGATAAAAATAAAAGCCGCCGCATCGATAGAATTGCCAAAAGGTCTCGAAAGAGGCATAGTGATGGATATAAAAAAAGTTTCCGATGCGGTAGCTTCCGTTATGGAAGAAATAGAGGAAAAAATAGCTCCCGGGAATATGCATGAAATAAATGTGGGAATAAGAGGAGAGTCTGTTCAGTCCGTAAATAACGAAGGAATATGCAATATAATAAGAACCGACAAAGAGATAAATATAGAAGACGTTTATAACGTAATAGAAAACGCAAAAGCTTTGCATATAAAAGAAGACAGAGAAATAATACACGTAATTCCCCAAGAGTTTTCAATAAATAAAAAAACCGGCTATGAAAATCCCATAGGACACGAAGGTACCCCATTGGGCGTAAAAGCGCATATAATTCATACTTCCGTTTGCGACATAAACAATATAAGTCATGTCGTGGCTTTATCCGGATTTCCTCATAATGAAACCATATATCATTTATATCCGCTCGGAGAAATGATTCTAAGCGAAGAAGAAAAGAAGATAGGAACTTTATTGATAGATTTCGGAGCGGAAACGACTTCTTTGGCCGCATATAAAAAAGGGAAAATATTTTTTTCAAAGGAATTGCCCATAGGAATGGATTCAATAACTTTCGACATATCCAATCACTTCACAATATCTTCCGCTTCCGCAAGAACGCTAAAGGAAAAATACGGCTTTGCTCTTTCTGCGGCGGTCAAAGATCAACAGTTTCCGGAAACCGCGGAAGTGACGGCTATGGACGATATAAGAAAAAAAAGAGTTCATATAGCCGAACTTAAAGACATAATATTGCCGGGACTTGAAGATATGCTTCAAGCCGTTAAGGCGGAGTTTGAAACTCAGCAGACGCCGACGGAAGAACCTCCTCTGGCATATATAAATAATGCGGTAATTACCGGCGGCGGAGCTTTGCTTAAAGGAATGCCCGAAGCCGTAACGAGATTTTTTGGAATAAACGAGACAAGGCTGGGAACATTAAATCCGGAACTTTTTATAGTAGAAGACGAATCCGCTCATCATCAGAAATATTTTTCCGCCATAGCCTGCGCGTCTTATCCTATTTTGATAAGAGATAAGAACGAATTTGAGCCTGCAAAGAAAAAATACGGTCCGATTAAAAGATGGATTTCTGTGGTTAAAGAACTTTTGAGGTGATTATGATAGAGAACGAAGCTAAAATAAAAGTCATAGGCGTAGGCGGCGGGGGCGGTAATGCCGTAAGCTTTATGGCGAGCGAAAAAATAAAAAATATAGAATTTATAGCCGTAAATACGGACATACAGGCTCTTACCAAAAATAGAGCTCCGATAAAATTTACCATAGGCGAAAAAATAACCAAAGGGTTGGGAGTGGGCGGCGATCCCGAGAAAGGAAAGGCAGCCGCTCAGGAATCGGCCGAAGACATAGCTCAGATGGTTTGCGACGCCGATATGATTTTCATAACCGCCGGAATGGGCGGCGGAACGGGAACGGGAGCCGCGCCAGAGGTGGCGAGAATAGCCAGAGAAAAAAACAAAGACATATTGATAGTCGGAGTAGTTACAAAACCTTTTGCTTATGAAGGGAAAGCCAAGATGGAAGTGGCCGAAGCCGGAATAGAGGAAATGAAAAAATATACCGACTCTATGATAGTAGTTCCCAATTCCAAAATTTCCGAATGCTTTCCGCCCGAAGCCAGTATAGACGACGCTTTTGCCGGTCCGAATAATGTTCTCAAATATGCCATAAAGGGAATAACCGACGTAATATATGTTCCGGGAGAAATGAACGTAGATTTCCAAGACATAAAGTCCATAATGAAAAACTCCGGAAACGCTTTAATAGGAATAGGAAGGAAATCCGGCGAACAAAGACATATAAAAGCGGTGGAAGAGGCTTTAAGATCTCCTCTTCTTGAAAATTCGAATATAGAAGACGCAACCGGACTTATAGTTCATATGAGCGCCGAAAAAAGCGATTTTAAACTTTTAGAATTTGAGGAAACCGCCGGATATGTGAGAAAAGCGATAAGCAACGACAATGTAAAAATAAAATTCGGACGAGTTTATTTGGATACGAAGGAGGAAGAAAAAGACGGGATTTTTGCGGTTACGGTCATAGCTACCGGATTTTCGTCTTTGCCTTTTTCTTCGGTTCATTCGCGTCCTATTAGGACCGGAATATTAAGAAAACCGGAACCTGCGGCCGTATCTTATAACTCGTACAGGAACAAAAATCTTAGAAAACCGAGAATATTGGATTAAATATGGCAATAACATTGGATTTGCTTTTAAGATTGATGATAAAGAATAATGCCAGCGATCTGCATGTCAGAGGCGACGGCCCGGTATATTTAAGGCTAGACGGAGAACTTACGGCGATAAACTCTTCCGTTATGACATCTTCCGAGGTGGCCGCTTTGGCGGAACCTCTTTTAACCGAGAGACATAAATCGATTTTAAAAGAAAATAAGGAAGTCGATTTTTCTCACGAAGTAAAGGATTTGGGCAGATTTAGATTAAACTATTTTACTCAAAAAGGCCGTCCGGCCATAGCCATAAGGCATATACCTTTCAAAATACCCAATTTTTCGGATCTAAAACTTCCGGCGGAGTCCATAAAAAAACTTCTTTTGAACGAAAGAGGATTAATACTTGTCACGGGTATTACCGGTTCGGGAAAATCTTCCACATTGGCCGCGATGATAGAATATCTAAATCAAAGCTGGCAATCGCACATAATAACCATAGAAGATCCGGTAGAATTCACTTTTGAAGATAAAAAAAGCGTAATAAGCCAAAGAGAAATAGGTTTCGATACCAACGGTTTTGTCGACGCCTTAAGAGGCGCCATGCGCCAGGATCCCGACGTAATTATGGTAGGCGAAATGAGAGATTTGGAAACTACAAAAGCCGCCATTACAGCGGCCGAAACCGGACATTTGGTTTTTGCCACGATGCATACTTTGAACGCCGTTCAGACCATATCCAGAATAATAGATCTTTATCCTCCTCATCAGCAGACTCAAGTCAGAATGCAGCTGTCGGAAACTTTAAGAGGAATAATTTCTCAAAGATTGATACTTTCTTCTAAGGGCGGCCGTCTTCCCGCGGTCGAAATAATGATAAATACTCCGCATATAAAGAAAATGATAGCGGAAAACAATATGGACGCCGTAGCGCAGGCCATATCCAAAGGCGCATATTACGGCATGCAGACTTTTAATCAGTCTTTGGTAAACATATATAAACAAGGTATGGCCAAGCTCGAAGATGTCGTAAGCGCGGCCAGTAATCCCGACGACGTGCTTTTGGCGATAAAAGGCGTAGAACAGGACATAGATACCAAGAAATAAAGTTCTTTTTTAAGTTTCAAAAATTTTGTTAAATTATTTTAAGCCCTTTTGAAAGTTAAAATTCCGAAAGAGCGTTTAAATCTCTGATTTTTAAAATTTATAGCTGGCGCTTTTTGGCGCGGAGGATTTATGTTTGCCGAAGGATACATAGGCATAGCCGGAATAATAGGCGTTGGGAAATCTACTTTGACAATGGAACTTGCGAAAGCTCTTAATTTCGAACCGGTTTTGGAAGAGGTCGGCGGCAATCCGTATTTGGCAAAATTTTATGCTGATATGAAAAAATACGGGACGATAATGCAGGTATGGCTGTTAAATCATAGGTTTCGCCAGCACAGAGAATTTGTTTCGAGGATAAGTTTGGGAAAGATAAGAGGAGTGGTTCAAGATAGAACCATATGGGAAGACACGATTTTTGCCAGAATGCTCAATCAGCATCCCGACAAGCTTATAAGCGATTTGGATTACAATACTTATTTGGATTTATTCGACAATATGGTTTTAAGAGAACTGGTTTTTCCTCAGCTTATGATTTTTTTAGACTGCAGCGTCGAAACCGCCATTTCCAGAATAAAGATGAGAGGAAGAGAAATGGAAAGAACCATTTCTCCGGAATATCTTAAGAGCCTGCAGGAAAATTACTATCAATTCATAGAAGAAATGGAAGACGCCGGAGTCAGGGTTTTAAGAATAAACTGGGAAACTTATAAACCCGTTTCGGAAGTGGTTCGTTTGGTTCACGAATATTCTCTCAGACCTTCCAATTTTACAAAATGGGTAAGGCCGCTAAGAAAACTCGGGATTGAAAACGCGGATAATATCCCCAAAACATTATCGGCGGCGAAATGAGTTCTAAAATAGTAATCGCCATAGACGGCCCGGCCGGAGTCGGCAAATCGAGCGTCGGCAAAGATTTTGCTTCCAAAATAAATTATAAATTTATAAGCAGCGGAAAAATGTACAGGGCTTTGGCCTTTAAAGCTTTGGAAAAAGGTATTTCTCCCGATAATGAAAGCGAACTTTTAAAACTTGCGTCTTCTTCGTTTTGGGAGTTTAAATCCTCGGGCGGTCCCGAGCCGGTTTTATATTTGGACGGACGGCCTTTGGATTCGGAATTGACGGACGAAAAAATAGGAAAAGCCACAAGTTCGGTGGCAAGGCTTTTTTCGGTCAGAGAGTTCTTGGTAAAAAAACAAAGAGAAATAGGCTCCGCGGGCGGCATAGTAATGGAAGGCAGAGACATAGGAACGAATGTTTTTCCCGACGCGCCTTTAAAATTTTATTTGGACGCTTCCGCTCAAGCGAGAGCAAAAAGACGGGTTTATCAGCTTAATAAAGCCGGGCTAAAAGCCGACTACGAAGAAATACTGGCTATGATAATATCCAGAGACGAACAGGATTCGAAAAGAGCTCATAATCCTCTTAAAAAAGCTCGAGACGCGGTTTATATAGATTCTACAAATATGACAAGAGAAGAAGTTTGTTCTGTTATGCTTAAAGCTTTTTTTTCCGTTACGGAAGGGAAATGAGATTCGCCGTTCTTTTAATACTTAGAATTTTTTTCAGAATTTTTTACAGGATAGAAGTTTTGGGTTTGGAAAATATCCCAAAAGAAGGTCCTTTATTGGCCGCATGCAATCATAACTCCAATGCCGACCCTCCGGTTCTCATGTCTTTTCTGTCTCTTAAAAGAAAAGCTCATATATTGGCCAAAAAAGAATTATTTTCTCCGAAAATTTTAGGAACCGCTTTTTCTCATTTCGGGGCCATACCTGTAGACAGAAAAGCTCCGGGGGGAGATTTGTCGGCTATAAAAAATTCTTTGAAAGTTTTGAAAGGAGGCGGATGTTTGGCCATATTCCCCGAAGGTACCAGAGCCGCGGGTAAAAAGGTGGACCCCAAGGGCGGGGCGGCCTTTTTGGCTTTAAAGTCAAAAGCTAAAATATTGCCGGTTAGAATTTTTAATACCGAAAACTTCTCAAAATTAGGTAAAATAATTATTGTGTTCGGCAAACCTTTTAATTTGGCCGCCGAAGACTCGCAAAACTACGAAGAAGCGAGCGGCCGCATAATGCAAGAGATATTCTCGCTTAACCGCGGATGAATTTTAGTTATTTTTTTAAGGAGAAAGTATGAACGATATGGAAGAAAAAAACGCCAAACCCGAAGAACAAACGGGACAAGAACAAGAAATGTCCATGGAGCAGCTTTTGTCCCAGCAGGGAGAAGTAAGCGAGAAGCTTTATTCGAGAGAAATAATACAAGTGAAGGTCGTAGAAGTAAATTCAGAATATGTTTTTGCCGACATAGGTGAGAAAAAGGAAGCGATAATTCCGGTTGCGGAATTTGACGGGAAACTTCCTCAGCCCGGCGAAGAGGTAATGGCCGTTTTGGAGAAACGAGGCGACGAAAACAGAAATGCAGTGCTTTCTCATAGAAAAGCCAAAGAAAAAATTTCATGGCAATGGCTGGAAAAGGCTTTTGCCGCCAAAGAAAGAATAAAAGGAAAAATATTGGAACAGGTTAAAGGCGGATACATTGTGGACGTATCGGGGCTCAGAGGTTTTATGCCTCTGTCTTTATCCGAATTAGGCGGGTCGCCCAAACATTATTTGCCGGTAAACGCAAAGATTAAGTTTTATGTTACCGATATGGACGCCAAGAACAGGAAAATTATAGTTTCCAGAAGACAGGTTTTGGAAGAAGACGAAAAGATCAGAAGACAGGAAGTAATGGGACAGACCAAGGAAGGACAAGTAACGAGAGTGGTTGTCTCGAAAATAATAGATACCGGTCTTTTTGTAAGATATCAGGGAATGGAAGGTTTTGTCAACTTATCAGATGTGGCATGGAAGGACCCTCAGGAAGCTTTGAAGTCTTATAAAAGAGGACAGAGAATAAAGGTTAAGATATTAAAAGCCGATAAGGAAAATCAAAAATTGGTATTCGGCATAAAGCAAACTATGCCCAATCCTCTGGATCTTCTTAAAAGAAAATTTCCTTTTAAAACCAGTCTTAGAGTAAAAGTAATAGGTCCGGCCGAAGGCGGTCTTAAGGTTCATGTCGCTTCCGACATATACGGATTTATTCCCGAAACAGATTACGGATATGACGGCGTTCCTCAAAAAGACGAAGAGGTTAACGCGGTAGTCGTGGGAGTAAATCCTCAAAGCTATGAACTTAAACTTTCTATGAAGCGCTATCAAGAAATGGAAGACAGAAAGAAAGTTCAGCAATATCTTAAAGGCGCTCCTAAGCTTACATTGGGCCAGATTCTTACCGAGGCCGACGATAATGCCGGCGATCAAGGAGAAATTTAATTTATTAAAGCCGTCGATTTTAATTTCGGCGGCTTTAATAATTTTTTTGTCCGTAGCTTTTTATAAAAATCGTTTGTCCGAAAAGACACAAATCCCTCCGGAAATAGGATTGCGCGAGTTAAATCGGCTTAGTTTGAAAATAGAAAAAAATCAAAACGATATAAAATCTCTTTTCGAAAGAGGGCGTCTAAAATACGATATGGGAGTTTCATATTGGGCGGACGCCGCGGCCGATTTGGAGACGGCCAGAGAAAAGGGGTATCTGGAAAAAAATATATTCTTGTATTTGGGAAATATTTATTCTCATTTGGGATTTTACGACTATGCCGTCGGCGAATTTGAAAAATACTTAAACAATAATCCTTCGGATAAAAAAACATATTTGATCCTGGGTAAAACATATTATCTTAAACAAAATTACGCAAAAGCTCTGGAGATTTTTGAAAATTTGAAAAACGAAGGTATGAGAGATCCCGTATTGTTAGAAAATATCGCTTTGACTAAGTGGAAACTCAATCGAGATTATTCCGAAACTATTTTCGAAATGAAAAAGATGTCAAAAGAGTCTTCCTGCAGGGCCGACTATATCGACGGATATATAAAAAATTTTCAAAAACTGTGGAGAGAAAGCGAGGTATCCTTACAGAATGCTTTTTCTTCGGAATGCGTTTTCGATTTGCCCGACAAAGCGGAAGCTCTTCGAATTCTTTATGAGGATTATGTTAATTTAAAAGACGATATTTCGGCTCTAAACGCCTTGAAAGAATCCGACAGTCTGGGTCTTCTCGACGAAGAAGGTAAAAAGAATTTGGTTAGGCTGGAGAAAAAAATATCTTCTTCCTTTAAGAAAAAATAAGCGGGGAAAATGAAGAATTTTTTTTTATGTTTAATCTTTGTTTTTAATTCTTTTATTTTTGCGCAAAACAGAGTAATAATAAAAGATTTCGATTGGAAAATAAAAAGCACGCCGCATTTTGACATATATTATTACGAAGAAAGCGCTCCTTGGCTTAATTTTGTTTGCGAAGTATTGGAAAAAGCATATAAAGAACAATCTTATTATTTGAATCCTTCTCTTAAGAAAAGAATTCCTTTTTTCCTATACGCTTCTTCTCTTCATATGGCTCAAAATACCGTGGCGCAAGTTTCAGACGGCGTCGGGGGATTGACGGAACCGCTTAAAGATAGGTTCATGGTTTGGTCGGACGGTTCTAAGTCTTGGCTTGAGGAAGTGATAACCCACGAATTTGCTCACGAAGTTCAATTTTCGATTATGATAGACGGATTTTGGAAATCTGCGAGAATACTAAAAACATATGTCTATCCTCTTTGGCTTATGGAAGGCATATCGGAATATGCGGCCAGGCCTCAAGATTTGGCGATAGAAGATATGTATGTAAGAGACGCAGTTTTAAACGGAAACTTGCCTCATCTCTATAAATTGCACGGATTTTCGCATTTAAAGCCTCATCAAACGACTTTGGCTTATAAAACGGGCGCGGCCGCGATAAGATTTTTGGCTCAAGAATACGGAAAAGACAAACCGGCCATGATGATGCGGCTTTATAAAAATAGGTACGATATAAATTCGGTTTTACAGCCTTTGATAGGAACGGATATTTGGGAATTCGATTCGAAATTTAGAGAATATCAGTATTTAAAATTTTCATTGCAAAAAGAAAAAGAAGAATTGTCGGACCCTCCAGAAAAGGCCCGGCTTACTTTCGCCAAAGACGACATACCGGATTTTAATTTGAGCCCGGTATATAATAAGACGTCTAAAATTTTATCTTATATATCCACTCAAAAAGGCCATCCTCCGATAATAGTAGTAGACATAAAAGGGGAAAAAAAGATTTTGGATTATTCTTTTATGGGAGTGGAAAACATTCCTTATGCCAGATTTACAAAACCGGTAAGGTCTTTGGATATTTCTCCCGACGGGAGATATTTGATATTTTCGGGCGTAAAGAATAACAGAGAATATCTTTGCCTTTACGACATATCTAAAGATAAATTTTCAAAATTTGAAATGAAAGGATTTCTGCAGGCAAGACAATTCGTCTTTTCTCCTTTGCAAGACAAGATAGCTTTTGTAGGGATGAAAGATACCTTTAACGACATATATGAAATTTCTTTTGACTTTGAAAAAGGGCTGCCCTTATTGGATTCGGCAAAAAATCTTACAAACGACGAAAAGGACCAGTCTTCTCCTTCGTATATATCGCAAGAAGAATTGATTTTTTCTCAAGAAGAAGAAAAAAAAGACGGTTATGCGAGGACATTGGTTTTGAGAAAACCAGGAGGAGATAGAGAAGTATTGGTTTCTATGGACGGTTCGGTATGGGACTCTTTTTATATAGACGGAAAAATTTATTTTAACGCCGAATATGAAGGCCTTTTTTCGCTCTTTTCTTTGAATCTTTCCGATAGAAAATCCGAAATTATTTTTAAACCTGCGGGCGGAGTATTTACACCGTACGCATATGAAAATAAAGTTTTTTTCTCGTATTTTTCAAAAGGCAGAACCGATATTTATATCTTGGAAAATACTTCCTTTGGCAAATATGAAAACGAGATAAAAAACTATGAGCCTAAAGAAGAGAAAACCGAAAAAAGAGAAGCCGATAATAATAAGGAGGATAAAAAATACAAATTCAAAGCTTCCTTGGACCTTTTTTATCCGGCTATGATGTTTTCTTCACCGGGAGGACTTTTTCTGGCCAATTATTCGAAGTTTTCGGATTTTTTAGGCAGACATAATCTTTCTTTTTTCATAAACTATAATTCCGCATGGCCTTATTGGAATTCCGACATATCTTATCTTTATTCGGGCAATAGGACGTCCTATTTTCTGCAGAATTCGAGATATTATGCCGGTTCGATAAAAGACGGAGATTATAAATATGACAGATCTTATATCAGAAACATGGCCGGTTTGTCTTATCCTTTCGACAGGTACCGCAGAACGGAATTTTATTTGATTCAAAAAGACGACGAAAAAAAATATTCTCTGCCTTTTAAATACGACGATAAGAATAAAAGCCGGGCTTTACAATTGTCTTGGATAAAGGACGACATAAACGGACTTTACCTGTCCGCCGTATACGGATCAAAATTAACTCTTTCTTTTCAAAAAGGATTTTTAGCCGCGGGAGGAAATCAAAAGTACGACGTTTGGGAGGGAGAGTATGTAAAATATTTTCCTCTGTCAAGAAAATCTCCTTTTATAAACAGATTCTACGGCGGTTTTTCTTCCGGAAGAGACAGAAAAAATTTTGATTTCGGCGGAATAAACGGACTTAGAGGCTATAGAAGATACGGGAACGAAAACGAAAATAGCAGAGTGTTAAATTATAATGCGGAAGCGAGAATATTTTTAAGTAAAATGGATTATCATATGTGGTATTTTTTCCCGGATTTCTATTTCAAGGCTTTTTATTTAAAATTATTTTCCGACAATGCCTACGGCTGGGACTATAAGAGGGAAATTTCTTCTTTTAAAATGTCGGATATTAAAAATTCCGTCGGCATAGGAGTAGATTTTAGAACGTTTGTGCTTCAAAGTTTTCAGATGGTTTTAAGCTTTGATTATGCCGTAAGGACCAAAGACGGCGAAAAATTATTTTATTTTTACTTGGGTCCGCTGTTTTAGTTTTTTGTTACCTATTTATCATTGACTTGGGCGGTTTTTTATATTATCATTTCAAAAGCGGTAAGCAGGGAGAATTTATGAAAAAAATACTTTTTTTGACTTTTATTTTTTATTGCGCGTCTGTTTTTGCGGCGGAAGTGAAAATACTTAAAATGGAAGGCGAAGTGAAATACAGAGATTCCGTAAACGCCGACTGGCAGGACGCTCAAAATTCGACCATTGTCCCCGAAGGAGGCGCGGTTAAGACCGGAATTAACGGTATGGCCGTTTTGGATACCGGCAATAAATCTACGGTATGGATGAGAGAAAATACGGCTTTGGAAGTCGAACAAAAAAAAGATTTGATAACCCGCTTGGGCCTGGTTTTCGGAAAAATCAAGGCGAGGATACCTCATTTGATGAGAAAAGAGAAATACGAACTTAGAACGCCTACCGCCGTTTGCGCTGTAAGAGGAACGGATCTTGTTTTGGAAACGGATATGGAAGGGAAAATGAATTTGCAGGTCCTTTTCGGTTCGGTAAAGATGACCTATGCGGTTCCTCCTTTGAAAGGAGACAAAGAATTTACTTTATCGCAGGGGGAATATATAGCGATAAAGGAAAAAGACAAACCTTCCAGAAAAATGATGATGGATAAAAAAATGGAAATGGAAGGTTTGGCCAAATGGGATCCGGGACTTAGCGATAAAGCAAGATTTGAAGATATAGCCAGAAAAGAATTTGAAAGAGCGCAGATAAGAGATTTTGCCGCTCAAACTTCAAAAACGGAAAATATGGTAAAAAACTTTGCCTATAAAGGCAGAGAATCGGATATAGAAGCCGGCAGAACATTGAAGGATATACACGGCAATCTTGTAAGAGTGGATCAGCGTTTACTCAGGCCTTCTCCGGATACTTTGCAGTTTTTAAATTTGGTTAAAAGGCCTGTTTACAATTATAAAGCTACTCCTTACAGCGAATTCGCTTATAACGGCGCGCAAGGCATAACCAATAGATACGATATGGCCGTTTTTACTATGAATTTTAACAAAAACCTTCCTCAAAGCATATCGGAATGGCCTTCTTTCTTTAATGCCAATAGCGTAGATCCCAATTGGGCTACTTTTGTTTTTGCAAATAGGACAAACGATTCTTCTATTTTTTTCAATGCCGAAGCTTATAAATACGATTCCGTAAGAGACGAACTGGTAAATAATGAAACGGCTTTGGGTTATGTCTTTTCTGGAACCGGACCTAACGGAGAAAATTATTTTGAAGTTATAGACAGAGATGTTATGTTAGCCGGTACTTTGGCCTCTTACCAGGATTTATCTAACATAATCAACTATGATTTCAAAGGTGCGGCAAACGGAGTAGTAAATCACAAGGATAATACCGCTTATGCGGGAAATATAGCATGGTTTAGCAAAGTACAGGCCTGTCATACTCCTTATTGTACCAATTACTATGAAAAAACCGGAGAAAGCCAGGATTTGCTTTACCAAGTCAATGCGGATTTATACGCCAAAGGTGGAAATTTCTTGGATAACTCTAATTTGGTATGGTATGCCAGAGAAAATTATGTGATTTCCAACGGCGGTTCGATAAGAGGAAAAAATGATTTCGTAAATGCCGGAAACGACATATTCTCTCTTCTAAAAGAAAGCGCGGGAGAAAGCATAATTTATTTTAAAGAATTTGATTCTTCCGCCGTGCCGGGAGGTTGGTCCGCTCTTATTACTTCAAATGTAAGAAGCTCCATAAAAAATACGGATTATTTTACCGGAAGTTCGAATATAGATTTGGTAATAATACCCGACTTGGCTCTGGCGGGAATTCAAAAAGTTTTGCCCGCTTTAAATAATCTTAAAAATTAATGAGGAAGAAAATGAAAAAAATAATTCTGTTTCTATTTTTATGCTTGCCGTATAATTTTTCCTTTGCCATAGACTGGGAATCTAAAGGAATGGAAATGGTGGGGGAAATAGTTGCAAATCCGGCCGCCTTCTTTTACGATTTTCAGCAGGATTTGGAAGCCACTTCTCCTTTGCCTCCGGGCAAAACTTTCGGAATCCAGACCGGTCTTTTTCCTTCTCTTTTGCCTATGGGATATGCCAACGGTTCGGCGAAATTAAGCCTTCATAAAGAAGGAAGATGGGCCCCTGGAGTTCCTCAGATAGATATTATCGGCGGATATCAAAATATGGTTTTGGCGCAGGTCGCCGCAAATCAGAGCGACGATATAACGGACGCTAAATTTAACGGACACTATTACGGTTTTTTACTCGCCTCGTCGGTAACTCCTAAAATAAGAACTTTCTACGGATATAAGCATTCCAGACTTAATGCCAAATTAAGTTTTGCCGCCGGAAGCGAGCCGGAACTTTTGGGAGTTAAAATAAATAGTTTTGACACCGGATTTGAAGACGATTTTCTTATAGTAGGCATAGAGACATTGAAGAAAACCAATAAGTATTGGAGTTTGCAGCTTAATTACGGACTAAACGAAAATGTGATAACTTCGAAAGTAAGCTGGTACGGAAAATGGTTCGAGGTCGGCCTTAACATATATCCGGAAGGCGTTTTGGTTTTCCACCCGGTATGGAATTTTCATTTAAACTTTTAAGGAGAAATCATGAATAAGACTTTCTTTATATTGCTTGTTTCGGTTTTAAACATATATGCGGCCGCGCCGGAAAATTCAAAGGTGTTTACTCCTTATTTCGATATGAGTTTGACGCAGGCCGGATATCTTCCTTCTAACGGAAACATATTTTCCGGTTCCGTTATAGATACCAAGGCGGGCTTTCTTGTTACGCCGGCCGAAAAACACGGAATTTTCGTTTTATACGGATTTAATTACTCGGGCCCGGGATTTAATCCTCAGGATACCAAGCAGTTTACCGAAAGGACTATGGACCATTCTTTCAATCTGGAATACAGATACAATATAAGCGAGGTCTTAAGAATCAGGCCGGCTTTTAATTTCGGAAAAGGATACAGAAGAAGCGGTACCAATGAGTCCTGGAAGAACGGGCTTTATAACAGCAATAATAAAGGCGGACAACTTTCTTTGGACTATACTTTCGACAAAGACAGAGAGGGATATGCCACGGCTTCTTTACTTTCGAGAAAGATAGAATTTCCAAATTATACCGACTTGCTTAACGAGTTTCAAAATCCGGGCGCGGCGGCCGAAGTCGGGGGCGGATTATACGATCAGAATATGACTCAGTATTCTCTCAGACCTTCATGGATGAAATTTTTCGGCGGGATATCTTATACTACTCAAAATTATAAAAAGCAAAAAGTAATAGAATTAAGCGGAGTTTACGGAAATACCAAACAGAAAGATACCGATACTTCTTTGGACATAGGAATGAAGCAAAAACTTTGGATTTTCGAACTTTATCCTTCTCTTGTTTATACCAAACATAAATCCAATCAAAATTTCATAAGGTATAAATCGGCTACCGATACTAATCCGTATCCCGTTAGAAACGCTTACAGCTATAAAGAAATGTCTTTTATAGTTCCTTTGGATTTAAATATAACCAGCAAATGGGCCATAGGCGGTTCTTTAAGTACTTCCAAAAGAACATACGACTCCCGCCCTCCCAGAGACGAAAATAACGAATACATGGCCGGTAAAAAACAAACAAATACTTTCAGTACGGCTACCGTCAGCTTAAGAAAAATGATAAACGAAGTCGCTTATGTAAGGCTTTTTTACTCTATAACAAAAGCTTCTTCAAACAATAAATTTGAAGCTTATATGCCTTATAACTATACGGGAAGTTCTTTCGGCTTGACATACGGCATAACCTACTGACCGAATGTTAACCCCATGTTAACCCCGAGGGTTAACATGGTTTCTATAAGTTTATTGTTATAATAATGTATTTTTTTATTGAGAACATAATTTTTCTTATTCGCTATTCTTCGAATCATCCAATCGTTCAATCTTCCGATATTTTTTGCCATACCTCTATGCATCAATACTTCTATGCATCCGTATTTTTTGCTTGCTGATATTTTCCGCGTAAATTGATATAATTATAATAATATTATTACTCTAACATTCGGAGATTAAAATGTATCTTAAATCGGTTGAAATTTACGGTTTTAAATCTTTTGCCAATAAAGTTAGATTGGACTTAAATCCGGGTATAACGGCCATAGTCGGTCCAAACGGCTGCGGTAAATCCAATGTGGTAGATTCCATAAAATGGTCCATAGGCGAAATGTCCAGAAGAGCCTTGAGAATGCCTTCCATGCTTGACGTTATTTTTGCCGGAACTACAAAAAGACAACCTTTGAACATGGCGGAAGTAACTTTGACTTTCGATAATCAAGAAAGAAAATTAAATTTTGATTTTAACGAAGTTTCTGTTACGAGAAAAATTTATAGAAGCGAAGAATCCGAGTATTTTATAAATAAAACTCCTTGCCGCTTGAAAGACATAAGGGATATGTTTTTGGATACCGGCATAGGATCCGACGGATACGCCATAATCAGTCAAGGCGAAATAGAAGCGTTGCTGTCTTCCGACGCTTTGGGCAGAAGAGAATTCTTCGAAGAAGTGGCCGGAGTATCCAAGTATAAATCAAAAAGAGAAGAATCTCTTAAGAAATTGGAAAAAGTGGACGCGGATTTGGCCGTATTGGAAAATTCTCTTCAGATAATAGACGAACAAATAAAAAAGCTCGACGCCGAAGCTAAAAAAGCCAAATTACAGCAGAAATACAGAGAAGAACTCAGAGAAGCGGAAATATCTTTGATAGTCAAAGAAATAAGCTCCCATTTGGCCGAAACCGATAAAAAGAAGGCCGAACTTTCGCCTTTGTTGGAAGAAATAAACCAGATTAATTCGGCGGTTACGGCTCAGGAAGCCGAATATGCCGCTTTAAACATAGAACTTACCGAGAAAAACGAAGAAGAGAAAAATTTATTGGAAAAAATTTCTTCCGTAAAATTTTCATTGTCTTCTTTGGAGCATAGAATAATAAACGGCAAGAATATGATAGAGGAAAAGTTGAAACAGAGAGAAGATATCAATAAACAAGAAGAAAAAAATGCGCAGTTTGAAATATCTATGCTTCCTCAAATCGAAAACTTGCGTTTAAAATTAGCCGAATTGGGATCTTCGAACGAAAAACTCGCTTTGGAATACGAAGAAGCCAAAAATCAATATATGCTTTTGGAGAATTCTCTTAAAGAAAGCGAAATAAATTCCGAAAGATATGAAAAAGACACATTCTCCGTTATGGAGCAAGAAAGTAAAATTTCAAGCTTATTGTCGGCATTGGAAGCTTCTCTTTCTCATTATAACGGGGAAGAATCTTCTTTGGAAAGAGATTTGAAAGAAACTCTCTTAAAAAAAGAAGAAATTTCGGCTCAGCTTTCCTCGGAAAAAGAAAAAAATAACTCCTTGATCGAAACTATTTCCTCTCAAGAGTCTTTGCGTTCGGAAAAGATTTCGGCAAAAGAAAATCTTTTGGCTTTGAAAAAAGAGAAAGAAGAAAATAATTTGAGGCTTACGGCGCTATCCGCGTCTCTTAAAAGTTCTTTGCAAGCGTCTATGTCTCAAGCCGAAAAGGACGTTTATTGGATAGGCGCAAATGTGATAATTTCCGAAAAGGTTCCCGGAGTTTACGGAACTTTGAGACAGATGATAGAATTTCCCAAAGATAAAACCCCTATCATAGAAGACGCTTTGGGAAAGTTTTTGGATTCTCTGGTCGCCGATAACGAAGAAGCGGCGAGAAAATGCGCCGAAAAACTTAAATTCATAGGCAAAGGAAGAGCAAGATTTATAATATTAGATAAAGTTCCTCAGTCCAATCCTCAGCTTTCTTTCGATTCCGTTTTAAACATAATAAAACCTCACGAAAAGGCTGCAAATCTCTTGAATTATCTTTTGGGAGGAATTTCTTATAAAGAAGATTCCGTATCGGGGCCTTTTTGGATTTGCGGCGGGGCGATGGAGATAAATCAAAATGAGAATTATTGGGGACAGGTAGACGATCTAAAAAAGAAAATCGAAGAATGTACTTTGGAAATCGAAAAAAATTCTTCCGATTACGCTCTTATAAATTCTCAAATAGAAGAAACGGAAAAAGAAATAAATTCTTTGTCCGAAAATATTTCTTCTCTTAAAGCTCAAAAAGCGGCGCTGGAAAACTCAATATCTTCCAGAGAAGAGGATTTATCGGTATACGAGAAAGCCGCGGAGAAAATAACGGCTCAAAAAAACGAAAACGAGGCCCGTAAAAAAAGCGCTCTGGAAAAAATAGAAACCCATAAAAACGAACTTAACAATCTTAAAGAAAAATCCGAAGCTTTAAAAAAGTCGGTTCAGGAAGTTAAAAATCTAAAAGAGAATCTTTCGAAAGACCTACTTTCCGCAAACGAAAAGGTATTAAACGCAAAAAACGCTTATGAAGGATATATAAACGCAAAAAAAGATCTGGAAGACAAGATATCTTCTCTGGAATTGTCAAAGGCACGTCTTGAAAGCGATAAAAACTCATTGTCGGAAAAGAAAAAATCTCTTGAAACCGAAATAGAATCCATTAAAAAACAAATAGAAGAATTTAATGAAAAAGTTTTGGAAGAAAGAAATAATCTAAAAGAAGCCGAAATAGCTCAAAATATTTTGGCGGAAAAAATACTCGAATTAAAAAATTCGATGGAAAGACTTTCTCATTCCATAAGAGAACATAAACAAGCAATAAACGACCTATCCGAAAAGAAACAAGCCATAGAGCTTGAAATAAATACTTTTGTCACAAGAGCCGAAGATTCCGAGAAAAAACTTGAAAACGATTGGAATGTGAAATATGCCGATGTTAAAGAAGCTTATTCTCAAGCCGAGATAGATATGGAAAGAGTCTTGTTTTTGAGAAAAAGAATAGAAAATATGGGCCCCGTAAATATGACGGCTCCAGAAGAATATGACGCTCTGGTAAACAGGCATAATTCTATGAGAAGTCAGATAGAGGATTTAAATAAAGCAAAATCTGATTTGCGTTCCGCCATACAGAGAATAAACGAAACTACCAGAGAGAATTTTAAGAAAACATTCGATAAGGTTCAGGAGTACTTTAAAAACATATATTCGGTGCTTTTTAACGGCGGAGAAGCCAATCTCATACTTACCGATCCCGATAATCTTTTGGAAACCGGGGTGGAAATAATGGCTCATCCTCCCGGCAAAAAACTTATAAATATTTCGCAGCTTTCCGGAGGGGAAAAATCTTTGACGGCTTTGGCTTTGCTTTTCAGCTTCTTTAAAGTTAATCCTTCTCCTTTCTGCATAATGGACGAAGTCGACGCGGCTTTGGACGAGGGTAATGTCGAAAGATTTGCCAGAATGATAAAAGAATTCTCCTCGGATACTCAGTTCATAATAATAACGCATAATAAAAGGACAATGGAAATAGCCGATGTTATGTACGGAGTGACCATGGAGGAGTTAGGAGTTTCCAAAATAATTTCGGTAGATCTTAAAAAAGCCGTAGATCTAACTACCTCAAAACAGCCGGCGGGAGCCGTTTGATGAAATACGCCGTTCTTTCCGATATACATGCCAATTACGAGGCGCTTAAAAGCGTTCTTGCTCAAATGGCTAAAATGGAAATAGACGGCTATATCTTTTGCGGAGATTTGATAGGTTACGGACCTCAGCCCGCCGAATGCGTATCGGAGATAAGAAAGCTTAAAAATCTTCATATAGTTATGGGTAATCACGACGCGGCTTTGGCCGGTAAAATAGAAGTTAAATGGTTTAACGA
Source organism: Elusimicrobiota bacterium (assembly GCA_012517235.1). Lineage (GTDB taxonomy): Bacteria > Elusimicrobiota > Elusimicrobia > Elusimicrobiales > UBA9959 > JAAYVI01. The sequence continues at coordinate 12,718 of JAAYVI010000119.1, read as the reverse complement.
ATCGGCCGCCGCGGCAATAGAATATTCGGCAAAAAATTTGGACTCGGAAACACTTACTTGGATTTCTTCTCTTCCGGAAAGAATAGACACCGAAGATTTTACCGTAGTTCACGGCGCTCCGCGTAACGCTTTAAAAGAGTATCTGTTAAGCGAGGCTCAATTTTTCGATAATATAAAATACGTAGACAATACGGTTTGTTTTGTCGGTCATAGCCATATGCCGATGTATTTTTGTCTTAAAGAAGACGGAAGAGTTTATAGCGATTTTATAAAACCTTTGGAGAAGATAATTCTTAATTCTCCCAAATGTTTTATAAATCCGGGTTCTGTCGGCCAGCCCAGAGACGGAAATCCTTTGGCAAGTTTCGGAATATACGATACTTCCAAAAAAACATTCGAACTTATAAGAGTAAAATACGACGTTTTAACCGTCCAAGAACTTATGGCTAAAATAGGCATGCCGCCTCTTTTGGTGGAAAGACTGGCAATGGGATTTTAGGAGAAAAAAATGAATTTTAAAATTTTAATAGTGGACGACGATAAAAATTTTATAGAAACTCTAAAGGATAGCCTTAAAGAGAAAGATATAAATGCGGAAATAAAAGTTTCCTCCTCCGCAAAAGAGTCTTTCGAGCTTTTGGCTTCTTATGTGCCCGATATAATAATTCTGGACGTGCAGTTAGGCGATATGCACGGAATGGATTTTATGAAAACCGTAAAATCTTCGAAAAGATTAAGCGCGGTTCCCGTTATTTTTATTTCCGCAAAATATACCGAGCCCGCGGACAGGGCTTCCGCTTTATTGGCCGGAGCCAAAGCTTTTTTTTCAAAACCGGTGGATATAGAAGAACTTTGGAAAGAAATAAGTTATTACGTAAAAAATAAAAAATAACTTTGTTTTTTTAATCGGCCTTCGGGCCTAAACTGAGAGGATAAAATGAGCGAAATACACTTAACAGACGAAAACTTCGACGCGGAAGTTCTTAAAAGTTCCGTTCCCGTGCTGGTGGATTTCTGGGCTCCTTGGTGCGGCCCCTGCAGAATGCTTTCTCCCGTCATAGAAGAACTTGCCAAAGAGTACGAAGGGAAAGCCAAGATATGCAAGGTTAATACCGACGAAAATCCCGCCAAAGCCGGAGAATATTCGGTAAGCGCCATCCCCACTCTTCTTTTCTTCAAGGGAGGAAAAGTAGTAAAAGAGACCGTAGGTCTTCAAAGTAAAGAAGATTTAAAAAAAGTTTTGGATTCTCTTTTATAATATCGCCTTGGCGCCCCGATTTAAAAGGGGCGCCGAAAAATGTCCCAGGAAAAAGAATTTTTCATAATAGATTCCCACGCTTATTTATATAAGAACTATTTTGCTTTGCCTAGAATGCTTACCTCAAAAGGCGAAGAAGTAGGAGCTCTTTACGGATTTGTTCGTCTTTTGCTTAAAATAATAAGAGATAAAAAACCAAAATATTTGGCGGTATGCTACGATTCTCCGGGACCTACCAAAAGAGAAGAAAAATATTCATTATATAAAGCCAATAGGCCCAAAACCGACAGAGCTTTGATAGATCAAATAAACTTGTCTTGGCTATTATTGGAAGATTTGGGTATAAAAACTTTAAAAGCTCAAGGATTTGAGGCGGACGATATTATGGCGGTTTTGTCCGAGAAATCTTTGAAGGAAGGGTTAAAACCCATAATAGTTTCTCAGGATAAGGACATATATTCTTTGATCTCAAAAGGCGCTTTGGTTTGGGACGCTTCTTCCCCGGTTTATTTTTCGGAAGAGGCGGTTTTAAAGAAATTTTCAGTGCCTTCTTATATGGTGGAAGACTTTTTGGCTCTTACCGGAGATTCTTCCGATAATATTCCCGGAGCGCAGGGGATAGGACCTAAGACCGCCGCAGCGCTTTTGAAAGAATACGGATCCTTGGAAGAAATTATTAAGGCCTGCGAAAAAGAAGATATAAAAGATAAAAATATTCTTAAAGTCAAAAACAGCTTGAATTCCGTAAAATTGTCGAAAGAACTTGTTAAACTGGATTTTTCCGCGCCTTGCGGCGGGGAAATTTTAGATTTCGCATTTGGCGGCATAAAAACGGAAAAAATTTCTTTTTGGGCTCAAAGATTGGAGTTTAAAGAGCTTTATGCTTTGGAGAAAAAAGAAGATTTGTTTTCTTTTGAAGAAATAGATAACAATAAGTTTCCGGAAATTAATTTTACCGATATGCTAAATAGGGATATCCCGGAATTTTCCTGCGACGGGACGGAAATTTTCGACGGGGAAAAAACGGCCAAGATAGAAAATTTAAAAGATATCGTTCCTTTACTTAAAACAAAAGCCGTAAAATATCTTTACGCGGCAAAAGAAATAGCGAAAGAGTCTAAAATTTCTTCTTTGGATAATTTTGAAGACATAAAATTAGCTTATTATTTGGCAAATGCCGGACAAAGAAAACCTCAATTGGATAGCATAATAAAAGAATTTTTCCCAAATGAAAACAAAAAACCGGTTTGCTTCTTGAAAGACATTTTTAATAATTTGAAAAAAAAGCTGGAAGAAAAAAAACTTAGTACTATTTACGAACAATTGGAGAAACCTTTCATATTTTGCCTTTGCGAAATGGAAAATAACGGAATGGCGGTAGATAAAAATAAAATGACGCGTCTCGATTCTTATCTGGAAAAGGAAATAAATTCCGTTTTGAAGGAGTTTAAGGAAAAATCCAAAGAAGAAATAAATTTAAATTCTCCGAAACAGGTTTCTTTTTTCCTTTACGAAAAACTTAATTTGCCTTTAACCGACAAGCAGAAAAGCATGTTTAAAACAAAAACCGGATACAGCACTTCCGAAGAAGCTCTTTACGCTTTAAGGCCGTACAGCGATTTGATAGATTTGATAATAAAATACAGAGAATTATCAAAACTTAGAAGTTCTTTCACTCAAGTCCTGTCGGAAAAAATTTTCGAAGGCAGAGTAAGAAGCGAGTTCGACCAAACGGGAACATCTACCGGAAGACTTTCAAGTTCCAATCCGAATCTGCAGAATATCCCGGTAAAAACGGAATACGGAAAAATGATAAGAGCCTGTTTTGTTTCTTCTCCTGGATTTGTTTTGGTTTCCGCCGATTATTCTCAAATAGATCTGAGAGTTCTGGCTCACGAAAGCCTGGACGAAAGATTGAAAGAGGCTTTTGAAAAAGGAGAAGACATACATATAAAAACAGCTTGCCGCATATTTGCAAAGCGGCCTCAAGAAATAGATTCTTCCATGAGAAGAATAGCCAAAACTGTTAATTTCGGAGTAATATACGGTCAAAGCGCAAACGGCCTTTCAAGAGAACTTTCCATCCCTCAGAACGAAGCCGCCAAGTATATAGAAGAATATTTCGATTATTACAAAGGCGTAAAAGAATGGTCGTTAAAAACCGTGGAATTTGCGAAAAAAAACGGATACTGCGCCAATTTTTTGGGGCGTAGAAGAGAACTGCCCGACATATATTCCGCTAACAGAGCTTTGAGAGCTTTTGCCGAAAGGATAGCGGTTAATATGCCTATACAGAGCGGATCCGGAGACATAATAAAAAAGGCGATGATAAATATCTATGAAATTATAAAAGGGAAAGAAGAAATAAAATTATGCTCTCAAGTTCACGACGAGCTTATTTTTGAAATAAAAGAAGATAAAGTTTACTATTGGGCCGAAATCATAAAAAGAGAAATGGAAAACTCTTTTAAATTATCCGTTCCCGTTTTAGCCGAGATTAAGGCCGGCCCTAATTGGGCCGAAATGAAACCTTTAAATTTTGGAAGGCAATAATGGATAAAAATTTTTTAATCGGGCTTAAAAAGAAAATTAAAAATAAGCTTATAATAGCCGTTACAGGAGTTCCGGGATGCGGGAAGAGTCTTTTTTGTTCGATGCTTGCTTCTATGGGGTTTAATTACATATCTTCCGACGCTTGCGCGGCAAAACTCTTGACAAAGAAAAAATGCTATAGTAAAATCTTAAAAGAATTCGGCAAATCCGTATCCGACGGAAATCTCTTAAATAAAAGAAAACTGGCCGATGCGGTTTTCGGCGATAAAGGGAAAAGAAAGCGGCTCGAAGCTTATCTTCATCCGCTTATAACGAGCGAAATATATTCCGAAATAAAAAAATCCGAGAAAAATATTGCGGTTATAGAAGCTCCCTTGCTGTTTGAATCCGGGTTTGACGTTTTCGCAGATTTGACGATATGCGTTAAGGCTAAGAGAGAAGAAATCTTAAAAAGACTTTACGCGAGAGGTTGGAGCCGAAGAGAAGCTAAAATAAGAATGTCGGCTCAGCTTAGCCAGGAAGAAAAAGCTTTTAAAAGCGATATGGAAATATCAAATAACGGAAATAAAAAAGAACTTTTAAAAAAGGCTTTACAAATAAAAAAATTTGCGGAAAGTCTTATTTCATAAGATATTTTTAAGGAGAAAAAATGGAAAATTCAAATCAAAATAATCCTCAAGAGAAAACTCAGGAAAGAAACGTTCAGCATCAGCCCAACGGAGGATCAAAATTCGATACGACTCAAATGTCCAAAATGACGGTTTCGGAACTTATAAAAATAGCGGAACAATTTAAACTGGAAGGGGTAACCGGACTTAGAAAACAGGAACTTATAGGAAAAATAATGGAAGCCCAGGCAAAACAAAACGGGCTTGTAAAAGGCGCGGGCACTCTTGAAGTTTTACCCGACGGTTTCGGATTTTTGCGCTCTCAAGAATATAATTACCTTTCCAGTCACGAAGATATTTATGTCTCTCCGTCTCAAATTAAAAAGTTAGGCCTCAGAAAAGGCGATACCATAGAAGGTCTTATACGTCCGCCTAAAGAAGGTGAAAGGTATTTTGCTCTTCTTCAGGTTGAAACCATAAACGGCGTACCGATAGAAAAACTGAAAAACAGACCTTTTTTCGACAATTTGACCCCTTTGCATCCCAATAATAGATTCGTCCTCGAAACGACAAAAAACGATTTGACTACGAGAGTCATAGATTTGATGTGTCCCATAGGCAAAGGGCAAAGAGGATTGATAGTCGCGGCGCCTAAGACGGGAAAAACCATGATACTTCAGCGTTTGGCCAATTCCTTGACCACCAATCATCCCGACATAGATTTAATAGTTCTTTTGATAGACGAAAGACCGGAAGAAGTAACCGATATGAGGAGATCGGTAAGGGGGGAAGTCATAGCTTCCACTTTCGACGAACCGGCCGACAGACACGTGCAGGTGGCGGAAATGGTTTTGGAAAAAGCCAAAAGAATGACCGAACAAAAAAAAGACGTGGTAATACTTTTGGATTCCATAACGAGATTGGCAAGAGCCTACAATACCGTAACTCCTTCGAGCGGAAGAGTTCTTTCCGGAGGATTGGAGTCGACTTCTCTTCAAAGGCCTAAAAGATTTTTCGGCGCCGCAAGAAACATAGAAGAAGGCGGATCGCTGACCATAATAGCGACCGCCCTGGTTGAAACCGGAAGCAGAATGGACGATGTTATTTTCGAGGAATTTAAAGGAACCGGCAATTCGGAAATATATCTGGACAGAAAACTCTCAGATAGAAGAATATTCCCGGCCATAGACATAAATAGGACTTCCACCAGAAAAGAAGAACTTCTATTGGGCGAAGACGATTTAAATAAGATATGGATATTGAGAAAAGTTCTGGCTCCTCTTTCTTCCGTGGACGCTATGGAACTTTTACTTAGCAAATTGGGAGCCACAAAATCCAATAAAGATTTTCTCAAATCTATGGAGAACGGCGGGTGAGAAATAAATATTACATCATTTCGGCCGTAGCGGTTTTGGCGTCTTTTTTTTCGCTTGGCGCCATAGCTCAAATGGGCCGTCCTTCTCTAAACTATGCGGGATATTCGGTAATTTATCGGCCTTATTTTAAGGAACCTCCGGCCGAAGCTTTTAGAAAAATTCCTCGATTTCTATACGGCAATCATAAGCTTAAAAAGGGGGAAACTGTTTCATCTTTGGCTTCCGCTTATTCTACGGATATAAAATCTATTCAATCGGCAAATAGAAACGAGTTTATCCTTATGCCTTACGGAGCTTCGGTCAAGATTCATAACGGCAGAGGGCTTTTATACGAAACATATAAAGAAGGAGAAAGCTTCAATTCTTTAATATCGAGATTTTGTCCCAAAGGCGAAAAACCGGAAATTTTCGCCGAAAAAACGGCCAAAGCAAACGGATTTCCCGCCTCCTATATAATAGAAAATAAAAAATTCCCAAAAGGTCAAAAAATTATTTTGCCCGGAGTTTATGTAAATTTGGATACTTACAGAATACCGGTTAACGGTTTTGTCAGAATAAGTTCGGGATACGGCAATAGATTTCATCCGATACTTAAAAGAAGAATTTTTCATAAAGGATGCGATATCCCCATGCCTTTGGGCTCTTCGGTTTATCCCGCAAGATCCGGCACCGTAATTTTTAGCGGTTATAAAAGCGGATACGGATATACCGTGGAAGTTAAGCATAAAGACGGTTATGTCACAAGATACGGACATTTGAAAGAATGTTTGGTAAACGAAGGACAGATAGCCCAAAAAGGAAAAACTCTATTGGGTAAAGTGGGCTCCAGCGGCCTATCGACCGGACCTCATCTTCATTTTGAAATACTTACCCCCTCGGGAAAGTCGGTTAACCCTATTTCCAAAATAGGAAAAAATTAATCGGAATATAAATTTATATATTTTTTCGTATCGCCGTATTTTAAATCTAAGCGGTTTTATGGTAAAATATATATATCGGCCTTAAACCCGATTTATATTGTTTTTAAGAGGAAAATATGAAAGAAGGAATACATCCCAAATATAATGTCTGCCAGGTCGTTTGCGCTTGCGGAAATACTTTTACCACAAGATCCACAAAAGAAAATCTCAAAGTTGAAATATGTTCTTCTTGCCATCCTTTTTATACCGGCAAGCAAAAGATATTGGATACCGAAGGCCGCGTAGAAAAATTTAATAAAAAATTCTCCGCCACCGAAGGCAAAATGGCCGAAAGAAAGCCCAAGGTTAAAAAAATAACGGCTCCCAAAGTGGCTCCGGGACATGTTAAAAAGCTCTCCACCTCGGTAAAAAAAGTTGTTAAAGAAAAGAAAACCAAAGAAGCAAAAGAGAAAAAAGCTTAGTTTTAAATCGTAAGGCGCCCCTTCTTTAGAAGGGGCGTCTTTTTTATTTGTAAAAGGCGGTTTTTATGGCGATTGACATAAAAAAAGAATGCGAAAAAGCCAGAGAAGAATTGGCGGAAACGGAAAAATTATTGTCGCAGGGAAACTCTTCGGATATGGAAGAGCTTTCAAAAAAACATTACAGACTTTCTTCCATAGTGGCGCAATACGACGAATATGTCTCATTGACGGCTCAAATAGAAGAAAACAAAAAACTTATAGCTTCCGGAGCGGAAGCCGAGCTTGTGGAATTGGCTTCGGCCGAAATAGAACAGGCGGAGAAAAAAGCTTCGGAACTTTACTCTAAAATAAAATTGGCTTTTCTGCCGCAGGATAAGAACGATTCTAAAAATATTTTTCTGGAAATAAGAGCGGGAGTAGGCGGAGAAGAATCGGCTCTTTTTGCCGGAGAACTTATGAGAGCTTACTCAAAATTCGCTCAAAGCTTGGGTTTTTCGGCCGAGATACAGGATATATCGGCAAGCGGATTGAAAGGCATTAAAACTGCCGTTCTTTATATTAAAGGACAGGGCGCTTATTCATGGTTTAAATATGAAGCCGGAGTTCACAGAGTGCAGAGAGTTCCTCAAACCGAAGCGTCGGGTAGGGTTCATACCTCCACGGTTACCGTGGCAGTTTTGCCGGAAATGGACGAGATAGAAATAAAAATTAATCCCGCGGAATTAAAAATAGACACATATAGAGCGGGCGGAGCCGGAGGACAAAACGTAAATAAAGTAGAAACGGCGGTAAGAATAACTCATATCCCTACGGGGATAGTCGTGCAATGTCAGCAGGAAAGATCTCAAGGTCAAAACAGGATGCGCGCCATGCAGCTTCTTATGGCAAGGCTGGGAGATTTGTCGAGAGAAACGCAGGAGAAAGAATTTTCCGGAGAAAGAAAAAAACAAGTCGGAACCGGCGACAGGTCCGAAAAAATAAGAACTTATAATTTTCCTCAAAGCAGAGTTACAGATCACAGAGCGGGACTTTCATGGCATAATATAAACGAGATAATGGAAGGAGAATTAAAAACTTTATTCGAAGAACTGCGCCTCAAATTAAGCCGCGAAGATGAAAATTAAAGATTTATTGATTCGGGGGGTTTCAATATTGGAAGAAAACTCCGCCGACGAAGCCGAATTAAACGCTCAATATCTGGTATCGAGAGCATGCGGTTTCGAAAGAAAATATCTTTTTTTAAATCTGGAAAAAGAAGTTTCTCAAAAAGAAATTAAAAAAACAAATATTTTTTTATCTCTAAAAATAAAAGGTTATCCTTTAAGCTGGATACTTAAAGATCATGACTTTTGCGGTCTTAAAATAAAAATAAGACCCGGTGTTTTTGTACCCAGACCCGAGACCGAAGAGCTTGCTTGTATCGTATCAAAAGAAAGTTTAAAAATTAAAAATCCGAAAATTTTAGATTTTTGCTGCGGCAGCGGATGCATAGGTTTATACGCGGCCTATAAAAATCCAAAATCTTTTGTTTATGCTTTCGATATTTCCGCAAAAGCCGTATCTTGTTCAAACGAAAACGCAAGGCTTTTGGGACTTAAAAACTATAAAGCGAAAAAGAAAGGCCGTTTATCTTCTTTGGAAAAATTCGATATTTTGGTTTCAAATCCTCCTTATATACCGTCTTCTTTGATAAAATCTTTGGATCACGAAGTCAGAATAGAGCCGAAAAAGGCTTTGGACGGAGGAAGCGACGGTTTGGATATGATAAGATATATAGAGAAAAAGGCTTTTTTAATCGTTAAAAAAGGCGGAAAAATATTCTTGGAATTTTCGGACGGCCAGGCAAAAGAGATAAAAAAAATGTTTGAAAAAAGATACCGCAAAGTGAAAATAATAAAAGATTTGCAGAGTAAAGAGCGCTTTTTGGAGGCATATAATGGATAGTTTTTTAGTTTCGGGTCCGTCATCTTTAAAAGGAAGGGTAAAAATAAGCGGATCTAAGAATTCCGCTTTGCCCATAATTTTTTCCGCTCTTTTAACCGGAGACAAATGCGAAATATCCAATGTCCCCGATTTGGCCGATATAAAATCGGCGGGAGACATACTTTCATATTGCGGCAAGAAATGTTCTTTCTTTTCCGGTAAATTTTCCTGCGAAGAAAAATCGCCCATAAAAACGGAAGCGCCTTACGATATGGTAAGAAAAATGCGCGCTTCGGCTTTAATAGCCGGTCCGATGCTTGCCCGTTTTTCCAAAGTAAAGTTTGCCCTGCCGGGCGGATGCGCCATAGGAGTTCGTCCCATAGACATACATCTGGACGCTTTTTCTAAAATGGGAGCAAAAGTAACTTTTGAGGGCGGATATGTAATTATGGAAACAAAAGGTCTAAAACCCGCCAAAATAAATTTTAAATTCCCAAGCGTGGGCGCTACCGAAAACGTAATGATGGCGGCGGCTCTGGTAAAAGGAGAAACCGTTATTTATAATGCGGCCAGAGAGCCGGAAATATCGGATTTGGCCCAAGTTCTTAATAAAATGGGCGCTCAAGTAGAAGGAGCCGGAGAAGAAGTGATAAGAATAAGCGGCAAGACGCAGTTAAACGGATTTTCTCACGAAATTATTCACGATAGAATAGAGGCGGGGACTTTTCTTATAGCGGCCTGCGCTCTTAAAAGCCCGATAGAAATTTACGGAGCCAAAAAAGAACATTTGTCTATTTTGTTTAGAAAACTTAAACTAAGCGGAGCCCAATTTGAGGAATTTGAGGATAAAATTTTAGTAAAACCTCCTCAAAAAATAAAGCCGGTAAGCATATCCACCGGCCCCTATCCTCTTTTCCCGACCGATCTTCAAGCTCAGTGGATGGCTTATATGACTTTAGCCGAAGGAAATTGCAAAATAAAAGAAAATATTTTTGAAAACAGATTTATGCATGCCGCGGAACTTATGAGAATGGGCGCAAAGATAGAACTTAAAGGCGGAGAAGCCAAAATATTCGGACCGGTAAATCTTTCCGCGGCTCCCGTTATGGCTTCCGATTTGAGAGCGGGCGCGGCTTTGATAATAGCGGCTATGGCCGCTCAAGGTAAGTCTTTAATCAAAAGAGTTTATCACATAGACAGAGGTTACGAAAAAATAGAAGAGAAACTTTTTTCCATGGGCGCCGATATTAAAAGGATAAAAGAGTAAATGAATTTTAAACAAGCGGAACAAATCCTTCTTTCCAGACATTCTTTAATAAAGAAAAATTCTCTCGATTTTCTCTATCCGATATTTGAAAAATTAGGCAATCCTCAAGATAAACTCGGTTCTGTTATACATGTTACCGGTACAAACGGAAAAGGTTCCGTATGCGCGTATATGGAAAGCGCTTTGCGAGGATGCGGATTTAAAACCGCTCTTTATACTTCTCCTCACATATATTCTTTGAGAGAAAGAATAAAATTTGACGGAAAAGAAATTTCCGAAAAAGAATTTACCGAAGTTTTTGAAAAAGTATATCCTTTATGCCGCGATTTGACTTTTTTTGAAATAATGACGGTAATAGCTTTTGTTTGGTTTTCTAAAAAAAAGCCGGATTTTTCGGTAATAGAAGTAGGCATAGGCGGATTATACGATACCACTAACGTTATTAAGAATACCAGAGCCGCTTTAATAACGTCGGTAGCTTTGGACCATACGGATTTATTGGGAGACAGCGTAGAAAAAATAGCCGCTCAAAAGGCCGGAATAATAAAAAAAGGCTCTTTGGTAGTTTATCCGCCCTTGCAGAAAAAGGCGGAGAATGAAATAAAAAAAGCCGCGTATTCGGCGGGAGCCAGACTCTTGAAAACGAACGATATTTTCGAGAGGAAAAAAATTTTAAAAAATAAAGCCGAAATGATTTTATATTCAAAAAAAGAAGGAAAATTTAAAATTTTAATTTTGGGCGAGAAACAAGGAATAAACATATCTTTGGTTTTGAAAACTTTAAAAGAATTATCGGAAGAATATCCCGGAATTGTTTTGCAAAAAGTAAAAAAAGGACTGGAAAAAGCTTTTATCCCGGCGAGATTTCAAATAATTTCAAAAAAAATATCGGGTTTAGAAAGAACTATCATAATAGACGGAGCGCATAACGAGCAGGCCGTTTTAAATCTTACGAAAACTCTTGATAAAACGGGATTTAAACCTAAAATTCTTGTCTTTTCTCTTATGTCGAGCAAGGATCATAAGAATACTTTAAAACTTTTATCCAAAAGATTTAATAAGGTTTTTTTCACAAGCGCCGATAAAATTAAATCTTACGATCCGTCTTTTTTGGCCGATGAATTTGTAAAACACGATTCCAAGGCGGATGTCTGCGCCGTATCGGAACCCGGCGCGGCTTTTTCGGCCGCCTTAAAAGAAAAAGGCGATATTTTAATTTGCGGTTCTTTTTATTTGGCCGCTTTGGCTCTTAAAAAATTTCGGAGGTAAAAATGAAAGCGGGAATGGGAATAGACATAGGCGGGACAAACGTAAAGATATTGATTCTTTCCGAAAAAGGTAAAACTATTTATACGGATAGGTTTAAAACTCAGAGCGAAAAAGGATTAAGAGATTTTGCTTTGAGACTTTCTTTTGAAATAAAAAAAGCTTTAAAAGTTTCGAAAGTTAAGATTAAAAAAGCCGCGGTGGGAATGGCAGGAGACATCGACAGCGAAAAAGGGGTTTTAAGATATTCTCCCAATCTTGCCGGCTGGCGAAACGCTCCCATATCTCGGCTTCTTAAAAAAGAAACCGGAATAAATTATTGTTTGGAAAACGACGCAAATATGGCCGCTTGGGGCGCGTATGTTATAGAACTTAAGAAAAGCGTAAAAAATGCGGCCGTTCTTACCATGGGAACCGGCATAGGAGGAGGATTAATATTGGACGGAAGACTTTATAGAGGATCTTCTTTTACGGCCGGAGAAATAGGGCATACGATAATAGAAAAAGACGGCAGGCTTTGCGGATGCGGAAACAGAGGATGTTTGGAGGCTTATTGCGGAAGCAAAGCCATAGTTAAAAGAGCGGTTTCAATGATAAAAGATTTTGACTCTTATAAAATTAAATACGGGATAGGAGAAGAAAAAAAGATCAATGCGGCGGCTTTGGCCGGCGCCGCTCAAAAAAAAGACAAAATTGCCCTAAAGGTTTGGGAAGAAACGGGATTCTACCTGTCTTTGGGAATAGGCAATTTGCTTATGCTTTTAAATCCTTCCGCCGTAGTAATAACCGGAGGAGTTTCAAAAGGAAAAAAATATTTTATGCCTTCTTTGAACGAAGGGCTTAAACGCTATTCTATTAAAACGCCTTTGAAAACGGCGAAAATAAAAGTTTCCGATAATGCCGATCTGGGATCTTACGGGGCCGCTTTGTTTTCCATGGAAATATAATGCGATTATTAACCGTTTTTTATTTTTTGATATTTTTTTGCTTTTCCCAATCATGGTCCTTTGATTTAAGTTCCGTATCTTCGCAAACAAAAAGAGCCGAATTTGAAAGCGGTTTTTCTTCGTATGACTCCAAAACCGG
>JAAYVI010000118.1 GCA_012517235.1 Elusimicrobiota bacterium | reverse complement strand
TATATTCCTTCGGAGAAATACCGCGAAGAATATTCGGGATTAAAATTTTCAAAAAACGGACTTTGGGACGAATTCGCCCGCTTTATGGCGGATAAGTAAAAACTATTTTTTTTCAAAAATTAAAAGACTTTCCAAATGAGGGGTATTGGGATAAAAATCAAAACAAGCCGATTTGCTTATTTTATACTTTTCCAAAAAAAATAAAGCGTCTCTGCCTTGGGTTATCGGATTGCAGGAAAGATAAATTATCCTTTGAGGGAGGAATTTCATTATGTTTTTAATAACATTTTTATGCAGTCCGGCTCTCGGAGGGTCTAATATCACGGTTTCCGCGCCTTCAAAGTACGAGGAATCTATTTTTTCGCTTGCCGATAAAACAATTTTTGCGTTTTCTATCGAATTTTTTTGAGCATTTATAAGCGCCCATTTATGAGACGACGGAGAAATTTCCGCGCTTAAAAGATTTTTTACTTTATCTTTTAGAGTAAAACCTATTATTCCCGCTCCGCAATAAAGATCCAATGTGTTTCCGAATCCTTCCCCGTATTTTTTAATTTCTTTCAAAGCCGTTTCAAAAAGACTTATATTATTTTGAAAGAAAGAATCGAAACCGTAATCGAAATACATCCCCGCGATTTTTTCGCTTAGAAAATCTTCTCCTTCTTTGGATAAAATTTCATCCGCCGAACTCATAGGGCTTAAAGGATTGGACCATGCCAGTATGAATCCCGACAGTTCTTCGATGCCTTGCGCAGAAAATTTTAAGTCTTTATCTTTAGAAAATAGACAGGCGACTACTTTTTCCGGATTCCCGGCCCTTCTTAATATTAAAGATTTTAATTTATCCGCAGTTGTTTCGTTTTTTCTAAGCCTATCTAAAATTTTAAAAGCCGCCGCATTGACTTTCGGGCTTATTAAAGCGCAACCTTCGGGGAGAGTCAGTTTTTGCCAGTAGGCTCCTCTTTTATGGAAAGCGAACGATAAGCCGTCTTGATTTTGGGTAAAACTATATTCTATCTTTGTCCTGTAACCGAATATTTCTTCGGCGGAAAAAAAATCTTCCACCGGTAAGTTTTCTTTTATCGTTTGGAAATATAAATCCTGAGCTACTTTTTTCTTGCTCTCGGCTTGATAAGGATATCTCATTATTTGCCAGGGAGAACAGCTTAAGTAATGGTCTTCTTTGGGTTCTATCCTTTCTTTGGAAGGCGAAATTATTTCTACGGCTTCTCCTTCTATGAAATTTTTCTTTTCTTTTAAGACGCGTATTTTGGCTTTTTCTCCGGGTAAAACTCCGTAAGAAAATACCACTTTCCCGCCGGCGCGGCCGAGAGCTTTTCCTTCCCCGACAAGTTTGTCAAATTCAAGAACTATTTCTTTCATAACGATATTATAGCAAAAGCATTTTTTGCCGCACATCCGCGCACCTATACATCCGCCTATGGGTTTCCCATCTTTCGTGCTAAGTTTTTCCGCTCGAAAACGCAAACTCGCTCTTTTACCAATCGTATATTCATCTAATCGTCTAATCTTCTTTTTTGAGACATATCCATGCATCCATAGCCGCTTTTCTATTTGGTATAATTTTATGATGACAGGGGAGGCGCATATGAATTGGAAAAAATACGCTTTTGCTCCGCTTTTGTTTTTTATGTTTTCTTTGCCTTTTCTCATATTGAGCGCTCACTTTTTGGCTACCATAGAGGAAATTTCAAAAAAAGATATGCTTTATTATATGGATTTGAGAGCTTCGATTACGGCCGCCAAAATATCGGAAATTTTAAATTCCAAATACGACGCTCTAAAAATAATAAGAGAACAAAAATTTATCAACGCTTCTTTGGAAGATAAAAAGAAAATGCTTTTCTCGGCCGCCAAAGATTCAGCCATAATCAAAGAACTGTCTCTTGCGGACGCTTCCGGGAAAGAAGTATTTTCCAGTATAAAAGGGAAAAAATTTGAAAATTATTCGTCTCATCCGGTTTTTAAAAATGCCAGATACGAAGACATATCCGTGGGCGCGGTATCGTATCTTCAAGACGAACCTCCCCAGCTTTCTTTGGCCGAACCGGTAATAAAAGACAAAGGAGGCAAACCGATTTATATAGCCATGGCAAAACTGTCTTTGGGAGAACTTAACAGGCGTTTGAGCGAATACCTTCAAAGAACTCCCGGGGACGCCGCATTGGTAGATTGGGGCGGACAGATTATATGCGATTCTTCATATGATTATCTTTTTTCGCCCGGCTTATATGTTCCCGATGCGGTCGCCGAGACCATAAAAAGATCGGCGCAGGAAGGATTGGATTCTTTTAAAGGCAGTTTTACGGACAGAGGAGTAAAAAAACTTTTTTCCATAGCCAGAGTACCGTCCACCGCCTGGTGGTTTTACGAAGCCGTCGAAGAAGAAGGCGCCGTAGATTACTATCTCTATCGCTGGGCTAAAAAGACGATTTATATAGGATTAATCTTAATAGCCGTTTTTTCTTTTATATCTTATAAATTGGCCGTTAAATGGATTGCCGATAAACATTAGGACCATAGGGAATTTATTTCGGTGCTTTATTTCCCTTGATTTTTCTTTATTTGAGATTTAAAATTAATCGGGGGGGTTTAATAACCTCTTGCAATAATATAAAATGTTTTTATAATTGAGGGCGATTGGCCCGGGAAGGGAGCGAATGCTTAGATCAAATCCTCATCTGCTGGAAATAAATACGAGGTTATGGCTTAGAAATTTAAGAGAAAAATATTCTTCTCCGGAGATGACAGTTTCTTCCGTACCCGACGAAGAATGGCTAAATATAAAACATTTGGGCTTTGACGCCGTGTGGCTTTTGGGCGTATGGCAATGCGGTTCTATGGCCGCGGAAATAGCCAAAAAAGACGCGGGCCTTCTTTTGGAAGCCGAAAAACTTTCTTACGACAAAGAAAAAATATGCTGCTCTCCTTATGCCATATTGGAGTATAAATTGGACGAGAGTCTGGGATTTGAATGGGAATTGAGAGCTCTTAAGGAAAAATTAAATTCTTTCGGACTTAAGCTGTTTTTGGATTTTGTTTCAAATCATACGGCCATAGACAATGCCTATAAAGACGATTGCCTAAATTGTTTTGTTTTGGGAAACGAAGAAGAATTTCAGAGAAATCCGAACATGTTTCATGTTAGGGAAAAAGACGGAAAAAAAATTTATATAGCTTACGGCAAAGATCCGAACTTCCCGCCTTGGTACGATACCGCTCAGCTTAATTATTTTAATCCCGTAACCAGGGAAAAAATGAAAGCGGAATTTTTGAAGTTACTGGAACTGTGCGACGGAGTAAGATGCGATATGGTCATGCTTACGCTGAACGACGTACACGAAAGCGCTTGGGGATGGCTTTTATCCAAACAAGGCTTTTCCAAGCCTCAAACGGAATTCTGGCATGAGGTAATATCTCAGGCCAAAAATATTCGTCCGGATTTCACTCTTTTGGCCGAAGTATATTGGGGATTGGAGTGGAAACTTCAGCAGATGGGTTTCGATTATACTTACGATAAGGTCATATACGATAGATTGAAAAATATGGGAGCCGACGAAATACGAGGTCATTTAAGAGCCGAAAGGCTTTATCAAAAGAGATCGGCGAGATTTATAGACAATCACGACGAATTGCCTTCGATTTCTTCTATGGGAAAAAATAAAGCCATGGCGGCGGCGGTGATAATTTCCACGATACGAGGTCTCAGATTTTATAACGACATGCAGATTAAGGGCGTCGATGTTAAAATTCCTCTCCAGTTCCCTTTTTTCCCGGCCGAGGAGCATAAAAATGTCGAAATGGAGAAGTTTTACGAGCATTTGCTTTTAATAGCCGATCATCCGGCTTTCCACGGCGGAGAATGGAATCTCTGCGAACCTTTGCCG
>JAAYVI010000117.1 GCA_012517235.1 Elusimicrobiota bacterium | reverse complement strand
GCTACGGGCCGTCTTCAAAACCGCCGAAAGCTTATATATAAAGATGTTCTTTTGTATCTCTCGTATTATGTTTTCGCCCCGAAAACGCAATCTCGCTTCTTTGCCAATCCTCCAATCATCTAATCCTCTAATCGTCTAATTTGTCATATATTGACAAATAGATAATTATATTTATAAAATAATATTGCTCTGTAAAAGAATCCCGGTTAGGGATGCCAACGGGGAAACCCGCGCGGAGCGCCGATTTGGCGCTTCTCTTTTAAGGCCGTAGGCCCCGGGTGAAAACCTATAAGGGGCGCGAAATAGGGGGAAACCCCTGAAGAGCAGCCCTTAAAAGGGCTTACGACAGAAAAAGGAGGAGTATAAATGAAAAAAATAATAGCAATAGCCGCGGTTATGGCGTTTTCCGCTTCTATGGCAAGCGCCGAACTGCTGAAAAACTTCAAGTACGACGGTTCTGTTGAAGTCAATGCTTATAACCAAAATAACGGCGACTTCAATAAAAGCTCGGACGATAAAACCGGAGATGTCGACAGCAGAGTTATGATCAATGCTTCTTTTGATCTTAACAATGATGTCAATGCCGTAGTTTCCGTTGTAAAAAACAACAGACAATATGGCGATGCTTCCGAAGACGCCAACACAATACAAAATAATCTTTTCTTCGAACAGGCCTATTTGAATCTCAAAGGCGTATTCGGTATGGACCATAAATTAGGCAGACAATATTACGGCAAAGCCGGCGACTTGGTCATATACTACGGACCTAAAATGTGGCCCTATCCGGTTTCAATGCCTGTTAGCGCTATTGACGGATGGACCGGCTGGTATAAAACCGGCAATTGGGACATACACGCCATAATGGCAAATGAATATAACGACACCACTCTTGCCAAATCATATGATCAAGATTCAAGGCTTAGTGGTATTAATGCATCTACAAAAATAGATAGGTTTAACCTCAATGCCTATTACTACCAAAAAAATGATAAAGAATATTCCTCTAATTATTTATCATTAGCACCTTCGGATATTAAATCCTATCTCGGCTTATTCGGTGTCAGAGCCAATTGGGAATCCATGTTCTTAAAAGGCCTCAATTTAGGCTTGGAATATGACATGAATACCGGCAAAGATAAGACTACGACTGCCGAAGCCGACTATAAAGGTTATGCTTATAAAGTCAATGCCGACTATGCCATGGATTTCATGGGCAAACTCGGTTTTAATGCCGAATATGTTTATCTCTCCGGCCAGGACAATAGCTCCGATGTAAAACTTTTCCATCCTATAAATTCCGACTATAGACCCGGAATCATAGGCAATGGCTTTGGAGTACTTAATGCTTATGTTACAGCAATAGGAGACGGCGCAAAAGTTATGGATTTCGGAGTAAATTGGACTCCCGAAAAACTTAACAAATTAAACCTTGCCGTCAGCTACTACAATACCAAAGTAGCCGAAAAAAACCCCGGCATGAAAGACACCATTGGCAATGAATATAACCTCGTAGCCAGTTGGAATCATTCAGAAAATGTTTCCGTAAAAGGCTATTATGCCATGTTCACACCTGAAAAAGACAATAACGGCGGACAAGATGACGCTCAGACAGCGCTCGGCGCCGCTTTCGTGGTGAAATTCTAATATAAAGGTCTAAACCTTTAAAAGCAAGGCCCGCGGGTTTGCCCGCGGGCCTTCTTCTTTTTAACCTTGTTATAACCTCGCAAGTTATAACATAAGTCTTGATTTTTTTCCCTATGTATCTTATACTTTAACCTGTTACAACCTCGTAGGTTATAACAGGTTTTGGGGGAAGTATGTTTCATGTTTTTAATAAGAGTATAGCCGGGTATAAGATATTTAACGAAGATTTGGATTATAAAAGGTTTATTTTTGCCTTAAAATTTTATTCTTTTAGAAAGCGATATTCATTCTCGATGTATTGGGCTCGAGATTATGATATTAACGAGATAAAAGGCGAAAAGACTTTAGATATTATTTCTTATGTCCTAATGCCTACTCATTTTCATTTGATAATAAATGCAGAAAGCGAAAAAGATATTTCTTCTTTTTGCGCAAAGCTTTTGGACGGCTATACGAGATATTTCAATTTAAAACATAAAAGAGCCGGGCCTTTATGGCAAGGAAGAAGCAAAAAAATACATATTAAAAACGAATCTTATCTTTTACACCTTACAAGATATATTCATTTAAATCCGGTTACGGCCTTTTTAGCTTCTCATCCCAAAGATTGGCCTCATTCTTCTTACGGAGAATTTACAAGCCAAAAAGAAAACATATGTTCTTTTAAAAATCATATTGATGTTTTAGGAAAAGATTATGAAATTTTCTGCGAAGATCGGATATCATATCAAAGAGAGCTGGCCTCGATTAAAGATTTAATCTGCGAATAATTTTATATAATTAAAATAATGAAATATTTGATTTTGACTCTTATTTTTATTTTATCGCCGCGCGCTTGGGCTTTAAAACTTGAGTTAAATGCCGGGGTGGACGCGGATATAAGATCCTACGATAATTTGATATATAAAAATAAACAAAAAGATTTCTCCTATCACA
Organism: Elusimicrobiota bacterium; assembly: GCA_012517235.1. Taxonomy (GTDB): domain Bacteria; phylum Elusimicrobiota; class Elusimicrobia; order Elusimicrobiales; family UBA9959; genus JAAYVI01. The sequence goes on along the minus strand of JAAYVI010000117.1, from coordinate 118,748 downwards.
GCGATAATACTTATATAAATTTCGTAATAAAACAAATAGTTCTGGAAAAAGCCGAGAACTCAAAAATGGACGTATTCGTAGGCATTAAAAACGTAGGCGTAGATAAAACATCTTCTACTGTAAATTCGGCCTATTTAAACGAAAATCTTTCCTTCTATCCGCAAATAAATTCGCCTTTTATAAATCAGGCTTATGCTAAGGTATATAATTTTTATAAAGAAGGAATAAACGCATATTTCGGCAAACAAAGTTACACTTTGGGGCAAGGCATCGTTTTATCGGACTGCGGACGAGGTTTCGACGGTTTAAGATTTGATTTTACGGATTATTTGGGGATAAATTCCGCCGAAACATTTATATTCAGAGACACAAATAAACAAGATAATATATACAAAATATACGGCTTAAATATTCAGCAAAACGGATTTGACGGCACCTGGCAGGCGTATTTTTTAAATCAAAAAAGAAGCGGCGCGGCCGAAGAAATAAATTTATCGGCCGAAAATTCAAATAAGAATTTTGCCGGCATAAGATATTTTACGTCCAAAAATCAACTGGCTTTCGACGGAGAATATGTAATACAAAGCGGATCTTCCGACGAAGTTTTAACCGGCAATAAAGTAAAATACAAAGGATACGCTTTCCTGCTTAAAGGCCAATGGAAGCAAAATATGCCTCTTTTAGGCCCTACGAGAACCCGCCTTTCATACGGCAAATCTTCGGGAGATTCGGGTTCAAACGCCAAAGAAAACAAAGCTTTTTACGCCGATTTGGGATATAGATACGACGGGGTAAACAGATCGGGATTCGGCCAAATTTTTTCCGCTTCTTTATACGATGTTTTTAGAACTTCCGATACCGCAAACGGCCTTCCATCGGGAATAAGCGGACTGAATATAATAAATTTCGGTTTCGATTGGCCGTATAAGAAAATGTTATTTTCCGTCGATTATATAGGATTTAGAGCCGCCGAAAATATATCAAATCCGGGAACATTCAAGATAGGGACCGAAATCGACATTAAAGCGGAATATAAATTGGGCGAAAAATTCAGTTTATTTGCCGTTTATGCTTATTTTAATCCCGATTCAGCATTAGGCTCACTTAAGACCGTGAAAATGACTTCCCTGGCAATTAAAGCCAAATTCTAATAAAAAATAAAATGAGAGAGGGGGAAATAATTCTCTTTTTTCCCCCAAATTTCTACCATAAAAAAGATATGGCCCCTTGGGTTTTTGAGACACATATATATAGCGCATCTCAAAACAACGAGATATGCGCATCCTCTTGAAGAAATAACTTATCCTTAGGCAAAAACAGACCTTTTTATGTCAATAAATAAACTATTTTATCGATAATTTATTAACAATTACGCCTTATATTGACATAAAATGACATATATTGACATAAAAATGTTTATAAGATAGAATATGGCTATGAGTGTAAATAATAATGACAATAAAAAAGCCAAACTAAGAATAAAACTTCCGCCCGGCGCGGAATTTGAAGCGGAAGGCAGCGAAGATTTTGTTTTAAATCAAAAAGAAGCATTTTTACAGGCCATAAGAGAACCGTTTTCACAAGCAAATAATACCGAAAACCAAAACGCCGGCTTATCTATCATACCCCAAGAAACCGCGCTAAACGAAGCAAAATCCATATGGCAAGCGGTAGTATCTTTCGACAAAGATATCCCTTATATAATCAAAAAGACCTCGTCGTTAAAACCCTACGAAGCCGCATTAATATTAATGGCCGCTCAAAGAGCCGTAAAAAACATAGAAGAATTAAGCGCAATAAATCTTTCAAAAGGGCTAAAATTATCCGGACTTAAAGCCGAAAGAATAGACAGGGAATTATCGTCTTTAATAAAAGAAAATAAAATATCGGCATTCGGATTCAAAAGAAGCAGATCCTATAAGATAAATCAAAAAGGCATTCAAGACGCATACTTAAAAGCCCTGGAAATAATAAAAAACTAAAAATACACAAAATAGACAAGCCTATGCGCTATGCCTAATTAACTTACGATAAGAAATATTATGTTAACTTAATAATTAAACAAAACTCCCCTCTTATATATGGAAATAATATTAATTATTTTAGAAAAATACTTATAAAATAATGATAATAATTAAAAAATTGATATATTTTATAGATTTTTATAATTAGCAGAATAAAGCCTTTATTTTTCCCGCCAAAATTGAGAGAAAAAAATATTTTTTTGATTTTTTAAAAAAGATTAAAAGTAAAAAAGCAAAGTTAAGGTATTCAAACAGATAAAAATAAGGCTTTTTTAAAAAACCCAAGAAGAGGCAAAATAAACTCAAAAAACAAAAAGGCTAAAATCGCGTATAACGATTCGGAGGGTATTAAGATACCCCGAAAAATGAAATTAAAAGTTATGATTTTACAGCCCCCCTTAAAATCATGCCTATTAAGATAAGTCCGGGAAACTAATTAAGAAAAATGGGGATAAGAAAACCGTTTAAATAGGAGCGGACGGATCTTTTAACAAAGAAGTCTTAAAAGACACCCGGACCGTACTTGCAATAGTCCGTCTCTTTATCCGTTTTTATTGATAAAAAGCTAAAAATCTTAAGTAAATATCGGCATATCCCGAAAGATATACAAAAAAATGGGGGAATTATCCGCAATAAAAGCAAAAATTGGGGGATTTTAAGATTTCAAAGCAAAAATCGGTATTACATACCCTATTATAATTAAATATACCGGCAAATTATACATATAAGAAGAGTTTACTTCGGTTTTAAGCAAACTTAAGCCGTAAAATCCGGCAATTATAAATAAAAACGAACAAAACAGGGCTATTTTTCTCCAAAGTTCGAATTCTTCGGATGTTTTAACCGGCAATTCTTTTTTTATCTTTTTCCCCATTTTCCCCCCTTTTTATCTATTTGGAGTTTTTAATCCTTGCCAATATTCTTTGCTTCGTAAACTCCATCATAGCCTTGAAATTTTCATCTTTGCTTTCTTTTATTTTACTTTCTATTATACTTACCGTTTTTTCGTTCCCGGCCAGGGCGGCAATCTGCATTGCTTGATTTTGAAGAGAAAAATCTTTATTGTCCAAGTATTTATGAGCCAATTCAAGACCTGAAAAATCCGAAAGCTTTGCCAGAGATAAGGCCGCTTCCAAAGATACGGATACATTATCGTCGGAAAGTCTGGCTTTTATTGTGTCTAAAAAAGAATTATCTCCGCTATCGCCTAAGGCTCTCAAAGAGTACTGCCTCACCGAAGGATCTTGATCCGAAGCATATTGGCTTATTATTTTTAATCCTTCCTGAGATTTCATCTTGCCCAAAGCGTCTATTAAAGCTTTCTTTATATCGGAATCGTTTTCTTTATTTAAATAAGAAATAAAATCCTTTTCGGCTTTTTTTACGTTAAGAGCACCCAAGGTTCTTATCGCGGATATTCTCAAAGACTTATCTTCTTGAGGTTTTGATGCCGCTATCAAAGCGGAAGGGTCCGAAACCCTGCCCAAATAGGAAATAGCTATTACGCATGCCTGCCTGAGCTGAATATTTTTTTCCGAAGACAGTATCGAAGAAAAATCCTTCTCGCATTCGTAGCATCTAAGCGCGCCCAATGCGTCAACGGCCGAAATTCTTACGGAATAATCTTGGTCTTTTAGAAGATTTTTCAACAAAGGAACTCCCGAAGGATCTCTAAGAGAAGCCAGAATTTCCGCTCCATATTTTCTTTCCGAAGCTTTTTCGCTTTTTATCATAGCGGAAGCTTTTTCGAAAGGAGTAGTCTGTTTTTCCGGGGATTTGGTATTTTCGAGTTTTTGAGATTTATCCGCCGGCGTATTTTTTACGGTTTTTGTTTTCTGATCTTGAGGCAAAGGCTTTTTATTTTGAGAAAAAGAATAAGACGATAAAGCTAAAATTATTGTTATAATAACCGCAGATTTCATATTTTCTCCGATTAAATTCTCCCTAAACTTATCCGTAAAATATTATATAAAAAAATTATAACTTTTATCCTCTTTAAAAAAATATTATCATAAACCCGTAAGGAGGAGTTTATGAAAAAGATTTTAATACCCTTAATTTTTTCCATAGCGGCTTGCCATACGGCGATAAAAAAAACGGATACCCCCGCTCCGCCGCCCCCCGCCCAGAGCTGTTCGTGTCAGCCCTGTCCTAAAATCGAAGAAGTAAAGCCGGCCGCGGCTTTGGTAAAAATAGATATCTCTCAGTTTCCTTTTTTTAAAGACGACGGCGATAAAAAAGATTTCTTAAAAGCGGCCGAACTAAACATGAAATTTCTCGAAAAATCTTTGTCAAAAAATTCTTCTTATTTATTCGGAGATAGAAAAATTTCTTACGAACTTCTTCTTAAAACCAATAAAGAATTTAACGCTCTTTTATCTTCGCAGTCTTCCTGGGAAGAGTTAAATAAAAAAATAGCGGAAAAATTCGATGTTTACGAATTGAAACCTTCCACAAAAGAAATCATTTTCAGCTCTTATTATGAGCCCATAATAGAAGCTTCTTTAAATAAAACGGCCGAATATAAATATCCTATTTACTCAAAACCTTCGGACTTAATATCGGTTAATTTAGAGGATTTCAATGAAAAATTTAAAGGAGAAAAAATAACGGGAAGGATAGAAAACCAAAATCTCATTCCTTACTATTCGAGAGAAGAAATAGACTATAAAGAAGCCATAAAAGGAAAAGTAAAACCTCTGGCATGGTTTAAAAGCGCGGCCGACGTTATGGACCTTCACATACAGGGATCCGGAATATTAAAACTTCCCGACGGCAAATATATGAAAGCCAAATTTGCCGCCACAAATTCTCTTAAATTTAAAGGATGGATGACGGCCTTGCTTGAGATGAAGCTTATGACCAGAGCGGAACTTAACGCCGACAGCGCGAAAAAATTCTTAGACTCAAATCCTAAGCTGGAAAGAGAAATACTTTCGCAAAACAAAAGATATACTTTTTTTAAACTCGAAGACAATGCCGATTTATCCGTAGGTCCCGAAGGAACTTACGGATATCCATTGGTCGGACAAAGATCGATAGCCATAGACAATTCCATAATACCTTTCGGGACTTTGGCTTTTATGAAAACCTCTCTTCCGGACGTCGACAATCAAGGAAACTATTTCGGTAAAAAAGAAGATTCCCGCTTTGTTTTCGCGCACGATACCGGAGGAGCGATAAAAAATGCCAGAGTAGATTTCTTCGCCGGTAACGGGCCGAGAGCAAAAAAATTTGCTTTTTCTCTATGGGATCCGGGAAAACTTTACTTCATAGTTTTAAAAGAGGAAATTAAATGAAAAAAATTTTTTTGATTTTTTTACTATTTTATTCCCCCTCCGCTTTTTCCAAAACATTGACCGGTTTGGATATTTTGGAAAAAGAAAATTTTTCTGTTTTAAAAGGTAAAAAAGTCGGACTTATTTCAAATCACAGCGCCTTAAATTCCAAAGGAGAACATATACTAAAAGTCTTTAACAGGGCCGATAATTTCGAACTTAAAGCTATTTTTTCTCCCGAACACGGATTTTCCGGACAAGTCGAAGGAGGCGTGCATATAGCAAACTCTTCTTCGTCCGCCGGGGTCCCCATATACAGTCTTTACGGCAAAAATAAAAGGCCCCAAGCGGAACTTTTAAAAGACCTGGATATCTTGGTTTTCGACATACAGGACATAGGCGCCAGATTTTATACTTATTTGACGACTATGGGATATGCAATGGAAGAAGCGGCTAAAAACAATATATCGTTTTTAGTTTTAGACAGACCTAATCCGATAGGACTTGAAATTTACGAAGGACCGATCCTTTCGGAAAATATAAGCGCTTTTACAGCTTATTATCCGGTGCCTGTAAGGCACGCTCTCACGGCGGGAGAAACCGCTCTTTTTCATAAAAAAAATAAGAATCTTAAATTGGATTTAAAAATAATAAAAGCGGAAAATTATTCGAGAAAAGATTTTTTTAACGATACCGCTCTAACCTGGACAAATCCCTCTCCCAATATCAGGGATTTGGACGCGGCGATTTTATATCCGGGGCTGGGATGTTTCGAGGCTTCGAACGTATCGGTAGGAAGAGGAACCGATTCTCCTTTTCATTGGTTCGGAGCTCCGTGGATGAAAGCAAAAAAAATTGCGAAAAAATTAAATGCGGCAAATATAAAAGGCGTAAAATTTAAAGTTCAAAAAAGAACTCCGAAAAACGATTTATACGAGAAAGAAGAATGCGAGGGGATAGAAATCGAATTAATCGAACCTAAAGCGGTTCGTTCATTGGACATATTCGTTCACGCCGCATATTGGCTAAAAAAAATAAACGGGAAAAAATTTTTATTAAAAAAAGAGGATATCGCAAGAATGACGGGAACTTACGATTTTTACGAAATGATTGAGAACGGCAAAAAGCCCGAAGAGATAATCTCTTTTTTTGAAAATTCAAATTCGGATTTTTTAAAAAAACTTAAAAAAGACGGAATTTTGCTTTACGAGTAAAACTTTGTAGAATTTATTCATGAATTATAAGGATACTTTAACATATTCGGACATAAAAGAAATTCCTTATCTTCTTAGAAATTTCAAAATAGAAACGCACGGAAAAACCGATTTAAAATCAAAAGACGGAGAAGTCTTTCTTTTGGGCAGAGGAAGTTCCGGAAACGCTACGATATTTGCAAAATACGTCTGGGAAATCTATTGCGGAGTAATAGTAAATTTTATACATCCTCACTCCATATTTAACGCGCAAAAAAAATTAAATTTTAAAAATAAAACCGTATGGTCTTTTTCTCAATCCGGGAAAAGCACCGATATAGTAGAATGCTCAAAAAAACTTAAAAAATGGGGAGCGGAAATAATATCGGTTACAAACGAGCCGGATATTAAAAAAAATCCTCTGGCAAAGATATCCGACTTTCATATTCTTTTGTCTTCTTCAAAAGAAATTCCGGTTGCGGCGACCAAAAGCTTCGCCCTGCAGATGTACTGCGCTTTAAAAACCGCCTTATTATGGAACGGGAAAATATCTAAAAAAGAAACGGAAAAACTCCCCGATTTATGCGAAAAATTAATAGACTCCTTCGAAAAGAAATATAAAGAAAATAAAATATCCGAAATTTTAAAAAAATCTTCGATGATAGGATTTGTCGGCAGAGGCCCTTTTAACGCGGTCGCCGAAGATTCCGCTCTCAAATTTAGAGAAATGGCTTTCAGACACTCTTTCGGATATTCCGCCGCCGAATTTTTACACGGCCCGGTGGGAGCATACGGAAAAAAAGATTTGGTTTTCATATTGTCTTCAAAAAAAGAACTTACCGAAGATTTAAAAAAAGTGGCCGAAAAACTTAAAGAAAGAAAAACGCCTTACAAAATATTAAATCCTTTTTGCGATTCTTATCCTTTTAACGCTTTGCTTACGGATATTTTCTTAAAACTCTGCGCTTTAAAACATGCCTGCGAAAGAGGAATAAATCCCGATTACCCGAAAGGCCTTTCCAAAGTAACAAAGACCATATAAAAAATTTCGTTTTCAAACCTAAATTTTATATTAATCCCTCTTGAATATGCGGACTTAATATTGTTAAATAGTATTATATTCGCTGCTAAACTTTAACACAAGGAGAAATTATGGAAAAACCTTCGGTAAAAACAAAATGCCCCAACTTTTCTTCGGGTCCCTGCGCCAAAAGGCCGGGCTGGACTCTCGACGCTCTTAAAAACGCTTTGGTAGGCAGATCGCATCGTTCCAAAGAAGGCAAGGAAAGGCTTAAAGAAGTTTCGCTAAGAATGAAAAAAGTTTTAGGACTTCCGGAAGATTACAGGATAGGAGTGGTAGCCGGTTCCGATACCGGAGCGGTAGAATTGGCAATGTGGTCTTTGTTAGGTTCCAGACCCGTCGATATTTTCGGATTCGAATCTTTCAGCAAAGGCTGGATAACCGACGCGGTTAAATATCTCAAACTAAAAGACGTAAACGAATATAAAGCCGATTACGGCAAACTTCCCGACCTCTCAAAAGCAAATCCCAAACACGACATAGTATTTACTCTTAACGGAACGACTTCGGGAGTAAAGGTTCCGCATCTCGATTGGATAAAAGACGACAGGGAAGGAGTGGTAATATGCGACGCGACAAGCGGAGTTTTTGCCATGGAAATAGATTATAAAAAATTAGACGTAATAACTTTTTCCTGGCAAAAAGTCCTCGGCGGAGAAGCAGCTCACGGAGTAATAATACTTTCACCCAGAGCCGTAAAAAGAATGGAAGAAAGAAATTCTCAAATACCGTGGCCTATGCCAAAGATATTCAGATTGGTCGACGAGAAAAAACTTCTTCCCGGAGAATTGGAATATAATACGATAAATACTCCTTCGATGCTTTGCGTGGAAGACGCCATAGACGCTTTGAAATGGGCGGAAAGCATAGGAGGTCTTAAAGGGCTCGTAGCGAGATCTCAGTCCAATCTTAAAGTTTTGGAAGACTGGGTTGCCAAATCGGATTGGATAGATTTCTTGGCGGAAACAAAAGAAATAAGATCCAATACTTCCGTATGTCTTAAAATAAAAGCGGATTGGTTTTTGGCTTTACCCGACGAAGAAAAAGCAAAAGCGGCCAAAAAAATAACTTCTCTTTTGGATAAAGAAGGCGTGGCTTACGACATAAATTCCTATGCCAAAGCGCCGGTGGGAATCAGAATATGGTGCGGAGCGACGGTTGAAAAAAGCGACGTCGAAATTCTAACCAAATGGCTCGATTGGGCTCATAATACGGTAAAAAACGAATATAAAGCGGAGGTGAAATAATGAAAGTTTTAATAGCCGACAAAGCCGACGCAATATGCGAAAAAACTTTAAAAGCCAGAGGCTTGGAAGCCGTTTATAAACCCGGACTTCCTTTGGAAGAATTAAAAAAAGAAATTTCCGACTGCGAGGCCGTAATAGTGCGCTCGGCGACAAAAATAACGGCGGAAATAGTGGAAGCCGCCAAAAAGCTTAAAGCCGTCGCCAGAGCCGGTTCCGGAGTGGATACGATAGACGTACCGGCCTGCAGCGCCAAAAAAGTTTTGGTTATGAATACGCCTTTCGGAAATACGGTATCGACGGCCGAACACGCAATAGCCATGATGATGTCTTTGGCAAGACATATTCCTCAAGCTCACGCTTCCACAATAGCCGGCAAATGGGAAAAAAATAAGTTTGAAGGCGTAGAACTTACCGGAAAAACTTTGGGAGTAGTAGGCTGCGGAAACGTAGGATCGGTAGTAGCCGACAGAGCCATGGGCCTTAAAATGAAAGTACTGGCTTTCGATCCGGTTATGACAACCGAAAGAGCCAGAGAAATGGGCGTTAAAATGGTTTCTTTGGACGAACTTTTCGCAAACAGCGATTTCATAACTTTCCATGTAAATCTAAACGATAAAACAAAAAACATGGTAAACAAAGATACCATAGCCAAAATGAAAAAAGGCGTAAGGATAATAAACTGCGCCAGAGGCGCCGTTATGGTCGAGGAAGACGTAAAAGCCGCTCTGGAAAGCGGACATATAGCTGCCATGGCGGCGGACGTTTACGCCAAAGAACCGGCAACGGAGCATATTTTCTTCGGCATGCCGAACGTAATATGTACTCCTCATATAGCCGCGTCGACTAAAGACGCGCAAATAACCGTGGCAAGACAAGCCGCCGAACAGATAGCCGATTACTTATTGGAAGGAAAAATAAAACATGCCGTAAACGGCGATAAAATATAAAATAAAGAAGTTTATAAAAGGGAGAGTTTTTTTGACTCTCCCTTTTTCATTTGTATAATATCTATTATAGGTTTTCTTAAATTTTTAGGAGGAAAAATGAACAAACTTCCGATTTTTAATCCGATATTCGGAATAAGACCGAAAAAAGAATTCGCTCAAGAGGTAGTAGCCCCCCCCTACGACGTTTTAGACAGTAAAGAAGCGGCCGAAATGGCAAAAGGAAAACCTTTAAGTTTTTTACACATATCAAAAGCGGAAATAGATTTGCCCGAAGGCACCGACGTATATAGCGAAGCGGTATATAAAAAAGCGGCGGAAAATTTTGAAAAACTCATAAAAGACAAAGTTTTAATAAGAGAAGAAAAGCCCGTATTTTACGTATACAGACTTCAAATGGGACAACATATACAAACCGGGCTGGTAATAGGCGCCTGCGTGGACGATTATGACACAAACAGAATAAGAAAACACGAATTTACAAGACCGGTAAAAGAAGACGATAGGGTAAATCAAATAAAATTCGTAAGAGCTCAAACCGGGCCGGCCTTATTGGCATACAAACAAATACCGGAAATAGACGCCTTGATAAAAAAATATTCTTCAAAAGAACCTCTTTTTTCCGTGAAAGGCATAAACGACGTTATTCATACGGTTTGGATTTTGGATAAAGAGGAAGACATAAAATTCATAAGCGAAAGATTCGAAAAAGAAAAAGCGGTTTATATAGCGGACGGACATCACCGTTCGGCCGCCGGTTCGAGAGTTAAAAAAATGATGATACGAGAAAGAGGCTCAAATCATAAAGGAGACGAACCTTATAATTGTTTTTTAGCCGTCGCTTTCCCCGCAAACGAAATGAAAATCTGGGATTATAACAGAGTGGTAAAAGACTTAAACGGTTTAAGCGAAAAAGATTTTATGGAAAAACTAAAAGAGAATTTTGAAATAAATCCTCTCTTAAAAGCCGAAAAGCCCTCAAAAAAAAGAGAATTCTCAATGTATTTAAGCGGAAAATGGCATAAACTTGTTTTGAAGAAGGAGCCGAATACGAAAGATCCGGTCGAGCTATTGGACGTAAGCGTTTTATCCGATTTGGTTCTGGATAAAATACTCGGCATAAAAGATCTTAGAAAATCAGACAGAATAGATTTTGTCGGAGGAATAAGAGGATTGGCGGAACTTGAAAAAAGAGTGGATTCCAAAGAGATGAAAGTTGCTTTCGCGCTTTATCCAACTTCAATAGAAGAGTTGATGGCGGTCGCCGAAGAAGGCAAAGTAATGCCGCCTAAATCGACATGGTTTGAGCCGAAACTTGCCGACGGCCTTATTTCAAATCCTCTTCTATAAGAGACATCAGTTCGTTTTCTAAATCTTCTTTTATTTTTTGAAGCAGGGAAGCTTTTTTGGTGAGTTCTTTTGCTTTTGAAAAATCGCCGTATATTTGCGGATCGGATAATTGGCTTCCTATTTTTTCTATTTCCGATAAAATTTCAGGCAGTTCCTTTTTTTCTATTTCTTCCATTCTTCTTATTTTTTTTCTAATTTCATTCTTTTTTTCTTTTCTAAAATCCCAATCGTTTTCTTTTTCTTCTTTTTTTACGGCTTCTTGATTTTCAATATTTTCCGATTTTCTTCTTTCCAAAAAATAATCGTAATTTCCGGGATAAGATTTTACTTCTCCGTCTTTTACGTAAACTATATTGTCGCAAACCGAATTTATAAAATGCAGGTCGTGGCTTATAAAACAAAGGGTTCCGGAATAATCTTTAAGAGCAGATATCAGAGATTCGCAGCTATTGATATCCAAATGAGTGGTAGGTTCGTCCAAAAAAAGAGCGTTAGGCGGATTTAGAAGTATTTTCAAAAGGCTTAAGCGCGACTTTTCCCCGCCGGAAAGCACTTTTGTTTTTTTAAAAACATCGTCACCCCTAAACAAGAATGAGCCCAAAGCGGTTCTTAAATCTCCCTCCTTCATCCAAGGAGCGGATAGACGAACCTCTTCCAAAGCAGTTTTTTCCGGATCCAGAGTTTCTTGTCTGTGCTGGGAAAAATATCCGCAATCTACGTTTACGCCCAAATCTCTATTCCCTGAATCAGGCTTTAAAACCCCCGCCAAAATTTTTAACAAAGTGGATTTTCCAGCTCCGTTGGGTCCCGCCAAAGCGCTTTTGCCTCCTCTGTATAGAGTAAAATCCAGATTTTCATAAACTTTTATTATTTCGCTATCGGCAGTATAGGATTTGGAAACTTTTCTTAAAGTTATGACTCTGTCGCCGCTTCGTCTGGGCTGAGGAAATTTTATTTTTACTTTTGATATTTCTTGGGGAAGTTCTATCTTTTCCATTTTTTCAAGGCGCTTTATCATACTTTGCGCTCTGCCCGCCGTGGAAGCTCTGGCTCTGTTTCTGGCTATAAAATCTTCCATGTCTTTTATTTCTTCCTGCTGTCTTTTATAAGCCGAGATTATTCTTTCTTTTTCCGACTGAGACTGTTCCAAATATTTCTCATAATTTCCGCGGTAAAGCTTCAATGTTTTATTTTCCAAAGATATTATCCCGCCGCAAAGGTAATTTATAAAAGATCTGTCGTGAGATATTATCAATACCGCGCCTTGATAAGAAGACAAATAATTCCTAAACCAAATAACGGATTCCAAATCCAAATGGTTGGTAGGTTCGTCCAGCAATAAAAGGTCCGGATTTTTAAGTATGAGCTTTGCTATGGCTACTCTCATAGCCCAGCCGCCGCTTAAAGACGAAAGTTTTCTGTCAAGATGAGATTCTTTAAATCCCAAACCGAAAAGAACCGATTTGGCAAAAGCCGTCTGAGCCGGAGAAGGGTTATGCATATCCGACAAAGATTCGGCCAATACTTCCTTATCGGAGAGAGGAGGATTCTCTTGAGGCAGATATCCTATTTCTACTCCTTTTTTTAAAGATATTTCCCCCTGATCCGGCTCCTCTTGTCCTATTAAAATCTTGAAAAAAGTTGATTTACCCGCACCGTTAGCCCCGACCAAGGCGTATCTGTCTCCTTTATTTAATTGAAGGTCCGCCTTCTCAAAAAGTATTCTTTCAAGATAAGATTTTTTTAAATTCCTTACTGTTATCATTTTTATTTTAAAAAACAGGAAACTATCGGCATTTAGTTATCAAAATATTTTTCGCTAAAAATATATTATTACGCCGTTTAATTTATTTTTCTTCCTTTTCGCAAAGGACTCTTTCCTTTTTTAGCGAAGAGTGTTTTTCGGCTATGGAAACCGCCAATTCGTCTACGAGTTTCAAATCGTTTTCGGTCGGCAGTCCTTTGACTCCGACTTGTCCTATTATTTCCGCTTTTAAAGCGCTTAAAATATTGGATAAGAACTCTACCGTTTTTCCTCCCCAGCCGTAAGAATACATAACCGCCAAAAACTTAACTTTGGGCCTTAAAAGGGAAGCCAAATAAGCTCCGTAAATGGCCTTTGGATGAGGACCTGCCAAAACGGTAGGTGTAGCTAAAACTATGGTAGCGCTATCTACCATAGCCATGGCAACTCTCCCGGTATCTGCGTCTTCCAAATTAAGTTTTTCTATTTCAACCGCGTGTTCCTGCAGCCTTGAAGCAAGTCTGTTTATTAAAACAAAAGTAGAACCGTGCATGGAAACATATAAAAGCAAAGCTTTGTTTTTCGGTTCCGACAATGCCCAATCCTTATAGCAGTCAACGGCAAACTTAACATCTTTATGAATGGGGCCGTGACTGGGACATATTAGTTCTATTTCGTACTTGGAAAGTTTTTCCAAATTGTTTTTTATGTTGCTTCTGAAAGGCATCATTATTTCGGCAAAATATCTTTTCATCGGCTCGTAAATAATTTGAGAGTCGGCCAAAAGTTCGTCCGTAGCCAAATGAGAGCCGAAAAAATCGCAAGGGAAAAGAATCTTATCTTCTCTCAGATAGGTCGAAAAAGTTTCCGGCCAATGAACCCAGGGAGTAAAAATAAATTCCAAAGTTTTTCCGCCCAAATCCAAGGTTTCTCCGTCTTGAATAACTTTAAATTTATTTTCGGCTATGTGCAAATGGGTCATAAGCAAATCCTTACACTTGGCATTGGTTACAACTACGGCGGAAGGATATAGTTTCAAAACTTCGGGCAACAAACCGGAATGATCCTGTTCGGCATGATGAGAAACAACAAAATCTATTTTTGAAACTTTTGAAAGATAATCCAAAAAAACGTCTTTTTTTTCCGGATCGGCGGTATCTATCAAGCAGGTATATTTTTCTCCTTTAACCAAGTAAGAATTATAACTTGTGCCGTCCGGCAAAGGTATCAAAGCGTCAAAAAGTTTTCTATTAAAATGATTTACTCTTATGGAACATATACCTTTTTTTATTTCTATCGGCTTCATCTTTCCTCCTAACCGCCGCTGACCGGCGGAAAGATATGAAATATATCTCCGTCTTTTACCTTTATTTTGGCAAAAGAAGAAGAATCTATTATTTCCGAATTTAGAGTCAAAACAAAATGGTTTTTAATCTTGTTTTTATCTTCCATCAATATCTCGGAAATCCCTTTTTTAAGCGCGCAAACTTGTTTTATTATTTCCCCTAAATTCTTCCCGTCAAAATCTTTTCTGGAAAAACCCAATTTGTCTCTTAAAGTGGTATAAACCGCAACTGTAACCTTCGCCATATCAATATGATATCATTTTTGAAATTTCATTAAAATAAGACGATAATCGGAGGAAAGGATAATCGGTAAATAATGGAATTAGACGATTAGAAGATTGGAAGATTAGATGATTAGCAAAAAATGCGAGCTTGCGTTTTCGAGCGAAAATATAATAAAAGAGATGTAAAGGTTATAGGGATACAAAAGCTTTCGGCGGTTTTGAAGACGGCCCGTAGCGGAAGGGGGGCCCGATTTATCGGGGGAAACCGACGGGACTGGTTTCCCAATGGGGCCGGCGAGAAATTACCGAAAGCTACTCGCTAAATCTTGAGGACATTGTTAGTCGGCTTTTTAGCGGCGAGAATAGCAAGAGAGCATATATTAGATGCGTAGAAACATAGGCGTACGGACTTATATATGTATGGATGTATGTGGAAAGATTAGATAATGAAAGGAAGAAAAAAATACTTTAAATAATTCAAAAAAATTTAATTTTATTTTTTATAAAAACGTATTTTTTTTAATCCGATTTTTTTAAGTTTTTTTGCGGCAGTTTTAGATCTGATTCCTTTATCGCAAAACAATAAAATTTCGGCATTTTTTGAGATATGACATGCTGCCGATTCCAAATCCTCGATTCTTAAATTCACGGCTTCTTTTTCATGAATATTTTTTTCGGAAAAATTAAAAATAATTTTCCGCATTTTAGAAAGGAAAGAAAAATCCTTATTGGCGTCGGTTTCTAAACCGGAACATACCGGACAATCTTTTCTTTTTTTAAGTTTTATTTTTTCGCAGCAATACGAAGAAAAATCAAAAATAGAAAGAATATTTTCCTCTTTTGAAATGCCCGAAAGAAAATCCATTGCTTTTAAAGCGGCCAAACATCCGGCGGCCCCGGCGGCCGGGCCGAATACTCCGTAATCGGCGCAGCTTAAATTTTCATTTGGCATATCTTTAATAAAACATCTAAGGCAAGGCCCTTTTTTGGGATTTAATAGAGCAATCTGAACTTCGGCCCTATAAACAGCCGAAAATATGTAAGGCTTTCCCGTCTTATAAGCGGCCGAATTAACGGCAAATCTCGTACTAAAATTGTCGCTGCAATCTATCAAGATATCGCAAGAATTAAAAAATTTTACCAAATCTTTTTCCCGGGCAAAAATCTTTTCGGCCGAAACATTTATCCGAGAATTTAGCTCTCCGGCAAACTTTTTAGCCAGATAAACCTTTTCTTTGCCCAAATCTCTTTCTTTATATATTATTTGCCTGTTTAAATTTGTCTCTTCCAAAATATCGTTTTCGATTATAAGAATGTTTCCTATGCCGGCCGCCGCCGAATAAGCCAGAGCCGAAGAACCTATCCCCCCAGCGCCCAAAATACAAATTTTAGAATCCGAAATTTTTTTTTGACCTTTTTTCCCGAATTGCGGAATAATCGTTTGTCTTAAATATCTTAAATTATTCACAAGGCTTCCAAAATATCCGAAGCGAATTTTCTAAGAGAAAGATCTCTTGCCCCCATAGATATTATCCTGTCTCCGGATTTAATTTTTTCTCTTATGGCGGGAGGAATATTTTTCCTTTCCGGGATATAAAATGCGTTAAGGCCGGTTTCTTTCAAAGGATTTATTATATCGGCCGAAGATATGTCTTTGGCCACCGTTCCTCCAGCATAGTATATGTCCGGCATAAAAAGAAAATCTTCCTTTCTAAGAGATTTTGAAAAAGTTTCTATGAGTTCTTTTCTTAAAAGTCTGGTCGGAGCAAATCCGTGAGGCTGATAAACCGCAAAAAGTCTTCCTTTAAGATCTATCTTAGCCGCCGACAGTGCGGCCTCTATTTTTGCCGGATTATGAGCGAAATCGTCTATTACGCAAATTCCTTTTTTTTCTCCGATTATATTAAATCTTCTATAAACCCCTTTAAAATCTCTAACCGAGGAAGAAATATTTTTCAAGGATAATCCGGCCAAATTACGGCATACGCATACGGCCGCGGCAAAATTTCTTACATTATACTCTCCGGGCAAAGGAAGAAAAAATTTTTCTCCTTCCATGATAAATTCGCTTTTGGAAAAAGTCATTTTTAAATTTTCTATTTTTTTTAAAGAGAAAAATATTTTATTGCCGGGCAATTCTTTTACATATCCGTCTTCTTCGTTAAGAAATACCGTTTTACATTTTGACGAAAACCCTTTAAAAACCGGCATAAGCTGAGATATTTCTTTATGATCTTTTGAAATATTTAATATCACGCCGGCATAAGGAGAATATTTAACCAAAGTGCCGTCCGATTCGTCGGCTTCGGCGACCAGCCAATCGCTATTTCCCGCGGCCGCATTTCCTATTTCTCCTTTGTCGATAAGTTCGTTTAAGGCGCCTCCGGTTATTATCGAGGGAGACAGTCCGTTTCTTTCCAATATATGATAAATCAAAGCCGTAACGGTCGATTTGCCGCTTGTTCCGGAAACCGCAACGGTTTTAAATTTATTTATATAATCGGCCAAAAAATCGGATCTATGAACTATCTTAATTTTTAAGATTTCTGCTTTTTTATATTCAAGATTTTCTTTTTCAACGGCGGTAGAAAAAACGGCGGCGTCAAAAGTAGAATCCAAATGAGTTCCGTCCTGCGGAACTATTTTTATTCCTTTTTTTTCAAATTTCTCTTTAATATCCCAAGCCGAGTTTGAGTCGAAATTTCTATCCGAGCCGAATACTTGCGCGCCTTTTGCTTTTGCTATTTGAGCCAAGGCGCTCATACCGAATCCCGCTATGCCGACAAAATAGTATTTCATACCTTAGAATTATATTAATCTTGAACGAATATTTACAAGGTATTTTTATTGTTTGACCTTGCTTAATTTCTTATAATATTAATTAAATCCGGGAGGATTAATGGAATGCAAGAAAAAAGAAAACACTTCTTCATGTTCCTGCACCTACGATCCGTGTCCGAGAAAAGGAATTTGCTGCGAATGTATTGCTTATCATAGAAAAAACGGAGAAATACCGGGATGTTTTTTTTCCGAAAAAGGAGAAAAGACTTACGACAGATCTTTTGAAAATTTTATAAAAGACAAAAAAAACGAGAATATTTACGGAAATTTGTGAGGACATAATGAAAAAGATAATATCCACAGAAAAGGCTCCCAAAGCCATAGGTCCTTATTCTCAAGCGGTATCGTGCGGAGAATTACTATTCGTATCGGGACAACTTCCCCTAGATCCTCAAACCGGAACTATGCCTAAGGATATAAAAGAACAAACGGAAGCGGTTCTTAAAAATATTAAAGCCGTAGCGCAAGCCGCCGGGACTTCCATGGAAAACGCTTTAAAAACCACAGTTTATATGACGGATCTTTCTCTTTTTTCTCAAATGAACGAAAAATACTCGGAATTTTTTTCTTCAAATCCTCCGGCCAGAGCTACAGTAGAAGTAAAAGCTCTGCCCAAAGGAGCGGCCGTAGAAATAGAGGCTATTTTTAAACTGCCATGAAAAAACATAAACTTCTTCAATCGAAACATTCCGGAATTCTTCTCCCTCTTTTTTCTATGAATTCTAAAAGCGATTTCGGCTGCGGGGATATAGGATCTATGTCTCAATGGCTGGATATCGCGGAAGAGATGGGCATGGATATACTGGAGATTTTGCCGATAAACGAAATGCCTCCGGGCACAAATTGCCCTTATACTTCTATGACCGCTTTTGCGATAGACCCGATCTATATAAGCATAAAAGACATAGAAAATCTTTCTCCCGAAATAAAAGATTATATGGAATCCGCGCAGTTCAAGTCTTTAATAAGCGAACTTAGAAAAAAAGATTACATAGATTACGACGCGATAAAAAAAATAAAATTTGACATTCTCTGGCGGCAATATCTTTATTTCAAAAGAGAATCGGATCTCGGAAGAATAAGCAAAAAAAGTTTTGACGATTACAAATGGTATAACGGATATTGGCTAAACGATTACGCTTTATTTAGAAGGATGAAAGACGTTTTCGGCTGGATAAGCTGGACACATTGGGAAGAAAAATATAAAAACAGGGATAAAAACGCTTTGGAAAAATTCGAAAAAGACAATCAAGACCAAGTAGAATACTTTAAATACATACAATGGGAAATAGACAAACAATGGAAGAAACTTTCCGATAAAGCGAAAAGAAAAGGAATAAAATTTTTCGGGGATCTCCCCTTTATGGTAAACCAAGAAAGCGCCGACGTTTGGAGCAGGCCTTACGATTTCAGGCTTGATTTGGAAGCGGGCGCTCCGCCGGACGCCTTCAGCGCGGACGGACAAAAATGGGGACTTCCCGCTTATAATTGGCCCAAAGTTCAGGAAAACGATTTCGAATGGTGGAGATTGAAAGTTAAAAAATTCGCCGAATTTTACGATATATTCAGAATAGATCATATGGTAGGATTTTTTAGAACCTGGGTTATTCCGAAAGATCCTTCGCTAAAGCCCGACTTCGACTTAAAAGACGAATATCTTCAAGAAAAAAGAGGAAAAGATTTCTTAAAAGCAGTAATAAAAGCTTCCGACATGCTTCCAATAGCCGAGGATCTCGGCGTAATACCCGACTATGTTTACAAAACCCTAAAAGAACTAAACGTATGCGGATACAAAGTCATGAGATGGGAAAAAAATAAAGACGGTTCTTATAAAAGTCCGGAAGAATTTGACGAAATCTCTTTTGCCACAACATCCACTCACGACAACGAGCCGATGTCTCTCTGGTGGGAAATAACTCCGTCAAAAGAAAAAAAACTCTTTTGGGAAATGGTATGCGAAGGCGCAAAAGAGCCTTTGCCGCACAGCTATAAATCGGCAAGAGACAGGGTATTAACAAAAGCTTTTAAAGCCAATTCTTGCTTTGCCGTTTTTCCGCTTCAAGACATAATAGCTTCAAAAGAAAGGGTTAACGAACCCAATACCGTAGGAAATCATAATTGGTCATACAGAATAAAAGAGGATGCCGAATCTTTTTCAAAAAAGAACGCGGAATTGATAAAATTTGTCAGACATCTTTCGGAAAGAAGAAAATGAAAAAAATATTTTTAATTCTGTTTTCTTTCGCTTTTTATTCTTGTTCCGCCGATAAAATGGCGGTTAAGACCGTATCTAATATAATAGACTCCGGAATGCCGGCCGTTTTTTCGGAAAGAGACTTAAAATATGCCAAAGAGTCTCTGCCTTCGAATCTTAAATTAATGGAAATCCTGCTAAAAACAAAGGAAGACGAAAAACTTCTTTTAAACGCTTCCATCGGTTTTTGCGGTTACGCCTGGGCTTTTTTGGAAGAGGAATCCTCTTCGCAAGCCGCCGAATTTTATAAAAAAGGGATTTTCTATTCTTCTAAAATATTAGAAAAGAAAAAAGCGATAAAAGAAAATCAAATAGATTCAAAAAAAGTAAACGGCAAAACGGCTCCGGCATTATTTTGGAATACTTTTTGTAAAAGCGCTTTAATAAACTTAAATCCTTCCGACAGCGAAAATTCCGCGATGTTAGGAGAAACGGAAGATCAGGCAAACATATTGGCGCAAAAATATCCCAATTATTTTTATAACTCGGTTTATGCGATTTTGGGTTCCGTTTACGCGTCAAAACCTAAGATAATGGGCGGAGATATAAATAAATCGGCTTTCTTTTTTGAAAAATCGTTTGAAAAAGGCGGAGATTCTTTTTTGCTTAACAAATATATGTATGCCAAAACATACGCCGTATCTTCTCAAAACGAAGATTTATTTATAAAAACTTTACAATCGATCTTAGACGCTCCGATAACGGAACAAACCGCTTTTTTTGACGCCGTAGCTAAACAAAAATCCGCCGTTCTAATGGAGAAAAAAAATGAATATTTTTAACAGATTTGCCGCGTTAATACTTATTCTTATTTCTTTTAAAACGGCACAAGCGCAAACCGCGGTAAAATTTGCCACATTGGCTCCGGAAGGCACTTCTTGGACAAAAACTTTAAGGCAATTTGCCGACGAAGTGAAAAATAAAACATCCGAAAGGGTAATAGTAAAGATTTATTCCGGAGGAATAAGCGGAGACGAAAAAGACGTGGTTAGAAAGATTAGAATAGGACAATTAAACGCCGCCGGATTTACCGGATTTGGGATAGGAGAAATCGCCCCGGAAATAAGAGTTTTGGACGCGCCTTTTCTTTTTTCAAATTCTTCCGAAACCGATAAAATATATTCCAAGTTTTCTCAAGAGTTTGAGGAAATATTTTTAAAAAAGGGATTTGTATTATTAGGTTGGTGCGAAGTCGGAGAAGTTTATGTTTTTTCCAAATCTCCGATAGAAAAAATGTCCGATTTTTCCAAAATCAAAATGTGGCTCTGGGAAGGAGATCCCATTGCCGAAGAAACCTTTAAAGAGTTAAAAGCCAACCTTATCCCGCTTTCCATAACCGACGTAATGACATCTCTCCAAACCGGCATGATAGACGCGGTATACGGAACGCCCAATACGATAATACCGCTTCAATGGCATTCCAAAATGAAATATGCTTTGGATTTACCCATAACAAACGCCAGCGGAGCCATACTGATAAGCAAAAAAACTTTGGACTCGATGCAAGCGCAGGACTCAAAAGTTTTAACGGAAAGCGCAAAAAAATACTTTAAAAATTTAAACGACATATCGAGAAAAGAAAACGCCAAAGCGGTTCAAACTCTTAAATCAAAGGGTATAATTTTCATAAAACCTTCGCCGCAAGAAACACAAGAATTTAAAAAAGCAGGCGAATCGGCAAGAAAAAGATTGGCGTCAAAAGTTTATCCTTCTTCTTTATTGGAAAAAATAGAGAAAGAACTTTCAAAAAAATAGAAATGAAAAAATCCGCTTTATACATACAAAAAAATCTTATTATTTTTGAAAAGTATATTTTAATAACATTGTTGTCGGTTATGGTGTTTTTTTCTTTTTCTCAATTTTTTTTACGTTTCTTTTTAAATTCCGGTATTTTATGGATGGATACTTTTTTAAGATATACGGTTCTTAATACGGCGATGTTTTCTTCGGCTTACGTGTCCGCAAAAAGCGGACACTTTGCTTTGGAATTTTTTTCAAAAAAACTCCCGCCCTCTCTTGCCAAAACCGCCGGAATATTATCAAACACATTCGCTTTTTTAGCTTGCTGCTCTCTTTTTATATCTTCCGCATCTTTTGTAAGACAAGAATACTTAGCCGGCGCGGAAGCCTTCTCCGCTTTTTCTATAAGCATAAAATCTTTTTACTTTCAGATATGTCTTCCGATAGGATTTCTTTTTTCTTCTTTTCATTTTCTTATAAATATTTTTTTACCGAAGAATGAGGAGTCCAATTAATGACAACGGCCGCTTTCTTTACATTTTTTTTAGCCGCGGCCGCCGGAGCTCCGGTATTTTCCATAATAGCGGCTTTAACCTTTTTTCTTTTTTTAACTTCCGGAATAGACATTTCGGCTCCCATAGTCGAATTCATGAGACTTCAAAGCATGCCTTCTCTCATATCTATCCCTCTTTTTACATTTTCGGGATACGTACTGGCCGCTTCTAAAGCTCCTATGAGAATGCTTTCTCTTTCCAGAGCTTTATTCGGTTCTTTTACCGGAGGAATAGCCGCGTCATGCCTTACCGCCGCGGCTCTTTTCACCGCTTTTACCGGAGCTTCCGGAATAACAATAATAGCTTTGGGCGGATTAATATATCCGATATTAAAAGCCCAAAAATATGACGATAATTTTTCTTTGGGACTTGTAGCTTCCACCGGAAGCTTGGGACTTTTATTCCCCCCTTCTCTGCCGATAATACTTTATGCGATAGTGGGAAAATTAGATTTGTCGCTGCTTTTTAAAAAAGCTCTGATTCCGGGGATATTGTTAATGGCAATTCTCTATATATACTCATGGTTTAAGTCAAAAAAAGCAGACATTAAACCGACAAAAATAAACGCCGAAGAAATTTATATCTCATCGAAAGACGCTTTATGGGAAATTCCGCTGCCATTTATAATAATTTTCGGCATATACGGAGGATATTTCACGGCTTCGGAAGCGGCTTCCGTAATGGCTTTTTATGTCATAATCGTAGAGTGTTTTATAAAAAAAGAAATTTCATTTTTTAAAGATTTGCCGGATATCGCTTTAAAAAGTTTGGAATTGGTAGGAGCTATTTTTGCGGTATTGGGAACCGCTTTGGGATTTACAAGCTACATAATCGACGCTCAAATACCGGATAAAATATTTTCGCTAATTCATTATTATATACCGGGTAAATTCTTGTTTTTAATTTTTCTTAACATTTTCATACTTTTGATAAATATGATAGAAATCTTTTCGGCCATAGTAATAATAGTGCCGATAATAGTTCCCGTAGCTTTAAATTACGGCATAGATCCGCTGCATCTGGGAATAATATTTTTAGTAAATTTAGAGCTGGGATATATGACGCCGCCTTTGGGCATAAATCTTTTTTTGGCTTCGGGAAGATTCAAAAAAAATTTGACGGAAATTTACAAGGCGGTTATGCCGTTTTGGATTATAACCGCATGCGTATTAATTCTTATAACCTATTTCCCGTATCTTTTGGGAATATGATTTTATTCGCTTAATTTTATTTCGGAATTCTCGCCTATATTTATACTGTCTATTCTTCCGCTTACATAAGCCGAAGGACCGATCAAAGATTTATCCAAATTAGCGTTCTTTATTACGGCATTTTCGTTTATTATCGAATCCGAAATTATAGAATTTTCTATTACCGATCCGTCGCCTACGGACACATTGGGCCCTATTATGGAATTTGATATCTTTGCTTTTGCGGATATGTAGCACGGTTTTATAACGAAAAAAGAGCCTTTAGGATATTTTATTGCCTTTTTACGCGAAAGTATATGTCTATTGGTAGCCAGCAAGGTTTCGGGCTTACCGCAGTCAAACCATCCTTCGGTATTTACCGGTTTTATTTTATGACCTTTTTTTATCATCAAAGCCATGGCGTCGGTAAGCTGCATTTCTCCTTTGGTAGTCTTTCCGGTTTTTGCCAATTCGCTCAAACTATTAAAAAGCAAAGCCGAATTTTTAAAAGAATAAAGTCCCACTATGGCCAAATCCGAGACGAATTTTTCCGGTTTTTCTACCATATGTTCTATATATCCGTTTTTAACTTTGACGACTCCGAATCTCGAAGGATCCGAAACTTTTTTAACGCCTATCTTATCGCAATCTCCCTTTAGAAAGCTCGGCAAATCCGCTTCTATTATCGTATCTCCCAAAATTATAAATATGGGACCTTTTACATAATCTTTTGTAAGCCAAATGGCATGACCCAATCCTTTTTGCTCCTCTTGAACGGCATAACTTACGTCAAATTCCGGATAATTTGAACTTACGTATTGTCTTACTTTGTCTCCGAGATACCCTATGACAAGACATATTTTTTTAAAATTATTTTCCTTAAGTTTGTCCAGTATATGTCCCAAAATAGGCTTATCGCCTACGGTAAGCAAAACTTTGGGATAAGTATAGGTATGAGGTCTAAGCCTCGTTCCGGTCCCGGCTACCGGTATTACTGCGGTATAATCGTGCTTCATATATAGCCTCCCTAATTGACATAAAATTTAATCATATCAAAACGGATATCAATAGTAAAATAAAAACGGAAAAAGCCGACAAAGCCAAAAAAAATTCTTTTAAAATATAAAAACCGAATGACAAAATCAAAATTCTCGCTGCCGGAGTAAAAATTAAAATCAATATTCCCAAAGATAAAATTTTTTTGCTGTTAAAAATAATACCCGCAAAAAAAAGAATAAAAGAAAAAAATACGCCCAATCTCAAAACATATTGTATTAATTCTAAAATTTTCTTTTCTTTTTCTTCTGTCATAAGCTGTTAAAAAGCATTTTTATACCGACAATAAAAACCAAAATTGAAAAAAGAACTTGTATTTTTTCGGATTTTACATTATGAAGTATTTTCATCCCCGCCGCGGAACCGAAAAGAGTTCCGGCGCACACATATACCGTTATATTTTCTATTACATAACCCTTATTATAAAATATCAAAGCGCTTGCGGCGGCTGATACTCCTATCATAAAATTACTCGTAGCGGCTGCGGCCTTAATCGGAACCTTACATAAAATATTCATAACCGGAACCTGAACTATTCCGCCTCCCAAGCCCAAAAGACCCGACAGTCCGCCGGCAAAGAAAGAAAAAAACATCGCTTGAGGAAGTTTTTGAGCTTCGTAAGAAATTTCGCTTTTGGACGCCGGATCGTAAAAATTTCCTCCCATCTTTGTTTTTCTCTCTAAAGAAACTTTGTCTTTTTGTTTTCCGGATGCTTTTAAATACATAGAAATTGCGGCTGGAAAAAGAAAAATGGAAAAGAAAAGAGAAACGACCTTAGACGGCAGCCTGCTCATAAGCAAAGCGCCGGCTACCGAACCCAAAGCCATGGCAGTCTCGAGAATTGTTCCGAGCCTGACATTAGCCAATCCTTTTTCGACGTTTACGGAAGCCACCGCGGAAGAAACGGCTATAATGGAGATTAAAGAAACCGCTATCGCATTTTGTATCGGAAGTTTAAAAACCAATACCAAAAGAGGAACTATAAAAATTCCTCCGCCTACCCCCATTACCGAGCCCAAAAGTCCCACCAAAGCTCCGAAAAAGAAAAGGAAAAAAGCCTGCGGCAAAGTTATTTCTATCATTTTATTTCTCTCAAAAATTTAACGGCGCAATCTTCGCCTTCTTCGAAATGTTTAAGACATATCGAAGGAGTAAAATCTATTATGCCGGAATCCAAAGGCTTTTGCGGCTTTATAAGATAAACGGAAGGAGAAGATCTTACGAAAATTTTGGATTCGTATATTTTTTGCACGTGTAATGCCAGAGTTTTTCTGACCCTGCTTTCAAAACGTCCCAATAATCCGCTCTTTTCGTAATTAAAATCATAATCGGAAGAATTGCTTACCATAATTATAGTTTTACATCCGTCGAACATATTTAGGTTTATCGTAGCTATTCCTATGGCGCCGCCGTCTACCAAGTGTAATTTTTCTCCTCTGTCGTAAATTTTAACCGGAGGAAATATCAGCGGGATGGAAGAACTGGCGACCAGAGCGTCTATAAAATTTACTTTCGCATCTGAAGTTCTTCCGTCATAAGTAATTATATAAGGCAATTTTCTTTCAACGCAATGAGCTATTACGTGAAAAACCACTTTTTTATTGAATATAAGATCTCTTTTACCGAGCCATTCGTATAATATTCGATATAAAGGTTTGTTTGAAAAAATAGTCATCCTGGAAATTTTATCTTCCGCTTTGGAGATCAAAGAAGAAAAAATGCCCTCCTGAGAGTATGTCTTATAAAGCTCTATGGGCATATGATGATAGGAAGGAGAAAATTTAAAAATAGCCCTATTGTCTACCTTAGTCCAAATACTTTTAAGTTCAGAAACCTTATCGAAACACCAGGCCGCACCGTTTAAAGCTCCTATGCTAAACCCGGCGACGACATCGGCTTCTATTCCCGCTTCGGCTATTTTTTTTATTACTCCGGATTGAAAACTTCCGAAAGCTCCGCCGCCGCAAAGAAAAATTCCTATCGGTTTTTTAAGCTCTTTATTCATATTTCTTTTCAAAAATAATACAATAATAATTGTAGCAAATTGAAGTTTTTTTAGGAGAATTTATGGAATACTTGCCTATTCTGGGGCTTGTTCTAATAATGATTATGACTCTTGTGCTTCCTTTTTCGGTTAAAATAGTGGAAGAAGAAATAGAACTTTTTCTTTTTGTTATGGGAGTATTGGCCGTATCCATATCTAAAGCATGGTCCTGGCATTTGGTTTTAGAGGCTTTAAAAGAACCTTTACCTATAACCGCGGCTGTTTTAATAATGGGAATATTGTTTAAATTCTTAAGAAAAAAAATGACCTTTTACGTAAAAAAGGCGAGAACAAAATTTTCTCCTGAAAAATTGGTTTTTTTTACCGTTTTCCTATTGGGTCTTTTTTCGAGCGTAATAACCGCCATTATCTCGGCGATAATACTTTCCGAAATAATAACGGTACTCAAATTTAAAAAAGATTTCGAAATAAAAATGGTCGTTGCCGCCTGTTTTGCCATAGGTATGGGAGCCGCTCTTACTCCCATAGGAGAACCTCTTTCTACGATAATAGTTTCAAAACTTAAGGGAGAGCCTCATAATGCCGACTTTTTTTACTTAATAAAAAATTTGGGTGAATGGATAGTGCCCGGACTATTAATATTTTCGTGGCTTGCTTCGAGAGGAGCTTCAAAAGCCGTATCCGAAACGGAAGGTTTAAGCGAGGATTATGTAGAAACTTTTAAAACTTCTATTTTTAGATCTTTGAAGGTTTTTATCTTTGTCGCGGCATTGATATTACTCGGAACCGGGATATCTCCGATAACGGAAAAATTTATAACTAAAATGCCGGTGGAAATTCTTTATTGGGCCAATTCAATTTCGGCCGTATTAGATAATGCCACGTTGGCCGCCGCGGAAATAAATCCTTTATTAACCGACAGGCAGATAACTTTTATAGTAATGGGACTTATAATATCGGGAGGATCTCTTATACCGGGCAATATACCCAATATAATATGCGCTTCGAAACTAAACATAAAATCAAAAGAATGGGCTAAGATAGGCGTTCCTTACGGAATACTATTTATGATTATCTATTTTTTTGTTCTTTATTTTTTGGCTTAGGAGGAAAAATGAAAAAAGAAGTTTGGCCTTGGAAAACCATAATAGAGCCTTTTAAAATAAAGGCGGTAGAACCTTTGGGATTTACCACAAGACAGGAAAGAGAACATCTTTTGGAGCAAGCCCATTACAATCTGTTTAATATAAAAGCGGAAAAGGTTTTAATAGATATGCTCACCGATAGCGGAACCGGAGCAATGAGCTGCGAACAATGGGCGGGGATAATGAAGGGCGACGAATCGTATGCCGGAGCAAGAAGTTATTATAATTTTGAAATGGCGGTTAAAGATCTTACGGGACTTGAAGAAATCATTCCTGTTCATCAAGGCAGAGCCGCCGAAAAAATACTTTTTACCGCTTTGGGAGCCAAAGGAAAATATGTAATATCCAATTCCCATTTCGACACTACAAGAGCGAATGTCGAAGCATCGGGAGCGATAGCGATGGATTTCCCTCAGGAAGGAGCTTTGGATTTTGACAAACCCGCTCCTTTCAAAGGAAACGCCGACGTAAAAGCGATGGAAAAATTTATAAAGGAAAAAGGCGAAAAAAACGTAGTAATGTGCGTTATGACCGTAACAAATAACTCTTTGGGCGGCCAACCGGTTTCGATGGAAAATTTAAGAGAAGTAAAAAAACTTTGCGACAAATACGCAATACCTCTCTTCATAGATTGCGCGAGATTTGCCGAAAACGCTTATTTTATAAAACTGCGGGAGAAAGGATATTCTGACACCCCGGTAGAAGAGATAGCCAAAGAAATGTTTGAAATGGCCGACGGAGCCATGATGAGCTCAAAGAAAGACGCTTTGGTTAACATTGGCGGTTTTTTGGCTATGAACGATAAAACTCTATCGCTGAAATGCAGACAGCTTTTAATATTGACGGAGGGATTTAACACCTACGGCGGTTTGGCCGGAAGAGATTTGGAAGCCATAGCAATAGGGCTTAAAGAAGTTTTGGACGAAAATTATCTTCAATACAGAATAAGATCCAGTCAATATCTGGGAGAAGCTCTTCTAAAAAAAGGCATACCCATAGTAAATCCTCCGGGAGGACACGGAGTTTATATAAACGCGAAAAAATTTCTCCCTCACATAAAACCTACTCAGTTTCCGGGACAAGCTTTGGCCTGCGCTCTTTATCTGGAAGGCGGCATAAGAACCGTAGAAATAGGAACTTTAATGTTCGGAAAAAGAGATTCTAAAGGCTCATTTTTACCGGCTCCCATGGAACTTGTAAGAATGGCAATGCCGAGAAGAGTTTATACTCAAAGCCATATAGATTACGTCATAGAAGTTATCTATTCTCTGGCCAAAAACAAGAAAAAGATAAAAGGACTTTCCATAGTCGAAGCGCCTTTGGTTCTATCGCACTTTACCGCAAAACTTAAACCTTTGTAATTTATGAGCGAAGAAAGCAGACAAAGCCTTACGGAAAAAATTGCGGAAATAGTAGGAGAAAATAACGTAAAAAATTCGCAATCGGATCTTTTATGCTATTCTTATGACGCTTCTCTTTCCGCGGCTTTGCCTTCTCTGGTAATTCATTTTTCTCATACTTCTCAAATATCTCCGACAATCAAACTCTTAAACGAATATAAAATTCCGTTTACTCCCAGGTCGGCCGGAACAAATCTATGCGGCGCGGCGGTAAATTTGAAAGGAGGAGCCGTTTTAAATCTTGCCGGATTAAAAAAAATAAGGCAAATAGACACGCAAAATAAAATAGCTTTGGTAGAGCCCGGAGTAGTAAACTCGCAGCTTCAAGAAGAGTTAAAAAAATACGGTTTTTTCTACGCTCCGGATCCCGCCAGTCAAAAAGTCTGCACCATAGGCGGAAACATAGCTCAAAACGCCGGAGGGCCTCAATGCCTAAAATACGGCGTAACCTGCGATCACGTAGAAAAACTGGAAGTGGTTTTGCCCGACGGAACCGAAAGAATATTTTCAAGGAAAGATCCCGGTCCGGATATGGTTTCGCTTTTTTGCCAAAGCGAAGGGACATTGGGAATAATAAAACACGCATGGCTTAAGATATTGCCGATACCTTCCAAAATAAAAACTATCACTTGCTTCTTCGAAGATATAGAAAATTCGATGAAAGCGGTTTCCGCCGTAATATCTTGCGGAATAGTACCGCGAACATTGGAGGAAGTGGACGCTTTATCAATCGAAGCCGCCGGGAGTTCGCTTACTACCGCGGGAGCAAAAGCCATGCTTATAGCGGAATTGGAAGGAGACAGCGAAGAGGAAGCCCAAAAAATAGAAGATATTTTTAAAAAATTTAACGGTTTTTCGATCCAAAAAACCGACGATCCGGAAAAAAGAGAAGAATTGTGGAAAATAAGAAAGGAGTCTTATCCCGCTTTGGCCAGAATAGGAGAAAACGTAATGGTAGAAGACGGCGTAGTTCCAAGACCGAATCTCCCGGAAGCGGTAAAAAGAATTAAAAAAATATTGGAAGAAAACAGACTTAGAGCCGGACTTGTTTTTCATGCGGGAGACGGAAACATTCATCCTAACATTGTTTTCGACCAAAGAGATCTGGAAGAGACAAGAAGAGCAAAAAAGGCCGGAGAGGAAATTCTTAAAGTATGCATAGAGCTGGGAGGCGACATATCCGGAGAACACGGCATAGGCGTAGAGAAAAGAAAGGCGATGAATTGGAGATATGACGTAGAAACATTGGATTTTTTTTCAAAAATAAAAAAAGCGATGGATGAAAATAATCTGGCAAATCCGGACAAGAAAATACCAGTCTCGCTGGGACAAATAGAAGTTTTGAAAAAAGATTTTATCGATCTTAGCAAAGAAGCTCAGGAAATTAAAAATGAAATAAAGTTAAGGAAAGAAAAAGGGATAAAAACAATAATCACCTCAAAAAATAAAATGGGAGACAAAAACGGCGCGCGATATCTTTCATGCGCCAGGCTTTGCGGGATATTCGATCTGGACAAGGAAAATTTGACCGTAACCGTCGAAAGCGGCATTACTTTAAAAAAACTTAAACAAAACTTAATTAAAGAAGGGATGGACATATCTCTTCCTGAAGACGATATTTCTCTGGGAGCCGCCGCGGCTCTGAAAAAATACGATAATTTAAGATATTTGACATTGGGAGCCGACTTTATTCTTTCGAACGGTTCGTTGATAAGATTAGGAGGCAAAACGATAAAAAGCGTCAGCGGATATAATGCCTTTCCCCTATTATTAGGCTCTAAAGGAGTTTTCGCTTTTATAATATCTTTAACGCTTAGAATTAAAAATCCCGCTTTTGCCAAAGAAGAAATTATAAAATGCTCACAATGCGCTTCGTCCGATTTTTCGAAAGATCCCATTTTAGTGAAAATTAAAAAAACTTTGGATCCTCAAAATCTTTTTAATCCTTCTTTTTTTCCAAATATATGAATTCAAAATACGAACTAAACGAACTCTTTTCTCAAGAAACCGTTCATTTAAGCGCTTTGATTACCGCCGACGGAGAAAAAAACATTTATGACGCCGTAAGCCGATGTCTCAGATGCGGTTATTGCGAAACTTCCTGTCCGACATATTCTTTAAAATTAAACGAAATTTACTCGCCGAGAGGCAGAAATCAATTGGTAAGGAAACTTGTCGAAGGTAAAATAAAAGGCGCTAATACCGCATACGAATCCTTAAAAACATGCCTTCTTTGCGGAGCATGTAGCGAGGTTTGCTACGGCAAAGTCCCCACCGCAGATCTTGTTTTGGAAGCAAGAAGAGAAATGCCGGGACACGGGAAAAATTTCTATTACAAAATCGCGGCGGCCGTAACTTCCAGAAAAAAGATATTTAATTTGATACTTAAACTTTTATATCTCCTCAAAAAAGCCGGTCTACCCAAAATAGCCGATAAACTCGGCTTTTTTTATTTTTTAAATTTAAGAGGGATTTCGGAAGCTCAAAAAAAATCTTTGCCGACGCCTCTAAAATTTCTTACCGAAACTCTGGACAAAGACGAAAGATTTAAAAATCCGGTCAAACTTTCCTGGATATATTTTTCTCCCTGCGGAACGGAATTTATACACACGGAAGTAGGCAAAGCGACCGTCGAATTGCTTTATAAAATATACGGCGACGGAATAATAATGAAAAACGAATGTTGCGGGTTAACGGCCTATAATTACGGTTCTTTGAGCGAAGCCAAATCGGCCGCACAAAAAAATATTGTTTTATACGACGAAATCCGAACCAAGTTTTCCGACGCTCCGATAATATTAGATTGTTCCTCCTGCGCGGCTTTTTTAAAATCCTATCCTTCTCTTTTTGCCAAAGACGACCCGATGAGAAATAAAGCCGAATTTTTCTCTTCTTGCGTAAAAGATATAACCGAATTTATAAAGCCTATTCATATAGAACATCTGGTCGATTTTAAGAGGCTTTCCGAAATAAGAGTAACCATACACGACTCTTGCCGGGCATCTCACGCGCAAGGCATAAGAAAAGAAATAAGAGACGTCTTGAAACCTTTGCTTAAAGATAATCTCGTAGAAATGCCGCAAAGCGATCATTGCTGCGGCGGAGCAGGGGCTTTTGCTTTTAGCAATCCGGATATATCTCAAGATATTCTTAAAAAGAAAATAGAGAACATATCTTCGGTAAGGCCCGACATAGTAATAGCGTCTTCGACTTCTTGTCTGATACAAATAGAAACCGGACTTAGAGAAATGTATCCTAAAGCCAAAATAATGCATTACTCTGTTTTTTTGAAGAATTCCGTTAACCTTTGATTTTTTGAAAAAAATTTGAACATTTTTTTAGAAAATAATGCTAAAATAATAACTGCTATGACGAGAGCCGAAGAACTGGAAAATAGATTGGGACTTCTTGTAAAATTCGGCGGTTTGGTTACCAAAGAAACCAATCTGAACAAACTATTAGATTTAATAGCCAAGCAGGTCGAAGAGATATTATCGTCCGAAAGATGTTCTATTTTTCTTTTGGAAGCCTCGACTAACGAACTTTGGTCTAAAATAGCTCACGGCATAGGACAAACTGAAATAAGAGTTCCCGTAGGCAGAGGCATAGTAGGACAGGTAGCTTTAACGGGAGCTCCCTTAAACATATCCGACGCCTATGCAAGCGAAAAATTCAATCCGGAAATAGACAGAATAACAAGATTTAAGACAAAAAGCATATTGGCGGTTCCTCTTAAAAACGTAAACGGAAATATAATAGGAGTTTTTGAAGTTTTAAATAAAAGACACGGCCCTTTTAACGAAGAAGACGAAGGAATACTTCAGCTTTTGAGCTCATTGGCGGCTTCCGCCATAGAAAACGCTCAGCTATACGAAACCATATCTCAATCTCAGCTTGAAACAATTTATAGATTGGCGATAACCGCCGAATACAGAGATCAGCACGATACAGCCATACATCTCAGACACATAAGCGAATACTCGGCTATGATAGCTTCTTCTTTGGGTTTAGCCGAAAAACAGGTAGAAAACATAAAATATGCCAGCCCTCTTCACGACATAGGCAAAGTCGCCATAGCCGACGCAATATTATTAAAACCCGCAAAACTCACGGCGGAAGAATTCGAAGAAATGAAAAAACACACCTTATACGGAGCAAAGATACTTTGTAACGCTCAGAGCAATCTTCTCCAGGTAGCCTGCAAAATAGCCGCTTCGCATCATGAAAAATTCGACGGAACCGGTTATCCCAATAAGCTTAAAGGCGGACAAATACCTCTGGAAGCGAGAATAGTGTCGGTTGCGGACGTATTCGACGCTCTGTGTATGCCAAGAGTTTATAAACCGAGCTGGGAGCCTGAAAAAGCCAAAGAATATATTTTGGAAGAATCTTCAAAATCCTTCGACCCTCAGGTGGTAAAAGCTTTCATAGATATATATCCCGATATTTTAGAGATTCAAAGACAGCCAGATCCGAGATCTACCATAATACCCGGAATACATAAAAATTTAAAGTCCGGAACTTGAAACTTTTCTTACCTTTTTAACATCTAATATATAAAGAATTTAAGGAGGCATAATGGCTAATATGGAAATAACTTTCCCGGGAAATAAAAGAGTAAACGCTTTAATGAACGGTTTTGAAATAAAAACAGACCAGCCTTTAAAAGCGGGCGGAGACGGAGAAGCTCCTTCTCCTTTTGAACTATTTTTGGCTTCTCTTGGAACCTGCGCGGGGATATTTGCTTTGTCTTTTTTCGAAAATAGAAAACTTAACCGCGAAGGATTTAAAATAAATCTTAATTTCAAATGGAATCCCGAAAAACATCTTCTGGATAAAGTCGAAATAATACTTACTTTGCCCAAAGATTTTCCGGAAAAATATGTTCCGGCTTTAAAATCAGCCGTGGATCTTTGTCTTGTAAAAAGGACCTTGGCAAATCCTCCGGAATTTGAAACATTGATAGAAAAATGATCGATATAGGCCCAAAAACTTCGGTAGAAGAGATTTTGGAAATATGTCCGAAATCGATAGAAGTTTTTTCCTCTTTAGGCCTTCAGGTTTATGTTTGTTCTCAGCCTGTTTGGGATAATCTTGAACAGCTTTGCGAAAAAAACGGGAAGGTTCTTGAAGAATTAATAGAAAAACTCAAAGCAAATTGCGCCTAAATATCTACCGAACTTATTTTCTTACTTATTAAAACAAATTCCGCTCCTACGGTAAAATATATCAATGCGCTCCAATGCCAAGATAAAACCGTAGAAAGCCAGGCGGAGAATCCCAAAAAAACCGAAAACAAAAAGCTGATATAAACTATTTTTTTTCTCGAAAAACCCATTTTTTCCATTCTTAGAGCGTAATGATCTTTGCTTCCGGAAAAAGGAGAAATACCTTTTTTAATTCTCATAAAAGAAACGAAAAAAGTGTCGTATATGGGAACGGCCAAAATAAAAATCGGAGCGTAAACGGCCAAGACATTGTTTTTGGAATATTCGTCTCCCAAGGAAAGTATGGCGAGAACAAATCCCAAAAACAAGCTTCCGCTGTCTCCCAAAAATATCTTCAAACGTGAAGAAAAATTATAAGGCAAAAAACCCAGAGCCGCTCCCGAAAGCGCCGCGGCCAAAAAATTCACATAAATCTGCTCCGAAGGCAAAGCGATAAACCAAAAAGCCAATGCGGCGGCAAAAGCCTGAGACGCCGAAAGCCCGTCCATAATGTCTATTATATTAAAAGCATTGGAAACCCCGACTATCCACAGCATGCTTAAAATCCAGGACAGATACTCGGGATAAATAAACTTAATCCTAAAACCGGAAAAAACCATAAAAAAAGCTATCAAAAATTGAATAAAAAATTTAAAACCGACGGATAGACCTTTGGGTTTTCTAAAATCGTCGGCTATTCCCAGAAGAAGTATCAAAAAAGCGCCGGCAAGAATATATCTTAAATCCCTTAAAGTTCCGGTAGGAAAAGAAGTATAAAAACGCATTATAATCAAAGAAACCGCAAAAGAAAAAAACACTGCCGCTCCGCCCAATACCGGAACCGAACCTTTATGTGTTTTTATTTCGTTCGGTTTATCGCAAAGTCCGAAAAACAAAGCCGCTTTTCTTGTCAGAGGTACTAAAAAAAGAGAAAGTATCAAAGAAATGATAAATGTGATTATGTAAAACTTAAGGTTTTCAATCATAGTTTCAGTCTTAATTCTACAATTTTTAGAAAACCCTTAACAGAGTCCGAAAACTTTATTTTTTTACCTTCTTTTCTGGTCCTCGGAGAATACGAAATCGGAATTTCGCAATAGTGAAATTTTTTATTTAAAAGCCGGCAGCATATTTCGGCTTCCGCCTCAAAACCTTCGCTTTCCGGGAAAACGGATTGAGCGCATTCTCTTTTAAAAACTTTTCTGCCCGTATAAGAATCCGTTAGTTTTCCCGAGAATAAAATATTTATGAGAAAAGTCATTATTTTATTTCCCCAAAAATAAAAAGCGCTGTAAATATCGTTGTCTCCGGACAGAAGTCTCGAACCGAATACCGCGTCATATCCGCCGTATTTAACCTTTTCGTAAAATTTTTCCAAATCCGACGGATCGTATTCGCAGTCCGCGTCTTGAATCATTATTATTTTTCCATTGGAAAGTCCCAGACCCGTAGACAATGCCGCCCCTTTCCCCAAAGAGGCGGAATGTTTCGCGCAAATCATCTTAAAAGGATATGAAAATTTATTTGAATTTAAAAAATGAAAAGTATCGTCGATAGATCCGTCGTCTACCGCTATAACCTCGGCGTTCCCGGCAAAACTAAGTTTAGAAAGTTTCGAGAGGACCGACGGCAAGGTATTTATCTCGTTTAAGCAAGGCAAAAGAATGCTTACTTCCATTTTTCCCTCTTTTTAAAATTTCAAACCCCGGATTCATAAAAGAAGCAAACAAATAATGATGAGAATCCTTAATCTCAAATAAAGGAAAAGACGGTCTTTTTATCTCATATGCTTTTTCAAAATTATTTTCATAAAAGTTTTTTATTTCTTTTAAAGGTTTATTTTTTTCTATCAATCTTATTTCATACTCGCTTAAAACGGCATAATCGCACGAAGGCAAATCTAAAAACATATCTTTTATTCCCTGCGCAAAATTTGTTTTGGCGTCTCCGTAAACTTTAATTTTATAAGACGTATCGTACTTTCTTAAAACGGTAGGAGTCCAAATGTCTATTCTGGAAAGACAAATAGTTTTATCCTCGGATATGTTTTTTTCTATCCACTGCGAAGTCAGCAATATGGTATTTTCGTCCTTCCATAACGATTTTTGATAAAAAGAATATGAAAAAGTATATAACAAAACCGCCGCCGCAAATAACTTTATCTTCTTGTTACCTTTAGCGGCATAATAACCCGCGATTAAAGCAAAAAAAGGAGCCAAAGGCAAAGAATACGTAAAAGATTGCTTATTGGGATATCCGAACTTTAAGACATAAAAAAGCGAAAAAATAACGCAGTAATAGATGAATCTGTTTTTGGACTTTAAAGAATAAAAGAAAGAAGGTATTAAGAAGAGTAAAAAAGGCAAGCCGTACGATACGGGAAGAATCTCCGAAAAATACTCCCAATACCCTTTAAGGGCCGAACCGTGAGCTCTTGTTTTATCAAACATGGCAAAAAAATGCGCCGAAGCTTTTTTAGTCTCTATTAAGTAATACGGATTTATAAGTAAAAAAACTGCGGCCACGACTGAAAAATAAATAAAAACTCTTTTTAAAATAATCTTTTTTTGAAATTCTCCGCGTTCCAATATGAAAGATATTAAAAAGTTAAGAACAAAAATTATTCCCGTATATTTTGTCGCAAAAGACAATCCGGCAAATATCGCCGATAAATAAAAACTTTTTTCCTTTTTATCCGCAATCCATTCTCTTAAAAAATAAAAAGACAATATTCCCCAAAAAAGCATAATCGAATCCGGTTTTACGATCGAACCCAAATAAGTTTCGACATAAAAAGAAGCGAAAAATGCGGAAGCCCAAAAAGCCGAATCCTCCCCCAAATTTTTCCTTGCCAGAAAAAAAATAAGTAAAACCGACAACAGCGAAAAAAATCCGGTAAATATTCTTCCGGCATAATACATTTTGTCGGCTTCTTTCAAATTTTTTTTCATTTCTTCTTTGCCGGCCGGATTGAATAATCCGGATATCTGCATACTTTTTAACATGACGCCCAAAGAATATACCTGAAAACTGCCCCAACCCAAAACGGCATCTTTGGGATAAAAATCAAATTTGGAAGGATTCATTTGAGACAATGCCCCGAAGTTCATATATTCGTCGAAATGATAAGCCGTTAATCTTCCGGTCTTGGAAGGAACTCCGCAAGTTAAAGAATTAAACCTTAGGAATGCGGAAACAATTAGTATTAAAACTATTATTAAATTGCTTCTTTTGAAAGTCATAGTTGCCCAAATCTTAAGTTTATTAAAAATTTAAGATATTGACAACATAATTTTGATTATAAAAAATGATAAAATTAAGTTATCGGGATACGAGGATTAAATGATTAGCGCGGTAATACCGGTATATAACGAAGAAGAAAGTCTGAGATTGTTTCACGTTACTCTTATAAAGAATTTGGAAAAAGACTTTCCTTCCTACGAAATAATTTATGTCGACGACGGATCTACGGATTCCTCTTTGAAAATTCTTAAAGAATTCGAATCTGAGAATTCCAGAGTTAAAATAATTTCTTTTAGAAAAAACAAAGGTAAAGCCGAAGCTCTTACCGCCGGATTTAAAGAAGCTAACGGGAATTTTATAGTAACTTTGGACGCGGATTTGCAGGATCGTCCCGAGGAAATATTCAAACTGACCGAGAAACAAAAAGAAGGCTTCGATTTGGTAAGCGGATGGAGAAAAGACAGAAAAGACAGCTTTAAAACCGTAATATCTTCCAAACTTTTTAACTTTATAATGAAAATTCTTTGGGGCGTAAAAATGCACGATTATAACTGCGGACTTAAGTTATATTCAAAAGAGGCCGCAAAAACTCTTAATCTTTACGGCGGAATGCATAGATTTATTCCCCTTCTGGTTTGGGAAAAAGGATTTTCGGTAGCGGAAGTAGAAGTTAAGCACGAAGAAAGAAAATTAGGAAAAACAAAATACGGCTTTTCCAAGATATTCAAAGATCTCCCGGACATTTTCACCATATTATTCATAAGCAAATATTCAAAAAAACCTCTCCATTTCTTCGGCATAGCAGGAGGTTTATCGGCCGCCTTAGGATTTCTGATTATAACCTATCTGTCGATTCTTCATTTTTTAGGCGAAGATATTTTAAGGCCTCTTTTAACTTTCGGAGTTCTTTTTATCTTGGCCGGTTTTCAGATTTTTTTTACCGGCATTTTGGCGGACTTAATACTTCACATATCAAAAACATCTTCCGAATCTTCTTTTGATAAAGACATAAAATATAAAACAAAAAACGAAAAAAACCAAAATTAGATTAAAAAGCTTTTTTTTGCTAAAATTTTAAGTAGCCGCATAGCGGCTGCCAACGGAGATTAAATTATGAAAATACAAATGGTTGATATGCTCAGGGGATATCGCCCCATACAAAAAGAAACCGAAGAGGCCGTAAAAAGAGTTCTCGAAAAAGCTCATTTTATTTTAGGCGAAGATGTTGCGGAATTTGAAAAAGAATTTGCCTCTTTCACCGGCGCAAAATACGCCGTATCTGTGGCAAGCGGCACGGACGCTTTGAGACTGGCCATACTCGCCTGCGGAATTAAAGAGGGAGACGAGGTCATAACCACTCCTTTTACGTTTATCGCCACATCGGAAACAATTTCTCAGGCCGGCGCAAAACCGGTATTTGCAGACATTTTAGACGACGGAACTTACAATATAGACCCCAAATCTATAGAAAAGAAAATAACTTCCAAAACAAAAGCGATAATTCCGGTTCATCTCTACGGTCATCCCGCCGATATGGATTCGATAATGGCGATAGCCAAAAAGCATAATTTAAAAGTAATAGAAGACTGCGCTCAGTCTTTTACAGGCAAGTATAAATACAAAGGCGAATGGAAACAACTCGGCACCATAGGAGATTGCGGAACATTCAGTTTTTTCCCCGCCAAGAATTTGGGCGCTTTCGGAGACGGCGGACTTATAACCGCAAACGACGAAAAAACGGCGCAAACCATAAAAACACTGAGAAATCACGGTTCTTCTCAGAGATATTTATACGAAATGGAAGGTTTCAATTCCAGACTCGACACCATACAAGCCGCAATACTTAGAATAAGATTAAAACATGTGGCAAAATGGACCGAAATGAGAAACGAAGTAATGAAAAAATATAACGAAGCCTTAAAGGATGTTTGCGCGGTTCCCATAGTCAAGGATAACTGCTATCATTCCTGCAATTATTATACTTTGAGATTTTCTTCAAAAGAAGAAAGAGATTTTGTTCAGCAGCATCTTAATAAAAAGGAAATAGCAAATCAAATATATTATCCGATATGCCTTCATCTGCAAAAAGCTTATGAAAGGTTAAAATATAAGAAAGGCGATCTTCCCGTCTGCGAAAAAATACAAGACGAAGTCCTTTCGCTTCCCATGTATCCCGAACTTTCCGACCAAGAAATAAAGGAAATAACTCAGGAGGTTAGAGAAGCCGTAAATTCTTTCAGGAAGGCAAAGGTCTAAAAAATTAATGAAGCGTAAAACGCTTATAATAGGCGCGGGACTTAGCGGTTTGTCCTGCGCCTTTTTTCTTAAAAAATCCGGCAAAGATTTCTTTCTGGCCGAGAAAAAAGAAATACCCGGAGGACTTGCGTCGTCTTTCAATTTAAAAGGCTTTACATTCGACTATTCGGGCCATTTGCTGCATTTAAGATGGCCGGATACCTCTTGCTTTATAAAAAAACTTCTAAAAGACAATATCGTATCTTTAGAAAGGAAAGCATCCATTTATCATAAAGGAAATTATGTCCCGTATCCCTTTCAAGCCAATCTATGGGCTTTGGATTCTAAAGATAGGAACTACTGCGTTAGAGAATATTTAAAAACTTTCGACCATTCCAAAAAAGGTCATAAAGATTTTAAATCCTGGGCATTATCGGTTTTCGGCAAAGGAATATGCGAATATTTCATGCTTTCATACAATGAAAAATTATGGAAAAACGATCTATCGAAAATGTCTTTGGAATGGTTAGGCAATTTTTTACCCGTCCCAAATCCGTCTCAAATACTCAAAGGCGCTTACGGCAAAAACGGAGAAATATTCGGATATAACGGAAGCTTCTTTTATCCCAAAAAAGGAGGCATAGGATATTTGCCTCAAATACTTTCAAAGTCGTGCGGAAAAATAAATTATACATGCGAGGTTTTGAAAATAAATTCTTCAAAAAAATACGCCGTAACTTCAAACGGACTAAAAATAAGTTACGACTTATTGGTTAACACTTCGCCGCTAAAAGAATTTATTTTTAAAATAAAAGACGCTCCGGATAAAATATACGAAGCGGCCGAAAAGCTTAAAAGCAATAAGGTCTTTATTTTAAACTTGGGATTAAAAAGAAAAGTTTCGCCTTATCACTGGATTTATTTTCCGCAAAAAGATTTTCCTTTTTATCGCTTGGGTTTTTACGATAATTTTTCGCCTTTTTGCGCTCCCGAAGGGAAAGGCGCGGCTTATGCGGAATTTGCTTTAAAAGAAACCGAGAATTTAAATAAAAACAGAGCTTTCGAAAAAACGGCGGAATCTTTGATAAAAATCGGAATATTAAAATCCGAAGAAGAGATAGAACAATATATGTGGTTAGAAGTTCCAAACGCATACGCTTTTTATGATTTTGAAAGAAAAAAAACGTTAAAAATAATAACCGATTGGTTAGAGTCTAAAAAAATATTTTCAATAGGCCGATACGGAGCATGGAAGTATTCTTTTATGGAAGAAAACATAAAAGACGGAAAAGAAACGGCTCAAAAAATTTTAAATATCTAATCTTCTATCGAATTTACAAATTCTTCGCTTATTTTTTCCCAATGATAATAAGAAGGACCTTCGGATAAAATGCCTTTTTTAATATTATCCTTCGAATAAAAAACCTCTTTTAGAGTTCTTACCGCGCTTTCTTGAAGTATTTTTGCCGAAAACTGTTTATCTTGAGAAATTTCATATTCTTCGTTTTTTGCTATCTCAAGTTTATGAGAAATAAAATAGGAATTATCTCTGTTTAAAAAATCTTTTTGTCCGGAATAATTTGCGCATACGCACGGTTTTCCGCAGGCCAAAGCTTCCAGAAAAGGAAGTCCGAATGCTTCCGCTTTCGAAAATGACACATATGCGTCGCAAGATCTGTACAAATCGCCCATTTGTTCTTCGCTTAAAGGATAATCTATTATTTTGAACCTGTCTCCTAATTTTGACGAATAGTCTTGTAATAAGCCGTTAAATCCTCTTAGTTCGAATATTTTAGGATTTGAATATTTGTAAGAAAGCTTAAGAGTCAAATTAACTTCGATATTTTTTTCAAATGCCTCTAAAAAAGAAGCCAAAAGCATATCTATCCCTTCTCTTTTTTGAGGAGATCCTACGCATAAAAAATCAAACTTACCTTTATTTTTTTTATATCCGGGATAATAAATACGCGGATTAAATCCGTAACGCAATATTCTTATTTTCTCTTTTTTAACTCCCGAAGAGACAAACACTTCGTATACGAAAAGAGAAGGAACATAAACCAAATCCAAATAATTATTTATATTTTCCGTCCAAAGGCTCGGAAGCGAAGTAAATTCGTACACGAGAAAACCTATTTTTTTTATATCTTTCGGCAAATAAACATAATTTTTCGGATGTTCGAAAGTAAAAACGGCGTCTCCCAAAAAACCTTCTTTTATGAAATCTTCCAATTCCCCCAATTTCATATCGCAGTCGTATAAAAATCCTTTTCTTTCGTAAATATTTGACAAGACTCCGGACTTTGCCAAGCATAAACACATTTCTCTTGCCACCTTTGACCAGCTGGAAATAGACCTCACGGCTCCGAAATATGTTATTCTTTTATTATATGAGCGAGACATTTTTGCCTAAAAGGGCCATAATCGAACTGCCCTATATATGTAATCTCAAATGCCAAAACTGCGGCCTCTGGAAAAAAGATTATAGAAAACTTAGAGCCGAAGAGAAAGACCTTTTAACGCCGGCGGAAATAGAAAAAATACAAAAAGAATTAAAAGAATACGGGATAAAAAGAATATCGTACATAGGCGGAGAACCTTTTTTAAATAAGGATATTTTAGATTTGGCCAAAAGCGCAAAAAAATGCGGATTGGAAACGGCTGCGGTAACAAACGGCACGGCTTTAAGCGATAAAGATATAGAAAAAATAGTTTCTCAAGAGTTATTTAACACTATTGTTTTTTCCCTGGACGGTCCGGAAAACATACACGATTATATTAGAGGCAAAAAAGGAACTTTTTGGGCGCTTAGGGAAAATATTTTACTGTTTAGAAAGCTTAAAAATTTAAATAAAAAAAAATTACCCAAAATTTACATATACTGCACATTAAGCAAACTCAACTATAAATATGCGGAACAAGTCTGGAAAAACGCCTTGTCTTTCAACGCCAATTTGCTTAGATTTCAATCGGCAAGCTCGCTAAATTCGGAAATTTTAAAAAAAGCGTCCGAAATTTTAGGTTTTGAAGCAGGCGACATACATTCTTATTTTAATTCAAATTCTTTAAACCGCGCGCAAATAGAAAAAATATCAAAAACAATACGTAAAATAAAATCTTCGAAATTTACAATGAAAGTAGAAACGGAACCGATTCTTGAAGGCAAAAAAAACGCCGTATGTTCTTTCATAGGTCAAGATTTGGTAATAACTCCTTCGGGGAAGGTATTATTATGTCCCATGGCCGTCGGTTGGATAGCCGGCGACATAAGAAAAGAAGGAATAAAAGATATTTTAAACAGAACTCAAGAAAAAGCAAAGAAAATAAAAGAAGAAGCGCAAAAAGGTAAACTCCCTATTTGCTATCAATGCTGCGTATCCAAAATAAATATTTGATCTATTTTTGAGCCTGCGCGAATATGTCGGCAAAAAACAAATGTTTTATCGGTAAAAATTTATAAATTTTGTTTAAAATTCTTATATATTTATCTTCTTTTAAAAAATAATATACGTAGTGAGGATTTTTTTTAAATTCAAATTCCACTTTTTCAAATCCGGCTTTTTTAAGCTTTGATTTTAAAGAAAAAACGGTCTGTTCGTTTATATGAAAATCTTTGCTCAACCCCCGGGGCAAAGCGGCGCGCATATTTTCGGGCATATTCAAACCGTTTATTAAGCCTAAAATCTTATATAAAAGAAGTCCCCATTTCAAAAATATGGCATTCGGAGAAGTATGAATAAACA
The DNA here is from genome assembly GCA_012517235.1 of Elusimicrobiota bacterium. Classification (GTDB taxonomy): domain Bacteria; phylum Elusimicrobiota; class Elusimicrobia; order Elusimicrobiales; family UBA9959; genus JAAYVI01. The sequence goes on along the minus strand of JAAYVI010000117.1, from coordinate 75,704 downwards.
GACGGCCGTCTTTCTTTAATACTCTTAAAGCCTCCGAAAAAGCCAAGTCCAAAGAAGATTCGGACAAATGCTCTACCAAATCGGACATCACGACGGCGTCAAAAAAATTATTTTCAAAAGGCAAGTTTTCGACCCGAGTTTCGACATATTTTAGCTTCATATCCGGAGAATTTTTAATCCATTTCTCTTTAAGCCGCGAGGATATTTCCAAAGCCTCGCTCGAATAATCCGCTCCGTAAGATTCCCATCCCGTCAAAGCAAAAGCCAAAGCAAGCTCTCCCCTTCCGCTTCCCATATCCAATATTTTATTCGGCTTATATGCGTATATTTTCCCGTAAATATAAGATAATCTTCTGGAAAGTTTTATGCCTCCCGAAGACAAAAATTCCTTAAAACCTTCGCATTCGGAAAAAAAATAAGACTTATCGTAAAGTTCTTTCATCGGCATTTTTTAAAAGGAAACATGCACGATATTCTTTCGGCAAAATGATAAAAAGAAGATATGAAGCATACGGCGGAAGAGAATAAATGAATTTTGAAAAACATATTTTTCCAATCTCCCAATAGTAAAAAATACAGAGAAAAACCGCTCAAAGCGCAAATAAAAAAAGAAAAAAAGAGGATATTATTCCATAAGTCTTTGTGAATAATACGATAAAACTCTTTTCTTTTCAATTTTTCGGAAATCAAAACCGCAAAAGAAGGTATTAAAAAATACCAATAAAAACCGTATTTTAACAATTTATCGGACAATGTTTCTTTTTTCTTAGATTTCGGCATTTCCGCCGAGGCAATTTCTTTCTTATCGTTTTTATCAATCTGTCTTACAATCTTATGAGCTTTATCCCAATCGTCGCATGTTTTATTCGAATTTTTATCGGTAAAACTTCCGCATTCTCCCAAACATTTTTCTTTTTCTTTGGCTCTCGGGCAGTCGGCCGAAAAAGCGTACGAAAAATTAAGAAAGAATAAAAACAAAAAGATTCCTTTTGCCGTCATAAGTGAGATTTTAGCAAATAGAAAAATAGCAAAAAAGAGAATAATAGAATATAAGACGATTAGAGAAATATAAAATTAGACGAACGATAAAGCAAATAAAGAATAAGATTTTCATTTATTGACGAAATACAAAAAATACTTTTTATTTTGTATCATAATCTTAACGATTTAAAAAGAGGTTGAGAGATGCGTAGAGAAAAAAATTTTAGATCCTTAAATTTCTTTATAACAGATTTTTCTAATTTAGAGAGTTTAAGACTTGAAAATTTAAATCTTTTAAGTTTTCCGGAAGGTCTTTTGGAAATAAAAGATCCGTCAAGAAATTCTTATGTTTTTTTTAATATAAAAACTCCGATTCCTTTTAACGAAGTTATATGTTCCGTAAACTCGGACGGAAACGCCGAAACGGAAACTTTCGTAAACATAAGAGGAGAAGAATTTTCTTTCGGAAGTTTTTTGGAAGGCAATTCCGAAAGCAAATCTAAGATTTCAAAAATAGGCATAATGGACTCCGACATACTTAGACTTTCGGAAAAAATTTCCGAGATATCGGTAAAAATAGAAATACGCCCTTTAAAAGACAAGAAAGCAAAAATAAAAACCGCAAACTTTGTCTTTAGCGACTCTTCGCTTCCCTTTATAAAAGAAAAAAAATTATTATACCCTCAAGAAAAAGTCTTTCTTAAATTAAAAGGAATTTCTCAAATGGCGAGAGATTTTGACAAAGCAAAAGACATATGCAGTCCTACCTGCGTTTCTTGCGTGCTCAATTATTACGGCATAAGAAAAAAGCCCGAAGAAATAGCAAAATCGGTCTCGGATCAAGCCGACGGTATTTTCGGAAATTGGCTTTTTAATACCGCTTACGCTTCCGCCCAAGGATTATATGCCTTCGTAGCCAGACTTAACAGTCTGGAAGAATCAAAATCTTTTTTGCAAAAAGGAATACCGGTAATAGCAAGCCTTACATTCTTTGAAGGAGAACTGAGGAATTCTCCGCTTAAAAAAACAAAAGGCCATTTGCTTACGATAAAGGGATTTGACGAAAAAGGAAATGTCATAACGGCCGATCCGGCGGCTATTAAAGACAAATATACGGAGATTATTTATTTTAGAAAGGATTTTGAAAACGCCTGGCTTAAAAATAAATTCGGCACTTGTTACATAATAGCAAAAGATCCGCTTTCTCTCGCGGCGCCTCATTATCCTTTTTCTTCTTTATATTCGGATATCTCCCTAAAAAAAATAGAGACTCAAATCCTACCCGGGGAAAAAATATATTTAACAAATAAAAAAAAGCCTTTCAAAATAAAAGCGGAAAACCAAAAAACATTAAAAGGGAAAAAACTTTTTTCTTATGAAGGATATGTCGACAAATTGGACTTTTGCCTTCCGGAATTTCCTAATGCCGCCGTAACAGAAAAAAAAGCCGACATATACGAAAGCAATTTTAAAAAAAGCGGCGAAAAAATATCTTTGGGTTCGAGAGTCGAAGTTTTACACGAGCCTAAGTTAGGATTTGCCATAGCAAGGACTTCCGGCAAATTTTTAATATTAAAGAAAAAAGATTTAATACTTTTATCAAAACCGACTAAGCAAGCCGCGGCGCGTAAAGCGATATTAAAAACGGCGAAAAGTTTTTTGGGCGACAAATACGTATGGGGAGGCAAAAGCGCATATGGGGCCGACTGTTCCGGACTTTCTTATCTTTCTTACATCTGCGCCGGGATAGAAATACCGAGAAACGCCAGAGACCAATATTTTGCCTGCCGCAAAAAAAATTTAAAAGACATAAAAGAAGGAGATTTAATATTTTCTTCTCTTAAAAATGAGAATGAAATAGATCATGTAATGATTTACTCGGGAAAAGGAAACATAATCGAAGCTACTATGGATTGCGGATATGTAAGAGAGATATCGTTAATTAAAAAATTTTTTTATGTTTTTGAAAAAAACTTTAAAAACGGAGAAAAAGCGGGAAAGAAAAGAATATTTTTCGGTTCTTTCCTGTAAGAGGAGGACGGATATGAATTCCATGGAAATTAAAAAACTATACCCGAATCGCTTTCAAATACCGCAAGATAAACATATAAAAGCCGTAATACAAAAAGAATATTTGATCGAAGGAAAAATAAAAAAACACGAAGGTCCGAGACAAAAAGTTTATTCTCCGATAATGATAAACGAAAAAGACGGGATTAAACCTTATTTTTTGGGCGAATATCCTTTGATGGATAAAAATCAAGCCCTTAAAGCTCTGGAAAGCGCGCAAAAAGCTTATTCAAAAGGTTCCGGATTATGGCCCACCATGAGAACTCAAGAAAGGATTTCCTGCGTGGAAAACTTTCTTTCTATTATGAAAACAAAAAGAGAAGAAATAATAAATATTCTTATGTGGGAAATAGGAAAATCTTTTTCCGACAGCGCTAAGGAATTTGACAGAACAGTAGAATATGTGGCGGACACCATAAACGCGTTAAAAGAATTGGATAGAAATTCTTCGAGATTTTCTTTCGCATCCGGCATATACGGCCAAATAAAACGCTCTCCCCTGGGCGTGGTTTTATGTATGGGCCCGTACAATTATCCTTTAAACGAAACTTTTACAACGCTGATACCGGCTTTGATTATGGGAAATACCGTAATTTTTAAGCCGCCCAAATTCGGAGTATTGCTTCACAAGCCTTTGATCGAAGCTTTCGCAAAATCTTTCCCTCCGGGAGTAGTAAACACCATATACGGCGACGGAAAAGAAATAATAACTCCCCTAATGGGAAGCGGGAAAATAGACGTTTTGGCTTTCATAGGATCAAGCAAGGTCGCCGATATCTTAAAAAAACTTCATCCCTATCCTCACAGACTAAGATGCGTCTTAGGATTGGACGCAAAAAATGCCGCAATAATACTTCAAGACGCCGACATAGAAAACGCCGCAAAAGAATGCGCTACGGGAGCCCTTTCTTTTAACGGGCAAAGATGCACCGCATTAAAAATTATTTTTATTCATAAAAAAATTAAAAAACAATTCACGGAAACTTTTATTTCCAAAATATCAAACTTAAAAGCGGGAATGCCCTGGGAAAACGGAGTTTTTCTTACCCCGATCCCCGACGATTCCAGAATAAACTATTTCGAAGAACTTATAAAAGACGCTCAAAAAAAAGGCGCAAAAATAATAAACGACAACGGAGGGTCTCATTTCGGAACTTTTTTCTATCCGGCGGTAATATCGCAAGTAAACGAAGATATGCGTCTTTGGAGAGAAGAACAGTTCGGCCCGGTTATCCCGATAACTTATTTCGATTCCATAAAAGAGCCGCTCGAATACGTAATAAATTCGAACTTCGGACAGCAAGTCTCTATTTTCGGCAGAGACTCCTCTCAAATAGCCTCTTTAACCGACATTTTGGTAAATCAGGTTTCCAGAGTTAATCTAAACAGCCAATGTCAAAGAGGCCCGGATATTTTCCCTTTTACCGGAAGAAAAGATTCGGCGGAAGGAACGCTTTCCGTAAGCGACGCTTTAAGAGTTTTTTCGATAAGAGCGCTGTTCGCATTCAAAGATTCAAACGAAAACAAAAAAACGGTGGATGAAATTCTTAAAAAAGGCAAATCTAAGTTTCTTTCTACCGATTATATTTTTTAACGATGCGAGTTGAAAAAATATTAAAACTTCTTAAAGAGAATTATCCCAAAGCTTCCTGTTCTTTGGATTATAAAAATCCTTTCGAACTATTGATTGCCACCATACTTTCCGCTCAATGTACCGACAAGAGAGTTAATATGGTAACTCCAAAACTTTTCAAGCGTTTTCCCAATCCGGAAAAAATGAGCAAAGCGCCTTTGGATGAAATAAAAGAAATAATAAAATCTACAGGTTTTTACAATAATAAAGCCAAATCTTTAAAAGAAGCTTCGGATTCCATAGTAAAAAATTTTCAAGGCAAAGTTCCTTCAGATATGGAAAAACTACTATCCTTAAAAGGAGTGGCCAGAAAAACCGCCAATGTGGTTTTATCTTCGGCCTTCGGGAAAAACGAAGGGATAGTAGTCGATACCCACGTAAAAAGAATATCTTACCGATTAGGTCTTACGAAACAAAAAAATCCGCAAAAAATAGAAAAAGATTTAATGAATCTAATAGAAAAAAAAGATTGGGGTTATTTTTCCCACGCTTTGGTTTTTCACGGAAGGACATTTTGTTTCGCGAGAAATCCTAAATGCAAAGATTGTTTTCTAAAGAATATTTGCCCTAAAAAAGGCATTGTCAAAGAGAAGTAATATCCTGAAATATAACTCCGGCTCCGTTTATTTCCCCGTCTACGGTTTTTAGATTTATGGTGCTGTATCCTATTCTCTTTTTGCTCGGTTCTAAAAAAAATTCCGCTCTTTTTATTTGTATTTTCTCTTTTAATGTTTTTATAAGCGCAGATTTTAATTCTTCCGGCAAACGCGACGAAGATAAGTTTTTTCCTATTTCCGAATTAATAGACAGTATTTCTTGCGCCTTAGGATTAAAGAATATTATATTTTCTTCCGTATCCAAGCCTATAAATCCGCCGGAAAGATTATTAACAGCCGAATCCGCCCTCGCCGAAAGTTCTTTAAGCGTCAATTCGAGTTTGGAGGAATATACCAGCTTTGAAATATAAGCAATCAAAGAAAAAGCGAAAGAAAAATCTTCTTCTTCGAAACTTTCCTTACCTAAAGGATTGATAAATTCGGCTATTCCCGAAAGTGTTTCCCCGCAAAAACAAGGAAAAACCATTATGCTTTTTGTACTGTAACCGCTGGCATAATCGACTTTGCCGGTAAAAAGAGGATTTTCTTTCGTATTTTTTATTAAAACCGCTTTTTTATTCAATGCGCACCAGCCTGCCGCGCCGGCATAGGAAAAGCTTATCCCTTTTAATTCTTCCGATTTGGGGCCTATTACCGTTTCGAAGGTTAAAAATTTTCTTTGAGAATCGGCGGAAAAATAAGTTGCGGCCTGGGCTTTTAATATATCCGAAGCTTTTATCAAAGCATAAGACCAAGCGGATATCTCGCTTTCAAAAGACATAGAAGAACAATCATCGATTATTTTTTCCAGATCTTTTATTTTTGGCATTTTTTTCTCCGTCTTTTTTAAAACTTTCGTTTTTTTGAATGGGTATTTTTAAATAAGAAAGTATTCCTTCGGCCGTAGCTTGGGCAAATTTGTTTATCCCATCTTCGCTTTTGAGAATTTCTTCGTGACTTGGTATTATCATATATGCGTTTTCTATCAATACCGCCGGCATATAGGTTTGTCTTATTACATGATAATCTCCGAATCTCAATCCTTCGTCGGGAAGATTTATATTTTTCACGAAAGCGGAATGTATTTCTCTGGCCAGAGGCAAAGAATTAGGATGATAATAATATACCGAAAAGCCTCTGGGTTTCGCAAAAGGGTCTTCTCCGTCCGGCAAAGCGTTATTATGAACGCTTATATAAATATCGCCTTGAAAAGATTTGGCCAAAAGAGGTCTTTGAGCCAAAGGAATATTTTCTTCCCCGCTTCTGGTCATATAAACCGAAGCGCCCAATATCTCAAGTTTTTCTTTTATTTTTTTGGCAATGACCAAATTTGCTTCGTACTCAAAATAAAACGAAGGACTTACGGAACCGTCGAAAGGAGGATTTCTTTTTGGAGAATGACCGGGATCTAAAACTACTTTTAGACCTTCCAAGGGTTTGGGATATTTTCCGGAATATTTCGGATTGAATCTAAAAGTTAAAATAAGAGAATTTGTCGAATAATCTATGTCGTATCCTTTTATCTCCTGGGAAAAAGAAAGCTTATAAGACGCGGTATCGAAAGGATTTTGTCTAAAAAAAGCGGAAACGGTATAAGGATCCGAAGAATCGTAAATAACCCAATTTGTTCTCAAATCGCAGTAATATAGATCCAAGTAAAAATCGTTTCCCAAAGCATACGCCGAATAAGGGACTTTATCCCAGATAGCCAATTTAGCCGTAACCGTATTTTGCGAAGAAAGAAAAACCAAATTTCCCGTTTCGGCATCTGTTTTTTTGGGATACGGAGAAAGAAAAGAAGCTTTGGAATCTTCTATCCATAATTCTTTTCCGCCAGCTTCAATTCTGTAATAACCGCCTATCTTGCCGGTGGTTTTTAGAACTACGTCTTTAGGCAAAAACATGGAATATCCGCCCGTAGGAGAATTTTTTAGTATAACGGAATCGGTAGATGTTTTTATTTGATATGAGTTTTTTAGTACTCTCACATATAAAGAAGGATTCAGCTTAGAATTATGAGAAAAAATTCCTTTCTTAAATTTAAAAGAAAATTTTAAATCTTTTCCCGCGTCTGTTTCCTTCGCCGCATATACTCCGTAATAATTGCCCGAAAGAGAGGGAGTTTCTTTTAGCGGAAAATCTTCTTTTTCTATTTCGCATAAAAGTATCAGCCCCGGAGAAGCTTTGGCGTAAATAATAAAATTTTCTCCGGGCATTATTTCCATATTTTTTGACGGAGAGATAAGATTTATAAAAAGCTTATCCTTGGGTTCTTCTTTAATTTGGGGCAAAACGACTTTTCTAATATAAGTATGCGTGGAATAGCCGTCGAATAAAACAGACTCGAAAGCGGAATTCTTTACGGGGACATAAGCCAAAAAAGAACCTGTTTTATATATTTCTACTTTTTCTCCGTTGATATAAAAAATGCCGGTAGAAACCGCGACTTGCCCGAAAACGAAAGTTTTTGGAACATTGGGCATAGGCATATTTTCATAAGGATAAGTTATATTTATCTTAGCCGACGGATCAAAATACGAAGTAGACGATTCCGTCAAATTATTCTGAGCAAAAGCGCAAAAAGGAAACAGGAAAGCAAGAATAAAAGTTATTATCATCTTTATCTCCGAAAAATTCTTAAAATTTTTGTAATATAAACTTAACTCTCAAAGTATTATAATATCAAATTATGAGAGCCGCCATAATAATTCTTTGGATGTTTAATTTTTTTACCTTAGCCTCTTTCGGCGGCGATTTCACGAATCTTTATCCCGGAGCGAGAGCCAATTCTATGGGAAGCGCCTTCGCCTCCATAGCCGACGATCCTTATGCGGTATTTTACAATCCGGCCGGACCGGTTCAAATAAGAACGGCTCAATTGTCTTCGGGAATGGCCAGAAGAATAACAAAATACGGCGACATGGCCGATTTTTCATTAGCATATTCAAGACCTTTGCCTTTCAAGGAAAGAGGCGTTTTCGGTTTCGGATACGACGCTTTAAGACATTCTCAGCTCGGCAACAGAGACACTTTTCTTTTCGGATATTCCGACACTCTTACCTTGAAATATCTTCAGCTTCCGATGTTATGGGGAACAAATTTTAGAATAGTAAGTTTGAGATATCCTAAAAAAAGTCATTTTGGCATAGGAACCGACGCCGGTGTTATATTCAGGTCTTTCGCGGGACTGAGGACCGGACTTGTTCTTTCAGACTTAGATACCGGCATGGGAAGATCTTTCGCCACTTTGACGATAGCAAATTCTTACAGATACGAAGATACGGTTTTTGCTATGGATCTTAGAGTCAGAGGAGGATACGCCGAATTTTTCCCGGGAATAGAGAGAAGTTTTCACAATGATTTATTTAGAGTAAGAGCGGGCAAAGGAATAAACATAAACGGAGTAGATTATCTCGCTTTGGGTTTCGGATATAATTTGGATCCTCTCGTATGTAATTTTACATATTCTCTGCCCTGGGACGGATTTAAATCCGAGGCGGGAACTTATGAAATTTCTCTTACTTATAAATTCGACGCACCCTCTTTCGGACAAAAGATGGTCGTGGAAGCTTCTCAAAGACTTGCGGAATTAAATTCAAGAATAGAAGAACTTAATAAGCAAAAAAATTCTTTGGAAGTCGAAATAGCCAAATATCAAACGGGAAAAGGAATTCTCGAAGGAGATTTGGCCATAATGCAAAACAGATTGATAGAGCTTCAGGATAAGGTAAGAACTCTGGAAATAGAAGCGATAGACGCGCAATTTAAAAAATCAGAGCCGCCGCTTGTAAAGAAAATGCCCGTTAAACCCAAAGAGATATGGCCCAAATACCATAAAGTAAAAACAGGCGACACTTTAAGATCAATAGCCGCACAATATTATGGAAATCAAAATTTTTGGCAAATAATATACGACGCAAATCAGGATAAAATTTTTAAAGGATTGCCGGCAGAAGGCGCCATGCTTAAAATTCCGCCGCCGGCAAAATAAAATGAGAGAAATAATAGTACTGTCTCACGAAAGCGAAATATCAAAACTGAGAACTTTATTTGCTTTGGCCGGCGCGGATGCGGTCTATCCTCGAGATCTTAACGAAACCTTAGAGCTTCTCGAAAGGACCGAGCCTTGCGCCGTTTTTGTTTCGGAAAAGGCCGAACCTTCGGCTCAAATATCTTTAAGAGAATTAAAAAGACATTCCCCTTCCGTACCAGTTTGCGTCTTAATGTCAAAAAGAGACGAAGAAACCGAAAGATATTATATAAGGCACGGAGCTTTTTCGTGCATAAAATACCCGTGGACTCCGGAAGACGCGTCTCAAGTATTGAAAATTGCGAGAAAACCTCTGCTAAAAAAGCTGGAATTTAAAGAAAGAAAAAAATATACCAAAACAATATTAACCGGCGTATTTATACTGGCTATTTCTATCTCTTATTTTTCTTACATATACGGTTTTAAAAGCGCAAAAGAAAAAATCTTATCTCAAAATAAGAACGATACTGTCAGAATACATCTGTCTCATCCTTCGGGAATATTTTTTTCGAAAGATAAGGTTTTTGTATACGATTGGCTTCTTCAAAGCGCTTTTTCATATCAAGAAAAAGATAAAACACCTATGGAAACCGTAAAGATTCCCGGAGAAATATATACTTATGCCGCCGACTTTTTGACTCAAGCGGTTTTTTTATCGGACGAAGGAATTATTCATAGAAGGGCTAAAGACAAAAATCTTTCGGTTTTGGAAAAAGCCGGACCTTTCAAAGATTTTTCTCAGTTTTGCTTCGACGGAGTATATGTTTGGACTTTGGACGAGAAAAATAAAATTTTATCTCAAAGGATAAACAATAAAGATCTTGAGAAAATAAAAGACTATCCCGTATCTAAAATTCCGATTCTTTTTTCTTGTTCTCAAGAAAAGTTTTACTATTTATACGAAGGACATTACGATAGCGCCTTACTTAAAGATCCGGAAAAAATAATTTCTTCCGCAAAATATTCTTTGCAAGGCATTCCTTACGCTTTCGCTCAAAAAGACGGAGTTTTATGGATCGCTCACGGTTCAAACGGCGAATACTTTCTCACATCGATATCCGAACGGCAAAAAAAGCCCTGAATGTAAACCCTCAATAGTGAAGAGTGGACGGATCTTCCGGATTTATTTTATGATTTAAAAGCTTATACACCCAAATTTGATAGGCTATTACTATCGGAACAAATATCAAAGCTACCGCAGACATTATCTTAAGAGTATATAAACTTGAAGAAGAATTAAAAGCGGTCGTATTAAAAACGGGATCCAGATTGGAAGGTATCAGATTGGGATATTGTCCCGCAAATCCTCCGGCGGCCCAAAAAATTATGAAAATAAAAGAAAGTAAGAAAGAAAGAAAAACGAATCCTCTGTCCAAGGCTTTTTTAACCGATATTAAAGATATCGCGGATAAAGCATAAAATAAAACGCAAAGCCATCCGGAAAAAGAATTTTTTTGGAAATTGGGATTTTTTGACAAAGGAAGAAAAATCAAAAAAAGAGCCAAACAAAAAACCGTTATATACCAAAATAATTTGGCTTTCGAATAAATAATCTCCTTAAAGTTTCCTTCTATTTTATGCAAAAGCCAAAGAAGACCGTGAAAACAGAAAAAAACGGTTAAAGATATTCCCGTCAATATCCCGGAAAAATTAAGAAGTCCCAATAAACCGCCTAAATAGCCCTGCGGTCCTACGGGAATTCCCGCCCATAAATTTCCGAAAGCCGCTCCTAACAGAAAAGAAGCAAAAAAACTTCCCGCAAAAATAAATATATCCCATATCTTTTTAATTTCCGTTTTCCCGCGCAATTCGAAAGATACCCCGCGTATTATCAAAGAGATCAAAAGCAAAAATAGCGGTATATAAAGCCAGCTAAACATATAGGCATAAGCAGACGGGAAAGCCGCGAAAGTCGCTCCTCCGGCGGTTATTAGCCAAACTTCGTTTCCGTCCCAAAAAGGTCCTACGGCGTTTATTACGGCTCTTTTTTGAGAATCGTTAGAAGAAATAAAATTCATCGCCATACCCGCGCCCAAATCAAAACCGTCCGTTGCAAAATAAGCTATCCAAAGCACGGACCATAAAACATACCACAAAACTTGAAAAAATTCCATTATGCCTCCTTAGTTTTCTATGCCTTTTACGGCGTTTTTAAACATCAGGTAAAATCCCGCAAAACCCAGAAAAGAATAAACTATAAAATAACCGGCAAGAGAAAAAAGCACCTGAGATACGCTAAGGTTAGGGCTTACTGCTTGAGCGGTTTTAAGAAGTCCGTAAACCGCCCAGGGCTGACGCCCGACTTCCGCCACTATCCAGCCTAACTGCATTGCCAAATAGGGCAAAGGAATAGAAAAAATCATAATCTTAAGAAATACCGGGTTTTCAAGCTTGTTTTTCCACGAAAGCCATACGGAAAGCAAAGACAAGGCTATGAATAAAAAACCAAGACCGACCATAGCTCTGAAAGAAGCAAAAGTTAAAAATACCGGAGGTCTTTCTTCTTTTGGAAATTCCTTAAGTCCTTTGACTTCTCCGAAAGGATCATAAGTGGCTAATATGCTAAGCATATAAGGTATTTTCAGAGCTTCAACCGTATTTTTTTCGCCGCTTTCGTCCGGTAAAACCAGAATAGGATATCCGGCTCCTTTTTGAGTTTCCCAAACCGATTCCATAGCGGCAAATTTTGAGGGCTGATACTTGGATATGTCCTTTGCGTGGAAATCGCCGAATACAAAAACCATAAGCGCGGAAAAAGCGCAAAAATAAGACGCAAGCTTAAAAGATTTTGAGAATGCTTCTACGTTTCTTTTTTTGAGAATATGATACGCCGAAATTCCCATTACAAAAAAAGCTCCCACGCAATATGCGGCAAAAATCGTATGAAAAAACTTAACCCAGCCGTAAGGATTAAGCATAAAAGCCGCAAAATCCGTCAGTTCGACTCTTCCTTCGGCTATTTTGTATCCGACGGGATTTTGCATAAAAGCATTGGCAAATAATATCCATAGAGCCGATAAATTCGAACCTATTGCCACAAGCCATATGGATAAAAGGTGTACTCTTTTGCTAATTTTATCCCAACCGAATATCCACAAACCCAAGAACACCGACTCCAAAAAGAAAGCCGCCGTAGCTTCTATGGCCAGAGGAACTCCGAATATGTCTCCGACATATTTTGAATACGCAGACCAATTCATTCCGAACTGAAACTCCAAAGAAATTCCGGTAACCACTCCTATGGCAAAATTAATTAAAAACAGTTTTCCGAAAAATTTTGTAAGTTTAAGCCAATATTCTTCTCCGGTTTTATACCAGAGAGTCTGCATAAAAGCCACAAGCACTACGACGCCCAAAGTCATCGGGACAAATAAAAAATGAAAAGCCGCCGTTACCGCAAATTGCAGCCGAGATAAGAACAAAACGTCCATATCGCCTCCGAAATTTTTACCGCTTATATTTTATAACATTTGTTTTTTTTAATACAATTTCTATATGCCTTCAAAAAAAAAGATTTTAATAATTTCCGTTTTAGTTTCATTTTCCCTTATATCTTCTTTGGGATATTTATACTTTAAGAAAAAAGGCAACGAAATAACATCGAAGACGGCGGAATATCTGTCGAAGAAAACCGGCAGAAAAACGGTCATTGAAAAAATTTACTATTCCGTCTTGGACGGTATAACGATAAAAAACGCGCAAATAAAAGAACTTTCCGGGGAAAAAAACTTTTTATCTTTTGAAAAAGCCGAAATAAAAATAAACGAAAAAGAATTTTTAAAAGGAAATCTCTTATTTGAAAAAGCAAGATTTTATTCGGGGAAAGCCAGAATAACAAAAGAAAACGGAATATGGAATTTCCAGGACTTATCAAATCTTCTCCCCCCGTCAAGAAAACCTATTCATTTGGTATGGAACGCGAAAGAAATATCTTTTGAAAATTTTGATTTATATTTTTACGAATCCGACACAGGCAAAGAAATAACTCTTAAAAACGCCTTCGTAAGTTTAAGTCATAGATCTTCTTTGGGCGGTAATTTTTCCTTATCCGTATCGGCCTCGGCGGACGCTCTTATAAACGGCAAACTTATTTCTTTCGAAATAGATTCTCAAAACGAACTGATATATTCCTATGCGGATCTTAGCGCTTTAAAAACCAAGACAAAATTAAATAAAATTTTTTATTCCGATATTTCCGCTCAAGAAGCTCTTTTCAAAGGCGAGTTTATGTCTTTAAATAAAAAAGAAAAAAGAAATTATAAAACCGATCTCTATTTAAAAGACTTATTTATTCCTTCTTCAAACGACACATACTCTTCGGTAATGAAATATGTCGGTTCCGTCGAAAAGGCCTTAGGCAAAAACATAGCCAAAGAAAAAGAGTTTATTCTAAAAGAAGCCAATTTTTCGGCTTGGACCAAAGATCTTAAATCGGAAATAAAATTTTCCGCCGATTCAAATCTTATAAGTCTTAACTTTTCTTCGGTTTGCGATTTTAATATTAGAAGGGACGAAATAAAAGCAGACTTATCGGCAAAAGAACTTAAATTGAATTTCGACGCTCAATCGGATTTTTCCAAAGTAAAGATAAAGCAGGATTTTTCAGAAACTGCGGCGGAAGCTTTTAAAAAAGCGGTTTTGGATTTTGAAAGAAATATTTTGATTAAAATACTCGGGAAGGAGGATTTATGAAAGTAATAGTAATAGGAGGAGGACCCGGAGGATATCCCGCGGCTCTGAAACTTAAATCTCTGGGAGCCGACGTAGCCGTTGTGGAAAAAGCTCAATTCGGAGGAACATGTTTAAACAGAGGCTGCATACCTTCCAAAGCCTTATTGGAAATAGGACACAGGAAACATTCTTTCGAAGAAATTTTGAAATTTTGCGAAAACTCGGATATAAAAGCGGAATTTTCATGGGAAAAGATAAAAGAACATAAAAGTTTAATCGTAAATTCGATAAAAACTTCTCTTGAAAAACTTTTCGCGATGAAAAAAATAGAAATAATATCCGGAGAAGCTTCTTTTGAAAGCGAATCTTCGGTAAAGATAAAGACGCTTCAAGGAGAAAGATCGGAAACATTCGACTATGCGGTAATAGCTTGCGGAACGTCTCCCTTTTATCCTCCGCCTCTTGACGGACATAGAGATAAAATAACGGATTCCGATAAAATTTTCGATTTGGAAAAATTTCCAAAAAAACTTACCGTAATAGGAGCGGGAGTCATAGGATTGGAACTTTCGTGTTTTTTTAATTCTTTGGGAAGCGCGGTCGAAATAATAGAGCTTATGCCAGAGATACTTCCTTTTGAAGATCCTCAAGCGGCGGCGGTTTTAAAAAAATCGTTCGAAAAAAGAGGAATTGTTTTCAAATTAGCGGAAAAAATTTCCTCTCTTTCTTTTGAAAACGGGAAAAAAATAATATTAACCGACAAAGGGTCAAGAATAGAGGCAGACGAAATTTTGGCGGCCGCCGGAAGAAAAGCGTATTTTGACGGTTTAAATTTGGAAAAGGCGGGAGTAGAACACTCAAAATGGATAAAGGTTTCTCCCGATTTAAAAACATCCAATCCGAAAATCTTCTGCGTGGGAGACGCCAACGGAATATCTCTTTTGGCTCATAGCGCGGAAAGGCAAGGAGAAATAGCCGCCGAAAACATATTCGGCAAATCGGAAGAATTTGACTCTTCCATAGTTCCTTCCTGCATATATACCTGGCCCGAAATAGCTTCCGTAGGTTTGACAAAGAAAAAAGCGGAAGAAAAGGGAATAAAAGTCAAAGTGAGAAAATCTTTTTATCAGGTTTTGGGAAGAGCGGTAGCCTCCATGAATACCGAAGGATTTTGTCAAATAATAACCGACGAAAACGACAAGGTAATCGGAGCTCAAATAGCCGGAGGTCCGGCTACGGAAATCATACATTTGGCGGCTTTCGCGGTTAAAACGAAAGCCGATATAAAAGACTTGCGTTCTATGATTTTCGCGCATCCCACTATGAGCGAAATCATAAAAGAGGCTTTGTTTAAATGAAAATAATATCATGGAACGTAAACGGTTACCGCGCGGTATTAAAAAAAGGATTTTTGAGCTTTATTGAAACCGAAAAACCGGACATATTAGGTCTTCAGGAAACAAAAGTTTGGCCCGAACAACTTAAAAAAGAAGAAATCAATCCTTCGGGATATGAAAGTTTCTTTTCGATTCCGGAAAAAAAAGGATACAGCGGAACGGTTTTATTTTCCAAAACTAAGCCGGAAAAATTTTACGGCGATATCGGCATATCAAAGTTTGACAGAGAAGGCAGAATATCCGCCGCGGAATATAAAGATTTTCATCTGCTGAATGTTTATTTCCCAAACGGAGGACAGGGTCCCGAAAGAATAAAATATAAACTTGAATTTTACGAAGCTTTTTTATCTTACGTAGAAAAATTAAGAGAAACAAAAAAACCGGTAATTTTTTTCGGCGACGTAAATACGGCTCATAAAGAAATAGATTTGGCAAGACCGAAAGAAAACGAAAATAATACGGGTTTTTTAAGGATAGAAAGAGATTGGTTGGATAAAATAACCGATATGGGCTGGACGGACGCTTTTAGACATCTTCACCCGCAAAAAATACAATATACGTGGTGGGACTATAAAACAAAAGCCAGAGAAAGAAACGTGGGCTGGAGAATAGACTATTTCTTTTTTTCTCCGCAAGCTTTGCCGCTTTTAAAAAAGGCTTATGCTCTGGATAAAGTTCAGGGATCGGACCACTGTCCTTTGGCCGCAGAAATTAGTTTATAAACATATCTGCTCCTCTATATATATTTTCCGTTCATCGGTAGGCCGATTTGCTTTCCTTGATATTTAATTTTTCTTTTTATAGGATATTTTTATACGACAATCGGAGGAAAAATGCAATCTTCAACTTTAAAAAAGACGGCTTTAAACGAAACCTGCCGGAAATACGGCGGTAAGATGGTAGATTTTCACGGATGGGAACTGCCGATACAGTTCGAAGGCATAACAAAAGAACACAATACGGTGAGAAACGGAGCCGGAATTTTTGACGTATCTCACATGGGACAAATTTTTGTTACGGGAAAAGACGCCGCGGCTTTTTTGGATTATGTAAACGCAAACGACGTAAAAAAACTTCAAAATAATCAAGGCTGCTATTCGCATTTGCCTAACGGCAGAAAAGGAATAGTCGACGACGTAATAAATTTCTGCTTAAACAAAGAAGAAGGCAGATATCTGGTAATAGTAAACGCGACGACTTCGACAAAAGATTACGAGTGGTTTTTAAAAAACTCAAAAGGATTCCAGGTTAAAATAGAAAACAAAAGCGACGATTATTCCATGGTGGCTTTACAAGGCCCAAAGACCATATCCATAATGAAAAAATTCGAACCCGCCATACTTAAGTTCGGAAGATTCTCGGTAGTCGAATCTTCTTTTATGGGCGAAAAAATATTCGTAAGCAGAACGGGATATACCGGAGAAGACGGTTTCGAAGTGGCCGCGCCGCACAAAGTAATAAACCAAATATGGGATAAATTTTTCGAACTCGGAAAATCCGAAGAACTTATTCCTTGCGGATTGGGTTCAAGAGACACATTAAGGCTCGAAAGCGGATATTTGCTATACGGAAACGACATAGACGACGAGCATACTTCATACGAAGCAAATTACGGATGGGTAGTAAAACTTAAAAAAGAAAAATTCATCGGCAAAGACATATACGAAAAGCAAAAAGCCGAAGGAGTAAAAATAAGGCTTACCGGCCTTACGACTCAAACCGGCATACCCAGAGAAGGATGCAAGGTTTTCAAAGACGGAAGGCAGATAGGCACTCTTCAAAGCGCGACTTTCTCTCCCACTCTAAAAAAAGGAATAGGAGTGGGATATTTCGACATACCCGATCTTAAACCGGGAGATTCTCTGGAGGTGGAAATAAGAGATAAAAAAGTTCCTTCTTTTGTACACGAAGTTCCTTTTTATAAAGGCGGCGCTTTCGGTAAGGTCTACATTGAGTCTTAATTTTGTAAATCGGCGGGCAAAAATATAGAATATATTTGCATTAACGGAGGAAAAATGAAACCAGAAGAAGTCAAATATACAAAAACTCACGAATGGATAAAGATAGAAGGAGACATCGCCGTAATAGGCGTTTCTGATCACGCTCAGCATCAAATGGGCGACATAGTTTTTGTGGATTTACCCAAAATAGGGGATAAAAAAGAAAAAGGAAAACAGGCCTGCGTGGTCGAATCGGTGAAATCGGCTTTCGATATTTACTCGCCTGTTTCGGGAGAAGTAGTCGAAGTAAACACGAAACTTTCCGACGAACCCGCATTGGTAAATCAATCTCCGCTGGAAAACGGCTGGCTTTTCAAAATGAAGGTTTCTTCCGCGGATACTTCCGATTTGCTCGATTGGAACGCATATTCGGAATTTGCGAATAACGAAGCCCACTAAATTGACAATTATCCGCCGCGCGAAATTTCGCGCGGCATTTTCCTTTCCCAAAACAAGAGGCATTTATGTATATTTCAAATACCGACCAAGAAAAAAAAGAAATGCTTGAGAAAATAGGAGTCAAAAAATTCGAAGATTTAATTTCTTCCGTTCCCAAGGAATTTTTAAATCCTAAAATAAATCTTCCCGCCGCTTTAAGCGAGATAGAAATTTCCAAAAAAATGCGGGAATTATCCGAAAAAAATAAAAGATTAAAAAGTTTCGTGGGAGCCGGCGTTTACGACAGATATACTCCCGCGGCAATGAAAGCGATACTATCCAGAGGAGAATTCTTAACCGCATATACCCCCTATCAGCCGGAAGCCAGCCAAGGACTTCTTCAAACAATATACGAATATCAAAGTTCGATGTGCGCCTTATACGATATGGATTGTTCCAACGCCTCAATGTACGACGGCTCCACATCCTTTGCCGAAGCAGTAAAAGCCTGTTTAAGAATCAGCGGAAAAAACAAAATTTTATATTCCGCGGCTATAAATCCAAGATATATAGAAACGGCAAAAACATATTTGGCAAACGATCCTAAATATATTTTCGAAGAGATACCTTTGAGCGGAGGTTTAACCGACGAGAAATATTTGGCCGAAAAGATAGACGATTCGACCGCATGTTTTGCGGCGGCAAACCCCAATTATTTCGGATTAATAGAAAATATAGAGATATTAAATAAGACCGCCAAAAGTAAAAATATTTTGACAATATGCTGCGCGGATCCTTTTTCTCTGGGAGCTTTGAAGACTCCGGGCGAATGCGGATTTGATTTTGCCGTAGGAGAAGGACAATCTTTGGGACTTCCCATGTCTTACGGCGGACCTTATTTGGGAATTTTTACCTGCCGAAAAGAACATATAAGGCAAATGCCGGGAAGGATATGCGGAATGACCAAAGATAAAGACGGGAAAAGAGGTTTTGTTCTTACTCTTCAAGCGAGAGAACAGCACATAAGAAGAGACAAAGCGGCTTCAAATATCTGCTCAAATCAGGCGCTTTGCGCTTTGGGAGCTACTATTTACTGCGCTCTTTTGGGACCTAAAGGTCTTAAAGAAGCTTGTATGATAAATAATAGTCTGGCGGTAAAAGCGGCCAAAGAACTTACGTCGATAAAAGACGTAAAATTGAAATACAAAGCGCCTTTCTTTAACGAATTTGTTTTGGAACTTCCTATGAAAGCCTCGGAGCTTAGAAAAAAAGTCTCCGAAATGTTTTCAATAGATCCGGGATTGGACCTATCACATATGGGAAAAGATTTTGAGAACTCGCTTATGGTATGTTTAACCGAAACAAAAAACGAAAGCGACATATTCGAACTTAAAAAATCAATAGAGGCTTGCTTATGAACGATATAATGAAATTCGACAATGAACTCAGCATAGAAAAATCCAGAACCGGCAAGAGAGGGCTTCATTTTAATTGTCCTTCCTGCCAAGCAAATATCCCACTCGAAGCCGCCAGAAAGTCCGAGCCTAAACTTCCCCAACTTTCGGAATTTGACGCCGTAAGACATTTCACAAGACTTTCCAAATATAATTTCTCCGTAGACACTCATTTTTATCCTTTGGGTTCGTGCACGATGAAATACAATCCGAGAATAAACGAAGAGGTAAGTTCTTTGGAAGGCTTTACTTCCCTGCATCCTATGTCATTAGACGAAAACTCTCAAGGAACTTTGGAAATAATATACGACGCCCATCAAAGGCTTTGCGAGCTTTGCGGCATGGACGACGCCACACTCTGGCCGGTAGCCGGAGCGCACGGGGAATATACGGGCATACTTTTGGCAAAAAAACATTTCTCCGTAATAGGAGAAGAAAGAGACGAAATAATAGTTCCGGATTCCGCTCACGGCACAAATCCGGCCACGGCTTCGATGGCCGGATTTAAGACGATAAATATTCAATCGACTCCCGAAGGTCTTTTGGACATAGAAACTTTAAAAAAACATCTAAATTCCAAAACTGCGGTAATAATGATGACCGTTCCGAACACTTTGGGCATTTTCGAAAAAAACATAAAAACAATTTGCGAACTCTCCCATAAAAACGGAACGCTCGTATATATGGACGGAGCCAATTTAAACGCTCTCATAGGCCTGATAAAACCGGGCGATTTCGGAATAGACATGATGCATTTGAATATGCATAAAACTTTTTCCACCCCTCACGGAGGAGGAGGACCGGGAGCCGGCGGGATTTTGGTCAAGAAGAAATTATCTCCCTATCTTCCCAAGCCCAAAGTAGAAAAAAAAGACGGTAAATATTTCTTAAACGAAAACCTGCCTTTGTCCATAGGAAGGATAAAATCTCATTTCGGCAATACTCAAGTTTTACTCAGAGCATACGCATATTTGCTCAAACACGGTCCCAAAGAATTTGCCGAAATAGCGGAAAATGCCATATTAAACGCAAACTATGTCAAATCCGCTTTGGAAAATTTGTTTCCGCCTTACTCCAAAGAATACTGCATGCACGAATGCGTTTTGGCTCCGTCAAAAGAGCTTGCCGATAAAGGTATAAAAACATTAGACATAGCAAAAAGACTTTTGGATTACGGTTTTCACGCGCCTACGGTATATTTCCCTCTCATAGTTCACGAAGCCATAATGATAGAACCGACCGAGACCGAAAGCAAAGAGACTTTGGACTCTTTCATAGAAACGATGAGAAAAATAAACGAAGAGGCTTTAAATAATCCGGAATTTGTAAAAAACGCTCCTCATACCATGCCGGTTAAACGTTTGGACGAAGTCCTGGCGGCAAGACAGCCAAATATAAAATGGTAGCGAACAAAGGCCTTATAATAAAAACGCCGCCTCTGGATGTTTTTAATCAAATGGCGGCCGACGAATTTTTCTGCGAAAGAATGCCGGAAAGATATTTGCTCAGGTTTTTCAATTGGGGAAAACCGGGAATAACATTCGGTTTTTCTCAAAGATCGGCAGAAGTCTTATCTCAGCTTCCGAAGGAAGACATCGATTTGCCCCGCACAAGAAGACCGACCGGAGGAGGAATAGTTTTTCACAAAAAAGATTTGACTTTTTCCTTTATATTCCATAATCCCGGAGAATTTAATCCTCACGCTCTATACGAAAAACTTCATACGGCCGTAAACGAAGCTTTCTCAAAAGAAAATATAAATCTGGAAATACTAAATTCCAAAACCGCAAGTTACGCCGTAAGTTCTCCGGCAATGGATTGCTTTTCAAAACCGGTAGAAAAAGATCTTATGATTTCGGGAAAAAAAGTTCTCGGAGGCGCCCTTAGAAAATTTTCCGATTATATGCTCTATCAAGCATCTTTTCAAATAGACGACGCGAGAGAAAAACAAGACTTTTACTCGCAAATTTTTATCGAAGCTTTTTCTCAAAGCCACTCGGTTTCGTGGCAAGAGTATACGGCAAAACCTCAAGATATGGAAAAAATAGGAGAAATTGCTTATAATAAATATTATAATAGTTCTTGGATAAATAGAATTTAGTTTTACGGAGGAGAAATGATAGCTTTTATCTTGTGCAAACTCGTGGCGGGATTGGAGCAAAAAGCCATAGGTCAAATAAAAAGCATACGCGGAGTAAAAGACGTATACCTCACTTTCGGAGCTTGGGACGCAATTTTGGTCGCCGAAGCGGACACTATGGATAAACTTAGCGGTTTGATAGTAAGAGAGATTAGAGGTATTCACGGCGTTCAAACCACCGAAACTTTGGTAACTACCAATCTTTAATATGCAGGAAAATTTAGGAAAACCTCAAGAAAAACTGGTTCTGATAGTCGACGACGACGACAGCATAAGAGATCTCTTGGAATTTGTCGTAAAGAAAGAAGGATTTAAAATAGAAAAAGCCGCCGACGGGAAAAGCGCTCTGGAAAAAGCTAAAAATCTAAATCCGGATCTTATTCTTTTGGATTTGATGCTTCCCGGATACGGAGGTTTTGAAATTCTAAGGGAACTTCAATCTTACGAAACGGCTTCCATACCCATAATCATAATAACCGGCAGATATGCCGACAGAACCACCATAGAACTTATAAAACAAGAACCTAATGTAAAGGAATTCGTAGAGAAACCGATAAAAGTTAATATTCTCTCTTCGCTGATACATAAGATTCTTAAAACAAAACCTCTTAAATAAAGATGTCCGCCGCATTTAGAACGCTTATTTCTTTTCTTTTTATTCCGTTAAACATTGCGGTTCTTTTTTCTTTTTCCGTTTTTTCCCCCATCTTATCGCTTAAAAGCGGTCCCATATTTTTCTTTTCCGGAGCGATAATTTTTGCCGTTTTATACGTTCGTTTTCCGGAGTTTTTCAGAAAGCCATATATCTTGGCGCACGAATTATCTCACGCTATGGCCGGAATAATTTTGGGAAACAAAATAAAAAAAATAAAGATTAAATCCGATTCCGGATATGTTTCTTTCGGCGCAAAACCCGATTTTATAACATCCTTGGCGCCTTACATATTCCCTTTTTACTGCGCGCTTTTTGCCTTGATTTTTTTCGCAATATCTTTATTTGCGGACATAAAACATTGGAGAAATATTTTTTTAGCGGCGCAAGGTTTTTTTATATGTTTTCATGCCGCAAACACGATTTCGGTAATGACATCGGATTTACAAAGCGATTTCAAAAAAACAAAATCCGTTTTTCTTTCATATATGGCCGTTTTTTTTCTCAATTTGATCTTTTTCGCTTTCATAATAAAAATGTTATTTCCGGAAAAAACAAATTTAACGCTTTTTTTTAGGGAGAGTTTCTCAAATTTAAAAAGCATTTCCGCTTTTATGTTTTCTTCGTCTTTAAAGCTTTTATCGCTTATTAAGGAGATTTTGTGAAAATAGCGGGCAAAATTATCTACTACATCTACTACGGTTTAAAATTTGCCTTTATACTTTTGGCTTTTTCCGCGGTTTTTTCTTATCTTGCTTTTTACTACGTCATAAACCACTATTTTACCAGACAAGAAATTAAATCTATGGTTACCGGTCAGCTTCAGGATTTTTTCGCCAGACCGACCACGATAGAAAGCGTTTTTTTCGACGCATACGGAAGATTACAGATCAAAGGTCTTAAGATTTACTCCAAAGACAATCAAAAATATTTCATAGTTTGTCCCAGAATAACGGGAAAATTTTCTCCGTATTCCGTAATATCCGGGAAATTGGAGATAAATAACATAAAACTTATTTCTCCGGAATTTTTCCTGAGAAGAAACCAGGACGGAAAATGGAGATTTGAAGACATAATAGAAAAATGGAAAAAAAGAAAATCAAAAGGTTCCGCCAAAATAGACGGAATAACAGTAGAAGACGGAAAAGTATTTATAGAAGACATGAAAAATTCCCTTAATCATAATTTTGAAAAAATAGACTTTTTGGCGGATTTCTCTTCGGATTCGGCTTATTCTAACTTCACCGTCTCAACGGAATTTAAAAGCTCGTATTTAAAAACCAAAGAAAAAGCTTCTTTTTATTTAAACGCGGATTTTATACACGGAGATAGTTTAAGCGAATGCTCTTTGGAAAATATTTCGGTTTCTCTTAACTTGGACGGAAAAATATACTCCGCAAAAGGCAACTTAAAAAATTTGTCCGTACCTCAAGGATCTTTTTCTCTCGAGTTGCCGGCCACAAATTTAAAAGACATACTCCCTTTAAAAGACGAATTTTATCTTCCTCAAAACGAAATAAAATTAAGAATTTGGTCGGATGAGAACTTAAAATATTTGCGTTTTAAAGCTTTTTTGGAAAGCATAAAAGCTTCGGCCGAAGGCTTTGTGGGGACGGAATCTAAAAACATAGAGTATAATTTTTCCTGCGGAGTAAAATCTCTTCAAGCCGAAAAAATAAAACTTACTTTATCTCCCTATATAAAAAAACCGGCCGGAACAATGGATTTGGATATGCGTTTTTCCGGAGGAAAAGGCGAAAAGAAATGGAATATAAGCGCCGACTTTTACGATTCTTCTTTTTCGGATTTGGAAGACATTGCTTTGTTTTCAAAAATGCGCGGAAAACTGATTTTAAACGAATCGTTTAAAGCTTTAAATATACTTAAAGGCGAAGCGAAATCGGGAAATAATGTTTTCGGAAATATAAATTTTAAATGGGAGCAAGAAGGCAATATCGAAAAGATGAGCGGAAGGGCTTTTTTTAACGGGAAAAAGACCGTTTTAAAAGGAATAATAAAAAACAACGAATCCGTAAAAAGAGAAGGCGAGTTCTCGGTTTATTCCTCAAAAGCGGACATAAACGAAATTTCGAATTTTTTTAAACATATATCGGAAATAAAAAAAAGAAATATTAAAAAGAAAAATTCTCAAAAGTACGATTTTATAGACAAAAAACTCAACATATATTTTTACTCCGATTCTTTCTATAACGAATACGGCAAAGCGGACAAAGTCTTTCTTCAGGCTAAATTCTCAAAATTTTATCCGGATTTTATGAAAATTTCCGGAGATTTTTCGGTAAAAGCCGAAAAAGGAACTTTTATCGACATACAATCCAATGCCGAAAAAAATAATATTTATCATCTTATTTCGCTTCCGATTACCACAATATATAAATTAAACAGAGCCGGTTCTTTTAGATTAAATTCGGAACTTAAAAACATAGATTTTTCTCAAACGGCCGCGGATTATTCTCTAAATAATGGTAAAATAGTATTGAACAGTTTCTATATAGACGGCAAAGACTTTATGGCTTATACAAAAGGCGAAATGGATTTCAAAGAAGAAACGATGAATTTATCCGTATATGTTTTAAATAATAAATTTCACGCCATGGGCGGTTTGCCCGAAGCTTTGACGGACGCCAAAGGAAGACCGGCATTGGCTTTCAAACTCAAAGGCAAATTTAAAAATAACGAAACAAAAATTTTAGATCCTAACAATAATCCGGAAATCATAAAAAAAGCGATAGACGCCGGAATAAATCTGGAAAAAGACAAGTTCGTAAACTCGGAGGTAAAATGGCAAAAGTGAAATTCGACATAGTTTCCGTTCTGGAAGAGCACGGAGCCATACTTTCAGGTCATTTTCAGCTTCCAAACGGCTTTCATTCTCAAACATATATTCAAACTTCGGCCGTTCTTCAATATCCTCACATAGCTCAAAAAATAGCAAAAGAAATGGCGGAAAAATTTCCGCAGGAAATAAATGTCGTCATATCTTCCTCTCCCGCTTCTCTGGCCCTGGGACAGGAAATAGCGAGAATAAAAAAAGCAAGATCTATTTTCGCGGAAAGGTCCAACGGGGTTACCGTTTTAAAAAGAGATTTTAAAATAAACGAAGGCGAAAAGGTATTGGTCGTAGACGATGTTTTCAATACCGGTAAACTATGCAACGAAGCCATTTCTCTGGCGAGAAATTTTAAAGCAAAGGTAATAGGGATAGCGGCCATAGTCGACAGGTCGGACGGAGAACCGTCCGTCTCGGTTCCTCTAAGAGCTTTGATATCATATCCTCTGGAACTATATCATCCGGATAATTGCCCTATGTGCCGGCAGAAAATACCTCTTACGGTCATACAAAGCAATAACAGATAATATGAAAGCTTCTCATATCGCTTTACTGAGCGATTTCGGCACAAACGACCCTTTTGTCGCTTCGATGAAAGGCGTCATACTTTCAAAAAATCCGAAAGTTTCCATAATAGACATAACGCATAATATTCCGCCGCAAGACATAAAAACATGCGCTTTTTATCTTATGGTAACCATGGAGTATATGCCTAAAAATACTCTTTTTTTGGCCGTAGTGGACCCCTATGTCGGAACCGGCAGGGCCGCTTTATGGATAAAAACTAAAAACTATCAATTTTTAACGCCCGATAACGGCATAATAAGCTGGATAGAAGAAAAAGAAAAAATAATAGAAGCCAGAGCTTTAAATAATTCTTCAATTTTCTTAGATAAGATAAGTATGACTTTTCACGGCAGAGATATTCTGTCCCCGGCCGCGGCTCAAATAGCAAAAGGTTTAAGCGAGGAAAAAATAGGACCCGTCTTTTCCGATTACAGAAAATTTCCTTATCCGCATCCGGTAAGAATAGGAAATAAAGTAGTAGGCGAAATAATCGCAGTAGACAGATTCGGAAACGCGATAACAAACATAACCAGAGAATATATAACCATAAATTCGGTTTTTACCGTAGGAGAAAAAACAATAAGCGGATTAAAACCGACATACGCTTCGGTTGCGGAAAAATCGGCTTTATGCGTAATAGGCGCTTACGATTATCTGGAATTTTCCGTAAGAAACGGCGACTTTGCCAAAGAATACGGCGTAAAAAGCGGAGATAAAGTCGAAGCCATAGTAGAAATTTAACAATACTATTTTAAGCTTCAATACCTTCCCGCATCCATACTTCACACTTCCATACATCCGTGCCTCTATCTTTTGAGCTTCTTGCCAATAAATTTAAAATTTGATTTAATAATATTATCGGCTAAATGCCGTGTTGCCGCGGTAGCTCAGTGGTAGAGCACTGGTCTGAAAAACCAGGTGTCGTTGGTTCGATCCCAACCCGCGGCAACTTCAATTTACTTATGGAACATAAAATATTAATAGCGGACGACGATTCGAATATGTTGAATCTTCTTTCCGAAATACTTTCCGCCGAAAAATATTTGGTTATAAAAGCCAATGACGGCATGGAAGCTTTGGAAAAAGCGAAAAAAGAACTCCCTTCTTTGATAATGCTCGACATACATATGCCCAATAAAAACGGCATACAAACATTGAAAGAAATCAAATCAGATCCTATGTTAAAAAACATACCGGTCATAATGCTTACCGTCGAAGGCAGTCCGTCGGATATACAGCATTGTATGATTTACGGAGCCAATACTTACATAACAAAACCCGCAAAAAAAGAAGACATAATAAAAACGGTAAAGAATCAGCTTATATAATGGAAACTTTAAAATTAAAAGCGCCTTTCAATAACAGATTGAAATACGGCCATTGGTGGATTTTTTCCAATGAGCTGGAAAAGATAAGAACCGACATAAATCCTGGAGAAATATGCAGATTCGAATATTCAAACGGAGCGCCGTGCGGAGTCGGTTTTTTTAATCCTCACAGTTTGATAAGCGGAAGATTATTGGTAAAAAATTCTTATTCTTTGGACGATAATTTCGTAAAAGACAGAATAGCCGCGGCTTTCGAACACAGAAAAGCTTTGGGACTTGATAAATACTGCAGAATTTTCTTCGGGGAATCCGATTTCATAGGCGGTCTTGTAATAGACAGATACGGAGACATATTCTGCGTTCAAATTATCTCAGCCGGAGCCGAACTATTAAGCGCAAAAATATCGCAGGCTTTATACGAATTATTTTCGCCGAAAGCTATTATAATAAAAAGAGATCATCAATATAGACACTTGGAAGGTATCGAGAAAAAAGAAGACGAAATATTGGGAAAACTTCCGAAGAAAATAATCATAGAAGAAAACGGCTGCAAGTATGAGGTCGATTTGGCTCTGGGACAAAAAACCGGATGGTATTTCGACCAGAGAGAAAATCGCGCTTTTCTTATTCCCTTTTTTGAAGGCAAAAAAGTATTGGATCTTTACTGCTACACGGGAGCTTTTTCCGTATTGGCGGCAAAAAACGGAGCCGAAATAGTTTGGGGCGCCGATTCCAGCGAAAAAGCCGTAGAATTGGCTCAAAAAAATGCGCAATTAAACAAGATAAAAGAAGATAAGATAATTTTTCAAAAATGCGACGCGGAAAAGATGCTTGACGCCTTGGAAAAGGGAGAACTTCCGGAAAAACCGGATTTTATACTTCTGGATCCTCCAAATTTCATTAGAAGCAAAAAAAATTCTCCTCAAGCCGAAAAACTTTACGCTAAGCTTTTGTCGAAAGTTTTAAGAGCCTTGCCATCGGGCGGATATGCCGCTTTTTCCACATGCTCTCAGCACATATCGCCTTTTACTTTCGAAGACATCATAAAAAATGCCGCGATGATATCGTCAAGAAAAACTTTTTTACTCGAACACAGATACCAATCCAAAGACCATCCCATACTTGCCGGGATGGAAGAAACCAGATATTTAAATTTTGCTTTACTCAGAGTAAAGTAAATTAGGACCTTTGGCCCTTGTTTGGGTCAGTTTAATTGCTAAAATATATTTATTAATATATGTTTTCCCGCAATCGACAAAATCCGGAGAATAATATGAAAAAAAGATCTTTCATATCGGTATTTTTTATTTTTTATCTCGTATCTTTCTCGTTTTCTTTAGACTTACAAAAGCCTCTTCCCAATTGGATAGATCCCAATAGAGAAACTCCGGACGGCAAAGGTCCTTTTCTGCTTCATACCAGAGCCTCCGTGCCTTCCGATTTTAGAATACCGGCCGAATACGAACCGATATCGGCTGTAGTAATATCTTGGGCCGGATATACCGGTATGCTTACTCAAATAGCAAAAGCGGCTTGCGAAAAAGGCAATGCCAAAGTATGGGTAAACGCCGCTCCTCAATCGATAAGCGGACTGGACACAAAATGCTGGCAAAGAATTCCCGCCCCCGTGGACACGGTATGGGTAAGAGATTACGGCCCTTTCGGTTTGTCTTCTTCCGGGGTAAAGCCGGCCATAGTGGATACGGTTTACAGACATTATCAATATAGAAGAAACGACGATGCCGTTCCTCAAGTAATAGGCAAAACAAAAAACATACCCGTATATCAAACCGAATTGATTTTAGACGGCGGCAACTTCATGATAGATTCTTACGGTAATCTTTTTACCACGGAAAGAACATATATCTGGAATTCAAATATGAGCAAAGAACAGGTAGACGCCGCTCTTAAAAGCGCTTTCAAAGCAAAGAACATATATGTTTTCGAATATGCGGGCTTTCCGGGAGAACCGAAAGACGGAACGGGGCACATAGATATGTTCATGAAACTTTTAAACGATCATACCGTTTTAATTTCCACAGCCGAACAAGAACCCTTTAAGAGTAATTCTCAAAAAGCGATAGAATTTTTCAAAAACAAAACCGCTCCGGACGGACATCCTTACAAAATAATAACCGTAAAAGGCTGGTATGACGGCGGCGGATGGTATTCCGGCACATGGTATACTTATACCAATTCTTTGATAGTCAATTCCGTAGTCATAATGCCTTCTTATTCCGGGCACGACGAAGACAACATAAAAGCCGAAAACGCTTATAAGCAAGGCATTCCCGGAATAAGCGTGGTACAAGTAAACTCCGACGATTCGATAACTTCGGGCGGATCGATTCACTGCGTAACTCAAACCATACCGAAATACCAGGAAAAAAGAAGCGAAATACCTATTTTAATAGATAATCTCGACAGCGAAGCCGCCGATATGACGGTAGAAGATTCTTCTTTCGGATATGACGAATTGGTAAGAAAGCTTACTTCGGTAAAATTTTAATATCCGCGCGGATGATCTAAGTAATTTCTTTTCTCGTAAAGTACTTTATATTCCTGCGGTTTTATATTATTTTGCCACAAACCTTGAAACACGGCAAAATATTTAAAAAAAGCAAAAATAAAAATTACGGAAAAAAATACCAGATAAGGACTTATTCTTTTATTTGAAAATATCGGAGAAACATTTAAAACGCCGCATTTGGAAGAACTTACGCATAAAAGACAAAAAGTGCAATCGTCTGAAAAGACGGTATTAATCTTGTCTGTTTTTATATTATGCGGACAAGCGTCGGCGCAAGAGCCGCAATTTACGCATCCGCTTGCCGTTCTTTTTATTTTAAAAAGCGACAAAAAACCGCTCAAAGCTGTCAAAGCTCCGTAAGGACATAAATAACGACACCAAAAAAAGTTAAAAAAGAAAGTTAAAACGATTAAAACCAAAATTATCTTCAGAGCAAAAGGAGTAATTTGCGCAAAGAAAAGATACATCTTAATATCCGAAATTTTATTATAATCGGAATCCAAAAACAATTTTATGGAATCTGCGTCCATTGCGAAAAAAATAACATAAATAAAGAAGGTCAATATGAGATATTTTATCCCCCTCATAGGATAATCCAAAAAAACCGGGATCTTAAAATCTTTATTTATGAGAATTTTTCTAATATTCGTCAAAAACTCCGAGAAGAATCCGAAAGGACAAACCCAAGAGCAAAAAGATTTCGAAAAAAGCCAGGAAGAAAACAAAGCCGCAAGCAGAATAAAAAAACCGGCCGGATGCGCCGAATGAACGCTTTTAAATTCAAATAAATGCCTTATATTCATCAAAGAACTTATGGGTAAAAAAGCGTCGGCGCCGGGAGGTCTTTCTAAGACTTGACCAGTTTCCAGACTTTTTATAAAAAGATGAAATTTTATTCCGGCCGATACGGCCAAGAACGAAAAAAAAGAAAGAGATATCAGCCTTAAAATCTGAATTTTATCTTTATAGTATTCGAAATAATACTTAAGCCTCATCAAAAACTTATTTTAAATCCCGCTTTCTCAAGCTCTTCTTTAACTTTTTTTTCTTCTATACCCAAATGAGAACATCCCTTTCTTAAAGTCATAATTCTTGCGTGAGTGTTTTTCATAACCGGATTTTTAACTCCGGCAAAACCCAAACTATACAAAACATTTTCCGCCTGGGGATATTTTTCCAGTATTTCAAATAAAGTCCAATCCGGATTTATTATTTTTTCTTCCATATTTTCCTCAGCTTGCGAGTCTTTTCTCGCCTTCTATCTTCTTTATTTCGGTTATATCCTGAGTAACTTCCAAAATTCCCATAAAAGTTCCGAATTCGTCTCTTACCGGAAAATATCTGATATATACGGTTCTGCCTTTTATATTGAGCCAAAAATCATGATATTTTTTTATTCCGTTCTTCAAGTCTTCGATAACTTTTTCCACCGCGGGCAAACTTTGAGGAGGATGACAGTTCTTAACTTCCCGGCCTATTACCGAAGGAGTTCTTAAAAAAACTCTTTCCGAAGAATTGGAGAAATAAGCGACTTTTCCGTCCTTGTCGACAAAAGTCAAATCTACGGGAAGACAATCCAATAGCTTTCTAAGTTCCTCCAAAGAAACTTTTCCCGTAGGAAAATTCACTTTCCCGTCTTCAAAAAAAGATCTTACGGATCTTTTATTCAAATCTTGAACTTCAAAATTTTCTTTCGGCGGCTCTATGAAAGCATACCCTGAGGAAGCGCTTTGTTTAAAAATCTCGGTCCAATCCGAAGGTTCCAATTTTTCCAGAGAAGTCGGAAAAAGAACATTCTCTTCCTTAAATATCATTGAGTCTATCTCTTCCAATAAAGGATTTAGATAATCTTTTTCAAAATTTTCGAAATTTATATTGTCAAAAGCTTTTTTAAAAAGATCTCTTACTTCGTTATCTTTTCCCCACATTACTTTGGAAGGGCCGAAAAAACCTTTTCTTTCCAAGTAAGGAAAGAGTATTTGCTCTTTTCTCTCGTAATGAACATATATGCCGCTTTTAAGTTCTTCGAGCGATTTTAATATATCATCTTTGCCTGATTTCCCGATATTTTTTTTCAATTCTTCCGTTTTTGTTTTTATCGCTTTATTTTCCGACTTAAAAAGATTAATCGGATGAGACGGCGAAGAAGGATCCGAAATTTTATTTTCAAATATTCCTTCGAAAAGCAAAGCATGCACATTGCAGAATCTTTTTATTTCTTCCGGAGATATTCCTTCGTTAATAAGCTCCTGTTCTATTAAAAAAAGTTCGGAAGATTCGATATTGCCTATTTTTGACAGAACTTCCTTTTTGGCGTCTTGAAAAGACATGCCGGAGGATAATTTTTTTAATACTTCTTTTATAAATTCTTTTTTATTTATACCGCCCATAAAACCTCCTTAAAAATAATCCTGAATCTTAAAAGGGTCTTTAAATTCTACCTTAGAATCAAAATTAAGTTTTTTCTCGCCTCTGTCGGTCAAATATTTGTTTAATTCCAGATCTATTTTCTCGGGCAGATATATCCCGGCTTGAGCGGCCGCCTGTCTTAAAAGAGCCTCGCTTTTTGCCGCAAAGGAAGAAGCGTCCGCCAATACTCTCAATGTTTCTTGAGGATTATGAAATCCCAAAGAGTTTTCCGCTCCTATGAATACTATTCTGTAAAAAGCCTGCTCGTAATATTCTCTGGCTTTATCGTAAAGATTTTTATCTATATTTTTCCCTTCGGAGCGGGCTTTATTCAACTTTTCGAATATTTTTGCCGAAACGGCCGTAGAATATCCGCTCCTTATAAGCATCGATACGGTTCTGTCTTGAGTAAATTTAATTCTGTCTCTCAACCATTCTTCTCCTTGAGAATGGCACTGTACGCAGGCGCGCAAACCGTTTTTAAGCGGGCTCATTACTCTATGATCGGAAACTTTATACGAACCGTATCTTACATAAGGCATATGGCAATCGGCGCAAGAAAGACCGGCTTTCCAGTGCAGACTTTGATTGCTGAAAAGTTCAAATTCCGGATGTCTTATAAAACCCAACTTAAAGCCCGTAACGGCTTGAGTCCATTCCAAATTGGCCGGATCGCTTTTTATGGTTTTTATTATGTCTTCTATGTTTATTTTCCCGTATTTTGAATTATTCCAAGGGAAAAATACGTTCTGAGATTTCATTTCCTTGTCTTTGCTCACCACATATGTAACATGGCATTGAGCGCATACCAAGGTTCTCATATCCTGATGAGAAGCCGATTTCAAATCGAAATTCATATTTCTCAAAGCCGCGCCGAGAGTAAAATCGTTTAATATCCTCAAATCGGCGTTTTCTCCTTTATGACACGAGACGCAGGCCACGCCCAGTTCCCTGTGATTTTTAGGTATCCACGAATGAACCGTTTCAAAAGGTTTGGAAAAATAATCCTTGCCGTATTTGTCTCTAAGTTCCTGAGCGTAAGGAGTTTTACATGTAAGACAAACTCCTCCGGCTTTTCTTCTGGCGGAATCCACCTCCAATACGTCTTTAAGCATATGATAATGGCCTCTCGGCTCATTATATTCTATGCCGAAACCCCATCCTTTAAATAAAAGAGGCATATAAGGAAACTCCGACAATTTATCGTAAATTTTACCGTCCGTATCCCAGCCTTTTTTGTAATAACTTTTTCCCGCCGGCGTGGGTTCTTTTGTTTTTTCCCATAATTCGTATTCCGCCGGATAATTCGCCTGCCATTTTTGAGGCTCGTACTCCTTATCCGCTATGGACGAAATTTTAATCGGATCCGCGCTTTTCGAACATGCCGCAAAGACAAGACAAAAAAGCGGATAAAATATTTTATTCTTCATTTTACCTCCGTATTATAAGAACAAACCGCCGCGGTTTTAATATGAGAAACGCCTCTATGACAATCGACGCAGTTTCTTTTGGTATTCATTCTGGAAACGACATCGGCGTGGCATCTTATGCAGTTTTCCTGCAAAACTTTCTTTCCGTGAGACGAAAGCCGTATTTCATAATCTTCTTTTAAACCTAATGTTTCGCTTATCAAATCTTTATTGCCGTCCACCGCTTTCCAAAAAAAATGCTCGGCCTTATTGGAATTAGGCAAGTGGCAGTCGACGCATTTTAGCGTTCTGTGTCTGGAAACGCTCCAGGTTTTATATTGATCTTTCATAGAATGACATAAGCCGCAAAAAAAAGAACTTTCCGAAAAATGGACGATAGGAGGCAAGGAAACCGCCGCCCCCGTAAAAGCCAAAGCGGAAGCCCAAAAAATTAAAAATGAGTTTTTTAATAAAATCGTTCTTATTTTTTTAAGCATAACTATGCAAACCGCTCAAAAGATAATTAACTCCGAAATAAGTAAATATCACGACAAAAATGCCTATAATCAAGGAAACATAAAACATTTTGCGCGTAAAATACTTCTTGTTTAAATGCAGTACGCAGCCGTAATAAAGCCAAGTTATCAAAGACCATGTTTCCTTGGGATCCCAGCTCCAATATCTGTTCCATGCGTTCTCGGCCCATACCGCGCCGGTAATTATCGCCAATGTAAGCATGGCAAAACCGGATTTTACCAAAGGCAATTCGTAAGAGTTTTCATTTTCTTTTTTAGATAAAAGATCCAGAAATCCTTTTATCGCGGCCAAGAAGAAAAAAGCGTAAGAAATCATGGCGGTAAATACGTGAAAAAACAGCCAATTAGACCTTAAAGCCGGCATCAAAGGACGGGCCGAAGAATCCAAAAGATTAAGCAAAGAGAGCAAAATTGCCCCCGAAACGGCCGAAGGCAAAAGATTTTGAATATTTTTCCCTTTTCCAAAGTAAAAATAAAATCCTCCGGCAAAAGCGGCCTGAGAAAGAAGCAAAACCGATTCGTATTGATTTGAAAGGGGCAGCCTTGCGTTTTTGAAAGAATATAGGACAAAATAAAGCAAAGAAAAAAGCCAAGATAAAAACAAAGAAACAACGAATAGAGAAGAAGTTTTTTTAACCTTAAATATGCCGTGCAAAAAATAGAATACCAGAGAAACCAAAGAGAAAAGAAGAGAAGAATTTATCAAATTATCCATAATAAAACTCCCAGAGACAGAGAAATAAATCCTAACATGACAAGCCAAAACCATTTGTCTTTTTTTACGGTTAAAATCGAAGCTTCTCCCTGAGAAGGTTCGTAACTTGTCTGATAAATCTTATAGCCTTCAAACGAAAAAGGGTTATTTACGGACACATCCGCTTTAACCGAATCGCCTTTATAAAATATAGATATTTCGCTTTTAAAATCTTTTATATCGGCATCTTCTATTTTGAGTTCGAAAGGCAAATTTTCCGAGATATGTCCCGATTTTTTTTCGAAAAGCCAAAATCTGCTTTTATTTTTCCCCGAATAACAAGACAAAAGAACTGCGGGATTATTATAATAAAGAGTTTTGGAAAAAAATTTACCGTCTCCCTTTATGGAAAAATCCGAATAAAAATTCTCTACTTCGCAGGAAATATCTCCTTTTTTTAATTTAACTCCTTTTTCGGCCGATACTTTACCGTTCGTTTCGTCTTTAAAATATATATACGGTTTGGGATCTTTATAATACTCTATATAAAAACCTTCTAATTTTATTCTAAAAGGCAGTTTATAAATTCCGTCCGCGCTTTGAACCAGATTGCTTTCCTCTCCTTTAACAAGAAACATCTCCCCTTGAAAAGAAAAAATTCCGCTAAAAATAAATCCCAATATGACTATTATAATTCCCCAATGTATAAGTTTGAAGTGCGGTTTCGACTTTATTTTTCCAAAAAACCGGGAAGCGGAACATAAAAAAATATTTAAAACGATCAGAATCCCCAAAAAAGCGTAAATAAAATAAAATTTTCCCGGATCGCCTTTGTAAACAAGAGTTTCATAAACCAAAAAAAATGCGAAAAGAGAAGATACGAAAGCAAAAAAATTTACGGAAGAAATTATTTCTATCGTTTTCTTCATTCTATCTTTAAAATTTCGCATATTTTAAGATATCTTTTTAAGAAACTCTTGACAAGTCTTTTTAGAAATGATACATTTTTAGTATCATTAAGTCAAGCGCTCTCTTAAAAGACCGAAAACGGAAAATCAAAAGTTTGTTTTTTTAGGTTTAAATTGGTATATTGGTATCATAAATCCTATTTAACCTTATAAGGAGACAATATGTCCGAAAACAAAACTTTGATAAAAATTTCCGAGGCTTCGGTAATAGCGGTGCACGCCGTTTTGCATATGATTAATTCGAAAGAAGAATCTTTCGCGGCCAAAAAGATGGCCGAAGATATGAAAGTTTCTTACAATCACCTAAGCAAGGTTTTGCAAAGGCTTGCCCGAAAAAAGCTTCTGAACACTCTCAGAGGCCCGCGGGGAGGATATGTTTTGACGGACAAAGGCAGAAATTCGTCTCTTTCGGACATACTCTCCGCCGTAGAAGGCGAAACCTCGTACGCTTCCTGCTTTTCTTCCGGAACATGCAAAAGGAAGAATTGTCAGTTGAGCTCTTTTTTGCGTACGGTTAATTTTGCCTTCGAGAAATTATTAGCGGCAAAAATAAAAGACTTATAAGGAGATAATATGTCATCTGAAAAAATGTTTTGCTACCAATGCGAACAAGCCAAAGGCGGAAAAGGATGCGACAGCATAGGTATTTGCGGCAAAGACCCCGAAACGGCTTTGATGCAGGATCTTTTGGTTTATCAAGTCAAAGGAA
The DNA here is from genome assembly GCA_012517235.1 of Elusimicrobiota bacterium. Classification (GTDB taxonomy): domain Bacteria; phylum Elusimicrobiota; class Elusimicrobia; order Elusimicrobiales; family UBA9959; genus JAAYVI01. The sequence continues at coordinate 39,701 of JAAYVI010000117.1, read as the reverse complement.
TTTCGTTTTATGCAAACGCTTTAAATAAAAAAGGCATAAAAACTTCCAAAGCCGACAAATACGTAATAGAATCTCTTTTTACCACGGTAACAAATGTCAATTTCGACTCGGAAAATATAAGGAATATAATAAAAGAAGGCCAAGAGATAAAAAAAGAGCTGGCAAATCAATACAAAAAAGCGGGACTTAACGAAAAAGAAATTCCTCCGCACTCAAAATGGCAGCCTTCGGAAAAACTTTCGGACCTTATAAATTTCGCTTATGAAAACGGAATAAAAAGCTCTCAAAAGAAAGACGGAGACGACATAACCGCTCTTAGAGAACTTTTGACCTACGGACTCAAAGGAACGGCCGCCTATGCCGACCATGCGATGATACTGGGACAAACCGACGAAAAAGTATTTGCTTTTTTTCACGAAGCGCTTTCTTTCCTAACCAAAGATAGTCATACGGTAGAAGAATTATTTGCGACGAATATGAAATGCGGAGAAATAAATTTAAGAGTAATGGAACTTTTGGATAAAGCCAATACCGACGCTTACGGTCATCCCGTTCCCACTCAAGTAAGAATTACTCCGCTAAAAGGAAAAGCGATACTCGTATCGGGACACGATCTAAAAGATTTGGAAGAACTTCTAAAGCAAACCGAAGGCAAAGGTATAAACATATACACTCACGGCGAAATGCTTCCCGCCCACGGTTATCCAAAACTTAAAAAATATAAACACTTGGCCGGAAATTACGGCGGAGCTTGGCAGGACCAACAAAAAGAATTCAAAAAATTCCCGGGCGCCATACTTATGACCACCAACTGCATACAAGAACCGAAAGGATATGAAAAAAGAATTTTTACGAGCGGTTTGGTTCAATGGCCGGGCGTAAAACATGTATCAAATAAAGATTTCTCCCCCGTCATAGAAGCCGCTTTAAACGAAAAAGGATTTGAAAAAGACGAAGAAGAAAAGACAATAACCGTGGGATTTGCGAGAAACGCGGTGATTTCCGCCGCTCCCGCCGTAATAGAAAACGTAAAGAAAGGCAAAATAAAACATTTCTTTTTGATAGGCGGCTGCGACGGCGCCAAACCGGGAAGAAATTATTATACGGAATTTGCCGAAAAAGCTCCCAAGGATACGATAATACTTACTTTGGCTTGCGGAAAATTCAGATTCAATAAAATGGAATTCGGGAATATAGAAGGTATTCCTCGTCTTTTGGACGCCGGACAATGTAACGACGCATATTCGGCCATACAAATAGCTTTGGCTTTATCAAAAGCTTTTAACGTATCGGTAAACGAACTGCCTCTTTCTCTGATTCTTTCCTGGTACGAACAAAAGGCGGTATGCATACTCCTGACCTTGTTATACCTGGGTATAAAAAATATAAGGATAGGACCTTCCTTACCCGCTTTCATAACTCCGGCCGTATTAAAAGTTCTCGTAGAGAAATTTAATATTATGCCGGTAAAAACCGCCGAAGAAGACTTAAAAACCATATTAAAACTAAGCAAGGTATAATCCTTCCCTAAAAAGAAACGGCGGGCCGGTTCGGCCCGCCGTTTTGATATAATTTCTCTATGCTTGCCGACAAAGCTTTTTTTGAAAATCTTTATAAAAAATACAATAACCGTTCTTATGCTTTCAGCGACCCCATAAGTCTGGTCTATAACTACGAAAAAAATCATTTGGACGCGGAAATAGCCGGATTGATAGCATCTTCTCTGGCTTACGGCAATGTAAAGCAAATACTAAAATCTCTCGGTAAAGTTTTTTTAGTTATGGGAAAATCACCGCGCCTTTATCTCGAAAAGAAAAAAAATCATGAAATAGCGAAAGATTTTTTAAGTTTCAAACATAGATTTACTACCGGAGGAGAATTGACCGTATTTCTAATAAACATCAAAAAAGTACTGATCAAATACGGAACTCTGGAAAATCTATTCGTAAAAAACATAAGAGAAGAAGAAAAAAATTATATAGGCTGTTTATATAGATTTGTCAACGAATTAAACTATTCCGCCTGCGCGCCTACGCTTACTCCTTGTCCCGAAAAGAAAAGTTCTTTCAAAAGGTTTAACTTATATCTCAGATGGATGATAAGAAAAGATAAAATAGATTTGGGCGTTTGGAAAAATATTTCTCCCAAAGGTCTTATAATACCTCTGGATACCCACATGCTTTCTATTTCTCAAAAATTAGGCATAACAAAAAGAAAAGACGGCTCAATGAAAACGGCCGAAGAGATAACTTCTTTTTTTAGAAAAATAAATCCGCAAGATCCGGTTAAATACGATTTCTCAATAACGAGAACAGGCATACTTAAAAATTTTAAATGATTTTATTTTCGCAAATTGCTAAAATATTATTAAGGGAAATCGGTATAAAATTCTAAGCAGAGTCGTTTATACTCTAATACGGAGGCAAAATGCCGTCTATAAAAGGAACGAAAACCGAAAAAAATCTTCTTACCGCTTTTGCGGGAGAATCTCAGGCCCGCAACAGATATACCTTCTACTCTTCTGTTGCCAAAAAAGAAGGATATGTTCAGATATCCAAAATATTCGAAGAAACCGCCGAACAGGAAAAAGAACATGCAAAAAGATTTTATAAATTTCTGGAAGGCGGAGAGCTTAACCTAAACGCAAATGCCGCTTTCCCCGCCGGGACCATAGCAGATACCAAAACGAATCTCATTCACGCCGCCGAAGGAGAAGGTTACGAATGGGGACATATGTATCCGGATTTTGCAAAAACCGCAAAAGAAGAAGGATTTGAAACCATATCCAAGGTTTTCGAAGCCGTAGCCGTGGCGGAAAAACAGCATGAGAAAAGATACAAAGAATTAGCGGCAAACATAGAGGCCGGAAAAGTTTTCAAGAGAGAGAAAAAAGAAAAATGGAGATGTCTTAACTGCGGATATGTACACGAAGGAACGGAAGCTCCCGCTTCCTGTCCCGCCTGCGCGCATCCCAAAGATTATTTCGAATTACTTGCGGAAAACTGGTAAGGAGATAAAATGGAAGAAAATTTAAACGAAAACTCGAATCGAGAATCTCAAGAAATAAAAAGAACGGTTACGATGAAAGGCCGACCTATGATTCTTCAAGGCGAAGAAATAAATATAGGATCTCCGGCTCCGGACTTTAAAGTGATAGCCAACGATATGCTGCCTATGAAATTTAAAAGGACATATTCCGGCAAAACCGTTCTGATAAGTTCGGTTCCTTCTTTGGATACTCCGGTATGCGATTTGGAAACGAGAAAATTTAACTCCGAAGCGGAAAAACTTTCTCCGGAAATAGAGATTGTTACTATAAGCATGGACTTACCTTTCGCGCAATCTCGCTGGTGCGGAGCCGCGGGCGTAAAAAGAGTTAAAACTTATTCCGATTATATGAAAGCCGAATTCGGCAAGGCTTACGGGGTTTTGATAAAAGATCTTCGTCTTTTGGCAAGAGCGATATTTATAGCCGACAAAAATTCGGTAATAAGATATGTCCAAATAGTTCCCGAAGTTACCCAAGAGCCAAATTACGAAGAAGCCCTCAAAGCTTTAAAGGAAATAGCTCAAGAAAATTAAGGAGGAAAAATGACTCAATTAAAAGGTATTTACAAATGCGAAGTATGCGGAAATATCGTAGAAGTTCTCCACACCGGAGCCGGTGCTTTGGTATGCTGCGGAAAAGAAATGAAATACTTTAAAGAAAATACTACCGACGGCGCGAAGGAAAAACACGTGCCGGTAATAGAAAAAACGGCGGAAGGATATCTCGTTAAAGTCGGTTCGGTGGCTCATCCCATGGAAGACAAGCATTACATAGAATGGATAGAACTCATAGCCGACGGAGTTTCTCATAGAAAATTCCTAAAACCCGGAGAAAAACCGGAAGCTTTTTTTTGCGTTAAAGCGGAAAAAGTTGAAGCGAGAGAATACTGCAACCTTCACGGCCTTTGGAAAGCGGCCTAAAAAACAGCGGAGGAAAAATGAGCGAAATGAAAAGATATGTCTGCAAAGTCTGCGGATACATTTATGATCCGGCGGTAGGAGATCCCGACAGCAATATAGCGCCGGGAACTCCTTTCGAAAAAATACCCGATACCTGGGTATGTCCCGTCTGCGGAGTCACAAAAGCGGATTTCGAACCGGAAAATTAATCCGTAAATCCTATACGGGGCCGTATCAAACCGGCCCCTATTTCCCCCCTTTGATTTCTCAAAATGTTATAATTTATTTATGGAAAACGACAAACTTCACAAAATAAGACATAGCTTTTCTCATGTAATGGCTCAAGCCGTAAAAGAACTTTTCGGACCGGTAAAGTTAGGCATAGGCCCCGCCACGGAAACCGGATTTTATTACGATTTCGATTGCGAGCATAGATTTGTTCCGGAAGATTTGCCTCTGATAGAAAAAAAGATGAAGCATATAACCGCTCAAGCTCAAAAATTCGAAAGCAGAGAAATAGAAAGAAGCAAAGCCCTGGAGTATTTTTCTTCTCTGGGAGAAAACTATAAAGTAGAACTAATAAAAGATTTGCCAGAAACGGAAAAAATAACTATATATAAAAACGGAAATTTCGAAGATTTATGCAAAGGCCCTCATGTGGAACATACGGGACAGCTTAAGCACTTTAAATTGATGTCCATAGCCGGAGCCTACTGGCGAGGCAGCGAAAAAAATCCGATGCTGCAGAGAATATACGGGGTCGCTTTCGAAACCAAAGAAGAATTGGACGAATATTTGAAAAGAATGGAAGAAGCCGAGAAAAGAGATCATAGAAAAGTGGGAAGACAATTGGATCTTTTCTCCGTAAGCGAAACCGTCGGGCCGGGACTCATACTCTGGCATCCTAAAGGCGCAAGAATACGCCACGAGATAGAAAATTATTGGAAAAACGAACATTTCAAAGGCGGATACGAACTTATCTATACTCCGCATATAGGAAGAGCCAATCTCTGGCAGACATCCGGCCATCTGGATTTTTACAAAGATTCCATGTATTCTCCTATGGACATAGACCAGATACAATATTATGTAAAGCCGATGAATTGTCCTTTTCACATACAGGTATATAAAAGCGCGTCCCGCTCTTATAGAGATTTGCCTTTGAGATGGGCCGAATTAGGCACGGTATATAGATTTGAAAAAGCGGGAGTATTGCACGGCCTTTTAAGAGTCAGAGGATTTACCCAGGACGACGCTCACATAATATGTTCTCCCGAGCAAGTAGAAGAAGAAACATTAAGAGTTTTAAGATTTAGTTTAAATATCTGGAAAACTTTCGGTTTTTCGGAAATCAAAGCTTATATAGCGACAAGACCAAATGACGCGGTAGGCGATCCGTCGAGATGGGAAGAAGCGCAAAAAAGCTTAATGAAAGCGGTGGAAAAAGAAGGACTTCCCTACGAAAAAGACGAAGGCGGCGGCGCTTTTTACGGACCGAAAATAGATCTTAAAATAAAAGACGCCATAGGAAGAGAATGGCAAACAACCACCATTCAATTCGACTTTAATCTTCCCGAAAGATTCGATATGGAATATACCGGATCCGACGGTAAAAAGCACAGACCTTATATGATTCATAGAGCGCTTTTAGGTTCGTTGGAAAGATTCTTCGGCGTGCTAACAGAACATTATGCCGGGAATTTTCCCCTATGGCTGGCTCCCGTTCAGGTGAGAATTCTAAATATAACTTCCAACGAAGAAGATTATGCTATTTCTTTAAAAGACAAATTATTGTCCGAAGGGATAAGAGCCGAAGCCGACATATCCAACGATACGATAAACGCCAAGATAAGAAACGCTTCTTCTCAAAAAATACCTTACTTGATAGTAGCGGGCAAAAAAGAAAAAGAAAGCGGAAATATTTCTCTCAGGCTTAAAGGCAATAAAAACATATTCGGCGTAAACACTCAAGAATTTATTTCTTCGATTAAAAAAGAAATAGAGACAAAGAGTTTGGAACCGATATATAAATAGGAGAAAAAATGAAAATCGCAATATTTTTGGCTTTATTTTTTATCTATGCGTCATTTTGTAAAGCAAATTATCTGTCTTTGGAAAACATAAACAGAAATTCTTTTTCTTCCTTCGACCTTGGCGAAATAAAATTTTCTTTTTCGCAGGAAAAGCCCGGCAATTGCACCACGCCGATAGAAATCGGAGCAGACGAGGCCTACGATTTTATAATTTCCAAAAATCCGATAATAATAGACATAAGAACTCCTCAGGAATACGAAGAAGAAAGGCTTGAAAATGTTTCTTATAACATAGATTTTTACGCCGAAGACTTTAAAACCAAATTAAACGAATTGGATAAAAACGCGAAATATCTTATATACTGCAGAACGGGAAGAAGGACAGGACTTGCTCTGGAAATGATGAAAGAACTCGGATTTAAAGACATACATCACATAAAAGGCGGCATAGTAGATTGGAAAGCCAAAGGATATCCTACCGTAAAAGGCTCTTCTTCAAAATAGTTATTCGTATCTCAAAGCTTCTATGGGGTCCAGATTGGCGGCCGTTTTTGCCGGATATATCGAAGCCGCAAAACCGGTAAATACCGCGGCGGCAATCGCCGCCAAAGGCATCCACCACGAAAGCATGGCCATATTTTGATCGCCTTTATAAGCTAAGTATTGAATTCCTATAAATCCGACTATTACTCCCGCCAAACCGCCGAAAAAACCCAAAAGCATGGCCTCGGTCATAAATTGAAGCATAATATCTTTTTTATCCGCCCCTATGGCCCTTCTTACGCCTATTTCTTTTATTCTGGAATAAATTGCCGCCAGAGATACGTTCATTATTCCTATGCCGCCGGCCAAAATGGCTATTGCTCCTATTATCATAACGGTAAGCATATCTCTTTTTTTATCGGCCATTTGGTCTTTCATTATTTCTCTGTAATCTTTTATGTTAAAAAGGAGTTTTTTACCGTGTAAAGACTTTAGAGTTTCTTCTATCAATCTTTTATATTTTTCTATCGTTTGCGGATCGCCGGTATCCACGTGTATTCCGTCTATATCGTCGGAACCTAACTCGCTCCAGCCCGATAAGAATTTTTGAGCCGTACTTAAAGGCACCAAAACTTTAGGTTCCCACATTCCTACTCCGACGAAACTTCTCGGATTTTTTTCTGCGGGAGGTTCTTCGAGTATTCCGACCACTTTAAATAATCCGCTGCCGAGTTTTATTGTTTTTCCCAAAAGTTCGCTGTGTTTCACGTAATTTTGCAAAGGATCTTTATAAGAATAAAATTTCATCCATTTTGGCTTTTTTATCCATCCCCCCTCTTTTACTATAACGCATACTCTTTGCGCGTTTTGCACGTCGTATTCGTTTATAAATCTGCCTTTAAGCTTATAAACCCATCCCCTCTTTTTCCACTGCGGAGTTATGCCTCTTACTCCTATATAATCGCTGAAATAGCCGTCCGAGAACTCGACCCATTTATCCATATACGGAGAAACCATATACAATTGCGGGAAAACTCTGGACAAAGCGGCCGCATCCTGATATGTCAAAGCTTCTCTGCCTTGTTTTTTTTCCATATCGCTTTGAGCTTCCCATCTTTTTTTTAGCTCTACGTTTATTCTTCCGGGGCCCGCTACCTCTATGGCTTTTTTAAGCCTATAATTCATCGAGTATATTAAAGTCAAAGTATACATTATGGAAATTACGCCTATGGAAATGGAAAAAAAACTCAAAAAAGAACGCATTTTGTGAGCTTTTATTTCTATCAAAGCTATTCTTAAAATTTCGGAAAATCTCATTCTTGAATCTCTCCGTCTTTTATTTTTATTATTCTTTCGGCCTTTGCCGCAAGTTTCATATCGTGAGTAACCATTATAACCGTCATTTTTCTTTCTTTATTTATTTCCGTCAAAAGAGTTAAAACCTGCAAAGAGTTCTCCGAATCCAGATTCCCTGTCGGCTCGTCGGCCAATAAGATTTCCGGATCATTGGATAAAGCCCTCGCCAGACCGACCCTCTGCCTTTCTCCGCCGGAAAGCTCCATTATGTCATTTTCGGATTTAGAGGAAAGGCCTACTCTTTCCAATAAAGAATATGCCTTCTTATGAGCGTCTTTTCTCGATACTCCCAGATATAAAAGGGGAAGCATGGCGTTTTCTATTACGCTAAGCTTGGGCAAAAGATTAAAAGACTGAAAGACAAAACCCGCTTTTTTTCTCCTTAAAAAAGACCTTTTGGAATCGGAAAAAGAGCTTGCGTCCTCTCCCATGAAAAAGTATTTTCCTTCCGTAGGTATGTCCAAAAATCCGAGTATGTTAAGCAATGTCGATTTTCCGCAGCCGGAAGGTCCGCAAACTGCGGCAAATTCCCCTTTTCTTATTTCTATGTTTATTCCTTTCAAAGCCGCATAACCCAGCGCGGATTTTAAAGGATATATCTTTTTTAAGTTAAGACACTTTATCATTTTCTATGTTTAAAGGTTTATCCGTATACACGCTGTCGCCCTCTTTCAAACCGGAAAGGACTTCGGCTTCCATTTCGTTTCTTATGCCCAAAGTTACGAAAGTTTTAATAGCTTTGCGTGTTTTATCGTTATAAAGATAAACAAAATTTCTGCCTTTGGATTCGAATACGCCCGATATCGGAATTAAAAGAACATTTTTTTTGGTTTCAAGCACCGCGCTTACTCTGGCCGTCATACCGGGAAGCACATTTGGATTTCCTAATATTTCTATTTCTACGGGAAAAGTCTTTACCCCGCCGTTTCTTTCTTTTTTGGCATTAGGAGAAACTACCGAAACTCTGCCTTTGAAATTTTTCTTAGCCGCTTCGGCAAAAATAGATACCGGCATTCCTTTTCTAAGCTTCATAACTTCCGATTCGCCTACTTCGAGTTTTACTATCATTTCTTTCAAATCGGCCACCTTCATTATGCAAGTCGGATTATAATCGCTTGCTCCGGTTACTCTTTCGCCCGGTTTTTTTATTTCAGGTTCGTCGTAATATCCCTGTCCCTCGCATTTTAAAACCGTTCCGTCTATCGGACTTAAAACTTCAACCGGCATAAACTTATCCGCCGCGCTTTGGCCGGGCAAAACTACGGCCAGCTTTTGACCTTTTTTTACAAAATCGCCTTCTCTGACCAATACTTCTTTAAGTTCTCCAGACGCCAAAGACCTAATTTCTATCACATTTTTAGGACTTATGTCGCCTATGTCCTGGAAAGTAACTTCTATGTCGCCCTTATATGCCTGGGCTTTTTCTATCTCGGCTTCCACTACGGAATATTTTTTATAAATCGGATATAAAAAATAAGCCGCGGATATTAATAAAACCGAAATAATCGCATATATATATTTTTTCTTCATTTTATCTCTCCAAATCTATTCCCAAAGCTTTTTTATATTCGGCTCTCTTAAGATATAAGTCGTAGAACGATTCCGCCAATTGGCTTTGAGCCGACAAATCGTCTTTCTGAGCTTCTATAAGTTCCAGTACCGAAGCTTTGCCTTCGCCGTATTTTTGCTTTATTATTTCCAAATTATTTTTTGAAATTTCCGAATTTGTTTTCGAAACCTCGTATTTTTCCAGAGCATAATCCAATTCCAAAACCAATATCAAAACTTCTTTTTTAATTTTAAGTTCGTATTCGGCTATCTCTCTTTTTTTTCTTTCGAGAGCCGTATAAGCCAAATTATAATTTTCGCTTTTGGAGAAAAGTTCCGAGCCGAAAGGAATTTTTAAAGACAGATTTAAAAGATAAGATTCTTTAGGCGAAGGCGCCGGAGAAAAATTAAAAATACCTCCTCTGGAATACTGAGCTGAAAGATTCAAAAGAGGCAAATAATCTCCCGTCTTTTTTTTAAGTTCCAATATCAAATATTTTTCTTCGGCTTTAAGGTTTTGAAGTTCTTTCCTATTTTCTACGGCATATTTTACCGCTTCTTCGTATCCGAGTTGTTTTTCCAAAAATTCCTGCGAAATATCCGACAATTCGTTTTTGTTTAAAGGATCTTCGTATATTCCGTAATTAAGCTCCATTAAAGAGCTTTTATAAGCGTTCTCGGAATAAACAGAATACAGTTTTGCATTTTTATAGTTCAATTTGGATTTAAGCAAATCGGAATAACTTCTAAGCCCTTCTTTGTAATATTGCGAAGCTTTTTCGTATTCGTCGGCATAAGACTTTTCCGAAGCTTTATTGACTTCCAGAAGTTTGGCATATTTCAAAGCGTCGCAGTATTTTTTCATTGCCGAATAAATTACTTCCTGTTTTTTAAGCCATAAATCTCTATTAGCCGAATCGAGTTCTATTTTTGATTTTTTAAAATCAAAACTCGAAGAGAGGTTTGAAAAAATGTCGTATGAAAACACCAAATCCGAAGAAGAATAATCTTTTTGAAGCGAAAAATTCTTCTTTGAAGAAGAGTATAAGTCCGAAGAAAATTTATAATACGCCGAAGGAATATACAAAGCCGCAAAAGCGGAAGCCGAAGCCTTCTTCTTCAATTGTAAATTTTCTTCGTAATACTTTATTTCGTTAGATACGGACAAAACTTTTTTCACATAAGAGTCGATATCGTATTTTTCGGCCCATAAGGAAGGAATAAAAAATAAAAATAATAGAAGTTTCATAATTATCCGAAAAGATTATCCAAAAGCATCATTATCACAAAACCTATCACAAGCCACCATGTAGCCAATTTGCCGTAACCTTTTTCGTGAGATTCCGGTATCATTTCTCCGCTTATCACATAAAGCATACATCCGGAAGCAAAAGCCAGAGCGAAAGGCAAAAAAGAAGAAAAAAAAGTTACGGCGGTAATGCCTATAAGTCCGCCTACGGGTTCGACTACGGCGCTTAAAAAAGAAATAAAAAAACAATAAGCGGGAGAATAACCCAAAGCCAAAAGAGGAAGAGCTATGGAAGCTCCTTCGGGGATATTCTGTATTCCTATGCCGAAAGCCAAAGACATAGCTTTGGCTCTTTCCGGCAAGGCCCAAGCGACTCCTACGCTCATCCCTTCGGGAAAATTATGTATGGTTATGGCCAGAGCGAAAAGAACTATTCTTTTTATGTTAGCCTTCGGACCTTCTTTGCCTTTAAAAAAATGTTCGTGAGGTATAAACCTTGCGGCAAGTTCTATAAATAGAACTCCCGAAAGGAATCCCGCCGCCGCGGTATAAGCCCCGCCTCTTTCTATGGCCGGGATAAGAAGGCTAAAAAAAGTAGCGGCCAGCATTATCCCGCCCGAGATACCCAGCATGGCGGAATACGACTTATGAGAAAGCTCTTTTTTAAGAAAAAAAACGGGCAAAGCGCCCAATAAAGTGGCCATTCCCGCCGCAAAAGACGCAAATGCTCCGCTTAATATGTTTTCCATAAACTACAATATTGGCAAATATCTGTCTACCTCGTAATCCGTAACTTTAATTCTATAATTATCCCATTCTATTTTCTTATTTTCCAAAAACTTTTCAAAAACATGTTCGCCCAAAGCCTCTTTCATTATTTTCGATTTTTCAAATTCTTCCAGAGCTTCCAAAAGAGAACCGGGCAAAGTATTTATTTTATTTGCCTTTCTCTCGATTTCGTCCATTTCGTAAATATCGGCTTCTACGGCTTTGGGCAGCTTATAATTATTTTTTATTCCCTCCAATCCCGCTTTCAACATAACCGAAAAAGCAAGATACGGATTGGCGCCGGGGTCGGGAAATCTCGCTTCTATTCTCGTGGATTTTTCATGGCCTACCAAAGACTGAGGGATTCTTACCAAAGCCGATCTGTTTCTTCTCGCCCATGCTATATAAACCGGAGCTTCAAATCCGGGAACAAGTCTTTTATAAGAATTTACCCATTGATTTGTTACGGCGCAAATTTCCCTTACATGTTTAAGTATGCCGGCGGAATACGCTTTGGCGGTATCGGATAAAAAATTCTCGTCTTTTTTGTCAAAAAAAGTATTTTTATCTCCCTTGAAAAGAGATTGATGAACATGCATTCCGCTGCCGTTTACTCCGTTTAGAGGTTTGGGCATAAAAGAAGCGTAAATATTTTTTCTGGCCGCTATTTGCTTTACGATAAGTTTATAGAGTATAACTTTATCGGCCATTTTCAAGGCTTCGTCGTATCTGAGATCTATTTCATGCTGACTGGGAGCCACTTCGTGATGGGAATATTCTACCGGTATGCCCATCTCTTCCAAAACAAGTATGGTTTCTTTTCTTAAATCGCTGGATTCGTCCACAGGAACGCTGTCGAAGTATCCGCCGTTATCGAGTATTTGAGGCTTCGACGAATTTGAAAAATAAAAATATTCGAGTTCCGGACCGACCATAAATCTGTCAAAACCCATTTTTTTCATTTCCGCCAAATTTTTCTTTAATATAAATCTAGTATCTCCCTCGTAATTTTTCCCCTCGGGTGTTATTATATCTCCGAACATCACCGCCGTTTTTGTACCGTCGAAAGAAACCGGCAGTATGTTAAAAGTTTCGCAATCGGGCAGTAATCTCAAATCGGATTCGTAAATTCTGGCAAAACCTTCGACCGAAGAGCCGTCAAAACCCATGCCTTCGTTTAAAGCGTGTTCCAATTCTCTTTTGGTTATGGCAAAAGCTTTGAGCTGTCCCAAAATATCGACAAAACAAAGCTTTATGAAATTTATATTTTCTTTTTCTATCTTTTTAAGAATCTCTTTTTTATCCACGGCGGGCCTCCTTAAAATCTTTTTAAGGCAACAGTAAAATTATACATTTTTTGGAAAGCGCCGAAATCAACTTTTCTAATTTTAAGTTGATTTTTTTAAAATAGAGATATTTTTTCGTATTTTGGTATTATCTTTTTTCCCTAATATCTAAAATAACATAAAAATGTTTTAGTAAGTAAGTCCCGCCATCCACAAAGGTATTCTATTTTTAACCGGCATTTCAATATCGTCGCTTATGACAAAATCGGCTTTTTTAAGCGATTTAGATTTGCCGCCTATTTCCAATTTTAAATCGCCGACCAGATAATCATACTCATCTTCGTTTTCGCTTGAACAAATCGGATAGGATTTGGAAACGGAGTTTACGAAATAGGATTCTCTTATATTTCCCAGATTTCCGTTAAAACAAGAATATATCGAAGAGTCGGTCAAAAATATTTTTGAGCCCTTTGTATATGTATGTTTTTTATTTTTAGGTTTTATAATTTTTATCAATTCCATTTTGTCCATAATTTCAAGCAAAAAATACAATTTATGTTTGCCTATCTCCCACTCGGAGGTCATTTTTGAGATATTTAAGGTCGGGATAGGAGAAGTTATCAAATGGCCGATTATGCCGTTCATTAATCTTAAATAATTGTCGGTAATCGTATTTATGTAAAAAGGAATGTCGTAAAAAACACTTTTTTCAATCATATTTTTAAGCCTTTCACTATAATCGCCTTCATAAAATATCGGCCTTATTCCGCCGTTTATATGTTCTTTAAAAAGTTTTAAAACATTTATTTTTTTAGATTTAATATTATCGTAGTTTTTTATGCTCTCAAATAGATTTATCTTATCCAGCATTATCCCTTCTTTTAAATATATATATTCTCTAAAAGAAAGCAAAGGAAGATGTACGGACAAAAATCTTCTCGATAAATCGGCAAGGCCTTTTTTCAAAACAAGATTGCTGCTGCCGCTTACCCATATTGTTTTTGAAGGATAACTGTCATAAGCGGATTTCAAATGGGCCGCCCAATCCTTAGAAAAATGAATCTCGTCTATTACTACTCCGTCATAACCGGATTTAAATATTTTATCGATTAACTCTATTATGGGGATATTATATATTAAAGGGTTATCCGCGGAGAAATAAAGAAAATTTTTGTTTTTAGACGCATTTAAAAGAAATACGGTTTTACCGACTCCCCTAAGTCCGTACACTATAACCGCTCTCTTTTCGCTTATATTCGATTCCAAACTTACCGGCCTTATTCTTTGCGGCAGAGAGTCTATAAGTCTTTTATGGATTTCCTCAAAATTTCTTATTATGTTATTTATTTCCATAAAATAAATTATATCAAATATGGTGCTGCAATAGCACTGTTTTGTGTTATTTTAGTTCCATAATAGAACTGTAATACCTACAGCTTTTCAGATAAGAGCAAATATTTTATCCGACTTTTTTCTCCAAGGCGGAAAGGACTTTGTCGGGAGTAAAAGGCGCTTCGAAAAGCCTTATTTTTAAAGCGTCGTAAATGGCATTGTTTATAGCCGGCAAAGGTCCGTTTATGCCTATTTCGGAAACCGACTTGGCGCCGAAAGGTCCGTTGGGTTCGTAAGTCGGAATAAGTATGGTTTTAATTTTTTCTATGTCTTTTGAAGTAAATATTTTATATCGCCTGAAATTGGCGTTTAGAGGCGTGCCGTTTGGAGAAAATTCAAGACCTTCCGCCAATGTATGGCTTATTCCGTTTACAACCGCGCCGTCGTTTTGACCTTCCGCCAAAGTAGGATTTACGGCCGTACCGCAGTCTATGCAGGAAACATATTCTTTAACGGTTATTTCCCCCGTTACCGTATCGGCTTCTATGTCGGCAAAATGAGCCGAAAAAGGCGGCGGAGACGTATGCGCGGTATGGGAAGCGCTGGCTATTATTTGATGCTGATTGTAGTAGTATAAAGAAGTATTGGCTACTTCAGAGAAAGAAACCTTTTTGCCGTCTTTGGAGAAAACATGTTTGTCGGCCAAATATAAATTCTCCGCTTTTTCCTCCAATATTTTAGCCGCCACTTCTATTATCATATCTCTTACTTTTTCGGCGGTTTTTCTTACGGCGTTTCCCGAAATAAAAGTCGTGCTGGAAGCGTAAGCTCCTACGTCAAAAGGCGTAAGATCCGTGTCGGAAGAATAAACTATTATGTCGGTATTGGGCACACATAATACCTCTGCGGCTATTTGAGCAAGTATGGTATCGGAACCGGTGCCCAGATCGGTCGCGCCGACGGAAAGATTGAAAGAGCCGTCTTCGTTCATTTTTATGGTTGCGCTGGCCATATCTATTTCCGGAATACCCGAACCCTGCATAAGGCAAGCCATACCCAAACCTTTTTTTATTCTTGAAGAGGTTTTATTGAATTTTTCATATTCGGCTTTTTTATCGTACCATTTTATTTCTTTCAGTCCTCTTTCTATGGCTTCGTCGAGGCCTATGGAAGTTATAACCTGTTCTACGCCTTCCCTGCCTTCGCCCATAGCCTTAAAAACGGGAGAGCCTTCTCCCAATTTTATATAGTTTTTCTTTCTAAATTCCACGGGATCCATGCCGATTTTTTCGGCCATCATATCCATCTGAGTTTCCCAGCCGTAAAATCCCTGAGTAGCTCCGTATCCTCTATAAGCTCCGGCCACAGGCATATTTGTGTATACGCTTTTGCCGGAAAATCTTATATTATTTTTCACTTTATACATCGGAATGGTATGCGAACCGGAACACATCATAACCGTAAGAGCGTGAGAGCCGTAGGCGCCGGTATTTAATATTATTTCCATATCGGCGTCGGTTATTGTTCCGTCTTTTTTTACTCCGGTTTTAAGACGCATGAATGCCGGATGTCTGGTTCTCGAAGAAACAAAAACTTCTTTTCTGGTATATTCCAATTTAACCGGGTTATTGGTTTTCAAAGCCAGAGCGGCTACTATGTCTTCCAAAACTTCCTGTTTTGAACCAAATCCTCCTCCTATTCTCGGTTTTATCACTCTTATGTTTTTAACCGGTATGTTTAATGCCTGAGCCACTATTCTTCTAACATGGAAAGGCACCTGAGTGGAGGTTCTTATTATCAATCTGTTTTGATGATCGAAATAACAGATAGTGGTATGCGGCTCTATGGCGCAATGTTGAAAGTAAGGTATTCTGTATGTTTGTTCTATCACATAGTCGGCTTCTTTGAACCATTCCGAATTTTTGACTTCAAAATCGAATTTTGCCGCTATATTTCTTTTTGCGTCCGGAATATTTTTAGAATCTTTTTCGTCGTGTATTACCGGCGCGCCGTCCTTTAAAGCGTCCAACTGATCGAAAACGGCCGGCAAAATTTCATAATCCACTTTTATCGCGGCCAAAGCTTCTTCAGCGGCTTCAAGAGTTTCCGCGGCAACGGCGGCTACTCTGTCTCCGACATATCTTACTTTATTGTCCAAAACATAAGTGTCGTAGGGAGAAGGTTCGGGATAACCCTGTCCGGCCGTGGTATGAGGTATTCTCGGCACGTCTTTATAAGTTAAAACCGCTTTTACGCCTTTTATTTTCAAAGCTTTGGAAACGTCTATGTTTTTTATTTTGGCATGAGCGTGAGGACTCCATAAAATTTTTGCGTGAAGAAGTCCTTTTATATCTATGTCGTCGGCAAACATCGGTTCGCCGCAGGCCAAACCCAAAGAATCTATTTTAGCCACTCTCTTGTTTACGCATTTGAAATTTTTTGTTTCGTTCATATTTTCTCCGATTATTTCGCCAATTTCTTGGCGGCTAATTTAACCGCTTCTATTTGTTTCACATATCCGGTGCATCTGCAGAGATTGCCGTCCAAAGAATGCTTTATCTCTTCTTCGCTCGGATTCGGATTTTTATCCAAAAGCGCTTTCGTAGAAATTATCATTCCGGGTATGCAGTATCCGCATTGCACGGCGCCGGCTTCGACAAAAGCTTCCTGTATCGGATGAGGTTTGGAAACGCTTCCTATACCTTCTATCGTAATTATCTCGGCTTTATGCGCGGCGAAAGCCGGCATAAGACAAGATACTTTAGGTTTTCCGTTAAAAATTACCGCGCAAGAACCGCAATCTCCGGTGTCGCATCCTTTCTTTGTGCCTTTATAACCCAAAGCTCTTAAAGCTTCCAATAAAGTTTCTTTAGGTTTTACTTGCGCGGAAATTTCTTTTCCGTTAAGAGTAAAATTTATTTCGAATTTCCCGTTTTTATTTAAAGTAAGATTTTCGCTTTTCATTTTGCCTCCGCGGCCGTAGAAAGAAAATAAGAAGTCAAATTCCCGGCGAGTTTCGCCTTATACTCCCACGAAGAACCTTTGTGAACGGAAAGTATTTCTTGAGCGCATAAATCGGCGGCCTCGCTTATCGTTTGAGAGTCGAGCGTTTTGCCTATGAGTTTTTTTTCGGCTTCTAAAGCTCTTATGGGTATGGCTCTCAAAGCGGAAAAAGCCAAAGATATATTTTTAACCGCCGATTTTTTAAGTTCGAGAGAAAAACAGACGGTTATATAAGAATCCCAGGAAGATTTTATTTTAGAAACCTTCTCAAAATAAAAAATATTTTTGGAATAAGACAAAGGGAAAAGGATTTCGGTTATGAGAAAATCTTTTCCCGCTTTATATTTTCCGCCGTATATTTCTTTCCATAAAACAGTTTTAGTTCCCGAAGAAGACATTATTTTAACTTTTGCGTCCATACAGGAACATAGCAAAGGCATAAGATTAAAAGCGTTGGGATGAGCGAGATTTCCGCCTACCGTAGCCATATTCCTTATAAGCTGGCTTGAGCAAGCCGAAGCGGCTTTTGCAAGTACTCCTCCGAAAAGAGTTTTACAAATTTTGTTTTCCTCCATATCGGCGAATGTCGCGCCGGCTCCCAGAATTAAGTTTTTGGAATCTTTTTTTATGTAAGTCAGAGGCAAATTCGAACCCATTACCGCTATCTCCGCTTGAGACGGGATATTTTTAAAAGAATAAGAAGAACCGGCTATGAAAACCGAATTTTTTTTCTTTGTTAAAGACAAAGCCTCTTTGAGAGTTTTTGGGAAATAAACTTGTTTTATATTCACACTCCCTCCTATTAATAAAAATATTATATAAAAATAACCGAAAAATGGCTTTAGTTAAAATACGTTCTCATCCGTCTTTTTTAAAATTCCCGCCATCAATAAATAGAAACCAAAGGTGACAGTTATTAGACGGCCGTCGGATAATTGTCACCGATTAAGAGAATAAAAATAGGCTATTTGGTAAAATACGGATGTTTGAGATACGGTTTTTTTTCCGGTTTATCCTGAGTTTTCTTTATTTCTATTTCTCTGATTAATATGTCTTGAGGACAAATAATAGAAGTAGGTACGGCGCTTGCCGAATACGAATACGGGCCTCTCTGGTAAAAATTATACACCTGATTTTTTGAAGAAACCGCTTCGATGTCTCTTAAAGCCCTGAGGCCTATCCCTTCGAATTCCGATATGTTTAAAGGAGTTTCTTTGCCCGTTTTAAGATCCAATTTATAAGCCAAAATAGGATTGCCGAGATTGCTTTCGGAATCTTTGTAGGAAGCGATTTTCTTTACTACGAGAACATAATCCAATTCCTGTTCTTTTCCCAGAGAAATTAATTTTTCTTTTACCGAAGGCGAATCTAATTTTTTATCCGACATAAAGAAAACGTTTGCCGCGGTAGCATAAGGGAAAAAATTATAAGAAGCTCTCCCCCTTCCGTTGGAATTTCTTATTTTTTCGTCGGGATTTCTGGAAGCGTATATCGTTTCGAGTTTTCCTTTTTTTACCAGTTCTAATTTCAAAGGCGCTATTCCTTCGGAATCTATCTCATAATATCCGGCAAGTTTCCTGCCTTCGTATTCTTTTGCCTTAGCATCGTCGTAAACCCAAATAAATCCCGGCAAAATTCTTTTGCCTATTCTGTCTTTTAATTTGGGAATTTCATAATAATACTTGAGCCATTCGTCTTTATCGGCCCAGGGTTTCGGATTGAAAGAAATATTTCTTACAAAAAGCTGATTTAAAAATTCGGCCGCGGCTTCTTGAGTGAAAAGAGCCGGACCCACATAATAATCTATCTTTTCCGCTTTATACGAATCGTTTAATGACTTCGCATATTCTTCCGCCTTCGCTTCTATATTATCCTCTTCCGCCTCTTTCCACGAAGCATATAGAAAATCTTTATTGTCTTTCAATTTATATCCTTCTTCGTTCTGCATATAGACAAAAATAGAAACATAAGCTTCGCAGGAATATGTTTTATACGAAAAGCCTTGAGAATCGGAAAACCTTCTGGTTACCGAAGAAAATCTGGCATTTATGTCGGAATCTGAAATATTGGGATATTTTCTAAATAATTGAGAAATATTCTTAAGTCTTTTCTCCCATCTCTGTTTATCCAAATTTCCGCAAGAAGAATTTTTTTCAAAATACCTGTTCGGTTTTTCAATACTTAAATCTCCGTAAATTTCTTTTATGTCTTTTTTCTTTCTATAAGCTTCTTTTTGAGAATATCTTTCAACGGCGATTTTATAAGCTTCGTCGGCCATAAGCCAAAGACTTTTTCTTATGCTGTCATAATCGTCTTCAACCGGCAAATTCCTAAATACGGGCCTATAATCTCTGAAATTGGAAATATAATGAGAACTGTCAAACATTTCGTTTCCTATTCTGACTTCAAATCTGCCGTTTCTGTTAAAATAAGACTTGCTTTCCTTTATTTCTCCGAAAGAAGCCGAAATATAAGTCTCCGAACTGTCGGCTACGTAACACGAAGCGAAATAAGGAGCGGAAGATTTTTCTATTTTAAGCTTTGCCGCGGTTCTATTTACCTCGTCGGAAACGGCTTTTAAAACATTATCCTCTTGAGCCTTGATATTCGAAGCTGTCAAAATTAAAAAAACGGCTAAAATTATATTCATTTTTCCTCCAAATTATTTTTCAAAAATCGGATTTTTAAGTATCGGCGGCATCTCGTTTGATTTCTGAAGTTTTTCCGTTTCTATTTCGGAAAATAAAAGGCTCGGGCTTACGGCGGACACAGGCACCCACCCCGATTCCGCGCCGCATGTGCCGTTAAATATGTCGTCGTCGTCGGCTGCGGCTAAAATTCGTCCGAATGTCTGCAAAGGCGTACCTATCATATTAAGTCCTCTTATGGGCTCGTCTAGACGGCCGTCGGGATATACTCTAACCGCGTATTTTATCAAGATAGTGTAGCTTTGAGGAAGGAATCTTTGAGTTATGGTAAAGCCGCCGGCTATGTCTTTTATTATTATTCCGTAGGGTTTTCCTTGTTTTTTGACTTCATCCAAAAGCATTTCTCTGAGTTTTTCGTAAGGCACTTTATTGGAAGACTCGGCTATGAGATTGCCCTGTCTGGCGACAGTCATATTGCCTTCGCTTCTTCTTCCGTGACCGTTAGATTTGGGGAATTTTTCCAGAGGGACTCTCTGCATCAAAAATCCTTTTAAAACTCCTTTTTCCACCAATGAAGCTTTTTGCGCCCTTACGGCTTCGTCGTCGTAAGAATAATATCCTCTTAAAAATTTTCCTTTAAAATATCTTATATTCGGATCGTCGTAGATATTTAAAAAATCCGGCATTATTTTTTCGCCTATTTTCTTTGCGAATGTCTGACCTTCGCTTTCGCTTTTTTGTCTGTGTCCTTCTATTCTATGTCCGAATATTTCGTGCCAAAATACGGCCGCGGCTTGATTTTCCAATATGGCGGGTCCGGTATAAGGTTCTTGAGACGGAGAACCGATCAAAGCTTTTAGTTCTTTTACGGAATTTTCCATGTCGGCCGCTATTTTTTCAAAAGAAGGAATGTCGGAAACTTTGTCAAAATGATATTGTTTATTTCTGCTTAAGTCCATACCGTCGGTAGTTCTCGCCGTAAGTCCGTAAGATATGCTCATGTAATTATTTCCGGCTACTATTTCCGCGCCGTCGGAATTGACTATATATCTGTTTTGAGATTCCAATGAAAAACTCGTCCAGGAATTCAGTATAAAATCGTATTTCTTGAAAATAAGAGAAAGCTCTTTTATTTTTTTTCTCATCTCGTCTTTGTCTATTTTTATATCTTCCGCTTTGGAGTAATAAACGTCTGTAGTTTTTTCCTGAGAAAAATCTCCGCTCTTATCTTCTTCGCCGGCCGTAACCTGTTTATTGGCCTCTACCTTCATATATTTGTTAAGAGCGTCCTTGTAAGCCGCATCGGTGAGATTCCAAAGTTTGGCCCTTATCGCATTTTCGTCGCCTTTAGTCAAAAGTTCCGTTTCTATCTCTTTGGAATTTGATTCCCAGTTTCTGCTTTCTTTGCCTTTTATCTCGTGAGTATTATCCAATTCTCTCGAACCTATTCTTATGTCGGCCGTAGCGGTATTTTGCTCGTTTTCTCCTTCGGAAACCAAAGCGCCCAAATTGGCGGATACCCAATAGTTTTTATCTTGCCATATTTCGTATTGAAGGAAATAAAGAGGGGCTTTTTCCGCATTTTTAAGTTCCGAAAAAGAACGGTTTAACTCTTTCTTGGCGGCTTTCAAAATTACGTCTTCCTGACAATAAGAAAAAGAAGAAAGAAAAAATAAAACGCCGGTCAAAAGAAATTTAATTTTCATTATTCCTCCGCTTTTAACTTTTAAAAATTAACCTATAGTTTTTTGCAAAGCTCTTTGCAAGAAAACGGAAATTATTTCTTTTCTATATTCCGCTTGAGAACGTATGTCGTCGATCGGACTTATCTCGCTTTTAATAATTTCACAGGCTTTTTTTACGATATTTTGATCGATTTTCTTATTTTTCAGGAATTCTTCGGTTTTTGGCGCCTTTACTATCGAAGGAGCGACCGAAGACAAAGCGATAGATACATATTCTAATTTTTTATTATTCGCCCTATAGCATATACAAAGTCCGGCCTTGGAAATACCGAATCTTTTTCTTGCCATCATTTTGTAAAAAACGGCTTCGTGTTTTATTTTCGGTACCAAAAATCCTTCGGCTATTTCGTCTTTTTTTAAATCTATTTTTTTAGGCCCTTTTATAATAGAAAGCAAAGGCAAAGTTCTTCTTCGGTTTTTCAGGTTTAAAACGACCGAAGCTTGAGAAGCCGCCAAAGCTAAAACTCCGTCCGCGCAAGGCGAAGCGTTTACGTAATTTCCGCCCAAAGTGGCCGTATTTCTAATAGAAGGCGAAGCGTAATATTTAACGCTTTCGGCCAAAGCGGGAACCCATTTTTTCACTATCGGATTATTTTCAAGCTGAGAAACTTTAATTCCGGCGCCTATAAATACGAATTCTTTCCTATCCTCTATCAAGGACAACTCTTTTATGTCGCTTATATCTATCCAAAGTTCGGTTTTTTCTTCGCCGTAAGACAAAGATATTGTTAAATCCGTTCCGCCCGCCAAATATTTTCTGCTTTTATTAAGTTTATTTAAGGAAGACCAAAGTTCTTTTAAAGAATAGTATTTTTCTATTATTTCCGGCATATTCTCAAATAGTAAATTTTACTTCTTACGAGCTTTATCTACGGCTTTAAAAATATTTTCATATCCGGTGCATCTGCATAAATTACCGGCAAGACCTTCTTTAATTTCTTCCAAAGAGGCTTTGGGATTTTTTGCAAGTATTTCCTGAGCGGCTATTATAAAACCCGGCGTACAAAAACCGCATTGCACGGCGGCCTCTTTTACAAAGGAATCTTGAAGTTCTTTGCCGTATTTATGTTCGTGTATTCCCTCTATGGTAACCAATTTCTTGCCATGTATTTGAACGGCCATCATAAGACAGGAATTTACGGCTTTACCGTCGAGCAAAACCATACAGGCACCGCATTCGCCTTCGCCGCAGCCTTCTTTGGTGCCTTTAAGGCCCATATCTTCTCTTATGAAATCTATTAGTCTTAAAGAAGAATCTATTTCCTTTTTTATTTTTTTACCGTTAATTTCGCAGCTAAGCGGAAATTTTTTCATTTTTAGAATTTAGATCCCACTCCGAAAACAAATCTCGAACCGTTGAAAGTAAGATTATTAGTTTCGTTTCCGAATCCTCTGTTAAAGCTCGTAGCGTTAATTTCCGCCCTATATTCCATAAAGAAAGTGACATTATCGGCGTTAAATCTCAAACCTATCGGTACTCTAAACATAAATCCTACGGCGGTCTCGTTCAAAAGCTTATTATAGTAGTCTTTTATTACGGTAGATTGTATATTATTTATAGACAGTCCCAAACCTATACCCAAATAGAATTGAGCTTTTGTCAAAGTTCTAAAAAGCAAGTCTCCGCTAAGGCCTATGGAAGTGGCGTCTATTAATCCGGCTGGATAATTGACATTGGCTATAAGAGGAAAAGTTATTGTGCCTTTTTGAGCGTCGGTATAATGTTTAGATACCGAAAATTCAAAATCTCCGCCTACCACGCCTTTGCCGAAGCCGCCGACCCTAAGGCCTATTGGTCCGCCTCCGCTGGCCGTGAGAGCGTTCATTTCTAAACCGCCGAATTTTGTAGTATCCCATTTTATATCCACCGTTTGAGAACCGGCGCCTACCATA
This sequence comes from Elusimicrobiota bacterium, assembly GCA_012517235.1. Taxonomy (GTDB): domain Bacteria; phylum Elusimicrobiota; class Elusimicrobia; order Elusimicrobiales; family UBA9959; genus JAAYVI01. Next base: position 16,409 of record JAAYVI010000117.1, on the reverse strand, counting down.
ACGTCAAAAAATCCGTATTCGTTAGGGCTTCTTACTCGAGATATCGGCTGTTTCTGCGTTTGAGCTTGCGGCTGTTGATATTCCGTCTTTTGAGGCATAGCCTGTACGTCGCCGCCGTACCAATCCTTCTGTACGGTAACTTGAGAAGCGGCTATGGCTTGAGCGGTTTCCGTTTTTATAACTCTGGCATTAACTTCTATTCCGGAAGCGGTAGGTATCAAAGTTCCGGTTATAAGAGCGTCCACGCCCAAAACTTTTCCGAGTTCTTTCGCGCTGCCGGCGTCTATGGCTCCCGAATTTTGAAGTTTTAATTCGTCCAAAACTTTATTCAATACGCTTCTTTCTATTATTTCAAACTTCTGCATATTAATAAGCTTCATTGTCAATCTTTCCGCTATGACGGCGCCGTCTTTTGTGGAAGAAGTATTATCGGCGTAGGAAAAGGGTATTATGGCCAACTTTTTTATACCTTCGGATTTTGAAGACAGTTCCGAAGCCAATTTATCGTAAGAGTCTTGAGCATAAACGGAAGAAGACAACAAAATCAAAGACAAAATTAATTTTTTAAACATATATGGAAACCTCCAAAGATTAATAATAGCATATTTTACCGTTTTTTTTCATTTAACTTATGTAACAGGCATATCCTCAAAAATTAAAATATCCCATCATTTTTTGTCGTTTATCGTCTTGAGCGTTTTTTCCGATATCATAGGACAATAAGTCAGAGAAACTCCGCAAGCTCTTTTAACCGCATTTCTTACCGCCGCAGCCACCCCTATCAAAGGCACTTCTCCCATACCTTTAGCCTTATAAGGCCCGTGTTTGTAGAGCTTCTCCGAGAAACTTATATCGTACTGAGGGGCGTCGGTAGAAATGGGAAGGACATAATCGGTAAAATTAGGATTTTTCATTATTCCGTCTTTTACTATTAAATTTTCCATTATTGCCCAGCCCATACCTTGAAGTATGCCGCCGTGAGCTTGAGCGTGAGCCAATTTGGGATTTATTATGCGCCCTACATCGTAAGCGGCGTATATCTTATGAACTGTCTTTTCGCCGGTTTTTATATCCACTTCCACATCGGCTATATCGGCGCTATAAGAGTAGATAACATAAGCATTGCCTTGACCGTTATTTATGTCAAATGTGGTATTGGGAGCCGCATACCAGCCTTGTTCGCTCATCTTTAATCTTTTAGACCAGCATTCCTTTACCGCTTCTTCGAATGAAATTTTCTTTTTCCCGAAGTAAAAAAATCCGCCGTAAGCGGTAATTTTATTTTTACCGGCTTTTAAAAGTTCGGCGGCGGCCGAGAATATATTTTCTCTCAAAGGCAGGCAAGCTTCTATTATCGCATTTCCGCTCATCAAAGTGGTTCTACTGGCTACCGTGGGTCCGCTGTCAGGCACTTTTGAGGTATCTACTTCGGCAAGTTTTATATTTTTCATCGGAGCATTAAGAGTTTCCGCGGCTATTTGAGAAAGAACGGTTAAAGCGCCTTGTCCCATTTCGGTATTGCCGACATTTACCTGAACCGAACCGTCTCTGTATATGTTTACGAAAGCTCCCGCTCTATCCAAATATCTGCCTTTCGCTCCGAGTCCGACTCCGTAATAAGCGCAAGAAAAACCCAAAGCTCTTCTTTTGTCTCCGTTTATTTTAACTTCGGATTTATCCCATCTTGATTTTTTTCTTACTATTTCCGTAAGCTCTTTTAATCCGCAGGATTCGTCAATTTTCTGACCCGTAGCGGTTTTATCTCCGCTTTGAATCATATTTTTAAGTCTTAAATCTATCGGATCTATTCCCAATTTTTCGGCCAGATCGTCTATCAAAGATTCCTGCGCGAAGCATATTTGAGGCTGACCGAATCCTCTATAAGCTCCGCAGGGGACTTTATTTGTCGCGGCTGCATAAGTTTCTATGAACACGTTTTCTATTTTATAAGGACCGGCCGCATGAACCGTCCCTCTCCATAAAACTATCGGCGACAAAGTAGCATAAGCGCCGCCGTCCAAAACATATTTAACTTTACAAGCCTTTATTTTTCCGTTTTTATCGGCGCCGTATTTTACTCTGGCCCAAGAAGGATGTCTTTTCGACATACTCATAAAATCTTCCTTTCTGTCATAGGCAAGCCTTACCGGACGGTTAAATTTCAAAGCGCAAATAGCCGCATGAGCCGCAACCAAAGCCGGCACGTCTTCTTTACCGCCGAATCCGCCTCCGGTAACGGTTTGTATTACCTTGACCTTATTATTGGGCAAACCGCAAGCCGCCGCGACGGCGTCCAATACGTAAAAAGGACATTGAGTAGAAGAATAAACCGTAATAGAACCGTCGGGTTCCGGAACGGCCGTAGCGGTTTGAGTTTCCAAATAAGCATGGACTTGATAATTTGTCCTAAATTCTTTTTCTATTACCACATCGCAGTCTTTAAAAGCTTTATCCGCATCGCCCTTTATTATTTTGAAAGAAGATATGATATTATCTTTGCCGTATATTTTCAAAGATTTTTTTTCCAAAGCTTTCAAAGGATCGTCTATAAAAGGCAATTCTTTATAATCCAATCTGACACAAGCCGCGGCTTTTTTTGCCGTTCTTTGATTTTCCGCCAAAACCAAAGCTAAGGTTTCTCCGTAAAATTTCGCTTCCTTTTCCGGTAAAAAAGGATAATCGTTCATAACCAAAGGCCAGCTGTTTTTGCCTTTTATATCCTTAAAAGAAACTATGCCGAAATATCCTTTTATTTTTTTTGCCAAAGAATCGTCCATTTTTCTTATTTCTATTCTCGGTTTGGGATTTCTAACCGCCGCCGCGTAAATCATATTCGGGAAAGATATGTCGTCTCCGTAAAGAGCTTTGCCTTCGGCTTTAACCGCGCCGTCTACTCTTTCCAATGATTTGCCGACGAAAGAAAATAAATCTTTGCTCATTTTGCCTCCAAATTTACGCTCATATGATTTCCGCTTCGGCCGTAATGTATTTTAAGTATTTCTGCCGCTACGGATACGGCTATTTCTCCCGGAGTTTTACCGCCCAAATCCAATCCTATAGGAGAATAGACTCTTTTATCTATTTTCACGCCTTTCTTCTTAAGATCCGACATAACAGTTCTAACTTTCGAAGCGCTGCCTATCATTCCTATATAAGCGGCCTTTGTTTTAACCGCTTCTATCAAACACTCGGCGTCCAGCATATGACCTCTGGTCATTATGACTATATAAGTATCGGAATCTATTTTCGCTTTTTTGAAAGCCTTGTCGGGAAATTCGTTTATTATTTCGTAAGCGCCCGGAAAATTATTCTTATTTGCAAATTCTTCTCTGTCGTCCGCAACGGCATAAGGAAAGCCGGCTATATCCAGAACCTTTGCCAATTGTTTAGCCACATGACCGCCTCCGCAAATAAAAACCTTCAAAGGAGTTTTGTATATGTCTATAAAAATTTCCACTTTACCCATACAGGCCATACCTATGCCTTTGGGAGTCAAATCGAAAACGAATTTTCCGCCTTCCCCTTTTTTAAGACAATCCAGAGCGGTTTTTATCGCAAGAGCTTCTATTTTCCCCCCGCCTATGGTCCCGGCTATCGAGCCGTTTTCATAAACTATCATTTTGGAACCCGCGTCTCTGGGAGTGGATCCGCCCGATGAAATTATCGTTATAAAAGCCGCATTTTTTCTTTCGCTTATAGCATCGCTTAAAATTTTAATTATATTTTCTTCCATCATAAAAAACTCCTTATGGGCGGAGATTTTTTTCTGCCCGTATCTTTATTATTATTCTATCTTAAAAAAAGCCAATATATAAAGCAATTTAAAGCCGTAAGCGGCGCTCCGATTTTAAAAAATTCCCAAAAAGATATGGTGCCTTCCTTTCTATTTTCCGCGCCTTGTATTATTATTACATTGCTCGCAGCGCCGAGTATGGAAAGATTGCCGGCCAAAGTGGAAGCGGCGGCCAAAGCTATGAAATGATTTTCCCCTGCCCCCTTCAAAGTAAAAAGCGGCAAAAGCAAAGCTATCAAAGGCACATTTGAAATAAATTGGCTCAATATAACGCAAAGAATAAAAATAAACGGCAAAGATAAAATGTCAAAGGCATTGTTTTGTATTATTTTTTGAAAAAAACCGCTATCCCAAACGCTTTTCATTAAAATAAACATGGCGGCAAAAAATATCAAAGTTTTCCAATCCGTTTTTTTTATTATCTCCCCTTGTTTGAAACTTAAAAGCAAAGCCGGCATAGAAGCAAAAACCGCTATCCATGTTAGACGAAAACTTTCGCCTTTCAAAGAAAACCATATTTTAGCCGATATTCCGACTAAAATTATCGCCATAGTCAAATTCGACAGGAAATAAAGCCATTTCTTTTTTTCGGGAATATAATGTCCCATATCGGGCAAATCGGAAAAATACCGAGAATATACGGCTCTGAAAATTAGAAAAAGCAAAAAAAGATTTAATATCGTAGGAATAAACAAATATTTTAAAAAAACTATAAAAGGATTCGACATAGCCGATTTTATCGCTATCAAAAGATTTTGAGGATTTCCTATCGGGCTGAAAACGCTTCCTATGGTAACCGAAAATGCCAAAGCCAAAAGCAAAATCTTTAAAGGAAAATTATATTTTTTTGAAAGTGAAACCGAAGCCGGTACTCCTATGACGGCGACGGTATCGTTCATCACCAAAGCCGAAGATAATCCGAAGAAAAAAATAAAAAGAAAAAGCATTTTTTCGCAAGTATCGGCTTTTTTGAAAATCCTATGCTGATTGTAAGAAAGATAACCGCTTATTTCAAATAAAGCTCCGCAAACAAACATACCGAATAGGAAAATTATCACGTCGTAATCTACGGCTTTTAAAGCGTCGGAAAAACTTATCGAACCGCCAAGCAAAGCCAAAACGGCCCCACCGGACATTATCTGCCATATTTCCAATTTTAAACTGCCTATTTGCCTTACGGAAATAAGTAAAAATACCGCAAATAATATTAATACCGCAATCATAGAAGAAATATTTTTAACTAAGTTTTTTTACTTTTTTTCCAAAGATATGAAAGGAACTCCGCCGCCTACGTACCCGGGCAGAACTCCGTTCCATTTTTCTATGGCTTTAATTTGAGCTTCGACTTTTCTTAATTCTATAAGCTGGCTCGTAACGGCTTCTCTTTGCATTCTCAAAGATTCGGCTTCCGCTCTTGCTTTGGCTATTTGCTGTTCGGCGTCTTTCTTGGCTTTTTCTACCAATTTTTCGGCCATCTTGGCCTGTTGTTCGGCTATCTGTTTATCTTCTACCGCTTTTAAGAATTGATCCGTAAAATCCAAATCTACCACCGAAATATCCGTTACTATGATTTCTTTTGTCATAAGCCTTTGCTTAACTTCGTCGTTAACTTCCCTTACGAGCTCGTTTCTGTCGCCTATGATTTTTTCGGCGGAATATTTTGCCGATATCGATTTAAAAACTTCCTGTACTACCGGATCGACTACGGTATTTACGTAATAAGGCCCCAAATTTCTATATATGCTTACTACCGTTTCCTGCTGTATCCTGTGATTTACCACCATATGAACTTCCATAGTCTGCAAATCTTTGGAAAAAGCCTGAGTTTTTATATCGGCTCTTTGTATTTGTATCGAAAATTTGGTTACGCTTTCTATCAAAGGTATTTTAAAATGAATTCCTTCACCGTAAGAACCGGCTATTTTCCCGAGTCTTGTTTTTATCGCCACGGTGCCGGGCGAAACGATAAAAAAAGAAGTTAAAAATATTACCGCTAAAAGAAATGCGGCAAAGAAACCGCCTATGGAACTTAAAATCCTTTTATCAAAATTTACGTTCATCTCCTGCATAAATCCTCCTCAAACACAAGTTAATTATACAAATAAATAATTTCCGATTATAATTGACGCAGTTTTTAATATAAGGCAATTTGAAATTGTTATAGCCGAATATTGCTTTAAAATATCGTTTAGAAATTACTTTTTTTTGTCTTCATCCGCGTATAACTCTCTGCCGAATAAATCGACAATTCCTTTTTTGCCCATAAATTCTACAGATATGAAATCTATGCCGTCAAATGACCAGTTATCATATTTTATTTGCGTTATCTCAGCCGAGTCTTTTTTTCTTATAAAACCGTATTTCCCGTTCAATTCTACCGCAATAAAATCAATACCATTTAGTGGAATACCATCGTATTTTAACGCGGTAATTTTATTTCCGCTTGTATCGATTAAACCGTATTTTTTATTTTTTGATACGACAAAAAATTCATCATCTAAATTGGAAATAGTATCATAAGTTTGTAATTCTTTTAAAACCTCTCCCTCTTTGTTTATTAAAAGCCACTTATTATTTTCTTTAACCGCAGCGGTTTCACCCATAAAACTGGTTATACCGTCATATTTAATCGGAATTACAACTTTTCCGTTCTCATCCACAAAGCCGCACTTTTGACCGCATACTGCCGCAAGAGAATTAAAATAACATCCGGCCCAATCATATTTTGGTTTAATTATTTCCTTACCTTTCTTTAAATAAAACCCGTATTTATCGTTTTTTTTCACCTTCTGAAAATGGTTGTCGCAAGTTTCTATATCTTCAAAAATATAAGAAGTCGTAAGATTTCCATCTTCATCTCTTATGGCATACATTTTATTTTTCTTATTATCCTGCACTATTTGATCTTTTCTATTGATGTAAAAAGTCTTATCGTTTAATTTTACATAATATGGACATCTTGCGGCATCGGAAATGTAATCATATTTGAAAGGTATAACAGTGTTTCCGGTTTTATCTATAAGCCCCCACTTCCTGTTTAATCTAACAGTGGCGAAACCGTCTGAAAAATCACTCAAAAAATAGTCGTCAAACTTATAGTCTATAATCAGCTTGCCATTTTTATCGACATAACCCCATTTCCCGGAATATTTTTCTCTCACCATGGCCAGTCCATTACTAAAATTTCGTACGTCTGAATATATACAGCTGCCGTCGGGAGGAATTTTAATACTGCCTTTTTTATCTATAAAAAAATAACACGGTTCCCATACTGAAGTCATATAATCAGGACGCGCGCTATGTATATCTAAAACCGGCCCATATTTACGGCTTCCATTTACCCAGTAAAGTGCTGGTATTAGACCTTCCATTGAAAAACCGTTATTATACCGATCGACATTTGTCATCGCTATACTTCCGTCTTCGTAGCATAAAGCAAAACCCACTTTATCTTCATCTATGCACTGGCGAATCATATACCGCCTAAGTTTTAAATAATATTTACTGAATTCTTCAAATTCGTATTCTGAATACGCATCAATAAATTTTTGGCAAAATTCATCTTTTTTATCCGAAGAAATTATTTTTAGTTTCAATATCCTCATCAGTTTTTCAAAATCCGCTCTCATCTGTTCTCTTATCTTCTTTTTATCTTCTTCAAATTTTATGATTTTATTATAATGATCTCTCAACTCATTTGCTCTTTTAATCGAAATCTCACGGTATTCGGGCACTTCTTTGCCGAATATATCCCATTTCTCGGCTATTAAAAGATAGTCCGTAGTCTTTTTCTCAAGTTCTGTTATTTCGTTGTATTTTTCCAGCTTATCTATATCCATATTATTAAAATCTAAGTGTATTTCCTCCATATGAAACGATGAAGATTCTAATTTTGGAAGTTTTTCTATTTCAAATTTTATTTCGGAATATATCTTTGTTTCTTTTTTTTCAGGTTCTTGCTTGGGCTTATACAACTCCCAGGTCCTATCTATAATATATTCCCCGGCCGCTATTATGACGGAAGTTTTTACGTTAAGAACTTTTATATTAATTTTAGACTTGCCATTTTCCATATCTTCGACCGTGCCGGTCAAAATGGCTTCCGCTCCCACAAATGTTCCCACTTCGGTTACTGTTTTTTCGTCGAACATGCCGGACATTTGAAGCTTCTTCTCCTGGAGAATTTTTTCAATTTGATTTCTTTCAACTATGGTTATAGAATTTTTAGCCAAATTTATGGTTAAAGACTCGGATATTTGCCTGAGCGCGGGAGATATTTTTCCGTCATAATATGCAAAATCAAAGACAGCAACTTTTATATTATTCTTTTCCGATTCTTTTATCTGTTTAGAAATATCTTTTGATATTTCCTTATATGTAAATGTCTCGATAGAATAGAGATTTAAATTAAAGATGAATATGAAAATAGCAAAAATAATCTTCATAAATTCTTCCCCTTAGTAAAAAATATTATACATTATTCAAGATAGCTCTAATAGTTTTGTAAATAAAAGATAAACCATAATCAATAATAAATTATCCAATTTAATATAACCGCGAAAACAATATTATTTTATTCTTCCGATAAAGCGCAAAAGGGCGTCGAGAATGGTAATGGGATTGGGCGGACATCCGGGAATATAAAGATCTATATTTATTTCCTCCGATATGCCTTTGACTTTCGGCAAATTCCTATAAATTCCGCCGCCTATGGCGCATGCGCCTACCGCTATGGCTATTTTCGGATCCGGCACGGCCCGATATGTCTTTATCAAAGCGGTATACATATTTTCGCTTACGGGACCGGTTATCAAAATTCCGTCGGCATGTCTCGGAGAAGCTACAAATTGTATGCCGAATCTGCCCATATCGAAAGCGGGAGTTCCCAGAACATTGCAATCGGCTTCGCAGGCATTGCATCCGCCTGCGCTTACCTGTCTGAGCCTTAATGAACGGCCGAAAAGTTTTCTTATTTCTTCTCTTAGAACATATGATTTTTTCTTAGTATCTTGAGATAAAATCAAGTCCTCTCTGGAAGAAAAAGCCATAGACCAGTCTTTTGAAAATTTGACGGCTTGAGGTAATTTTTTTTCGCAAATAGCGCAAAAAGTGCAATTGCCTAAGTCTAAATTTATTTTTCCCGCATCCTTATAAATACATGAGTTGGGACAAACCGATAAAAGCTCTTCTATTTCGCTTTCTTTCAAATTTGAAAAATCCAATTTGGGATATCCTTTATACCTTTCAGATAATTTTATTTTTTCAAAAGGAAAAGGCAAAGTCCTATATCCTTGTTTTATTCTGGCCAATATTTCTTTTATCATTTTCTCCTCATAAATCGTGTCCGCAATAAGACAAATTAAAACTCTTATTACAAAGCGGAAAATCGGAAATTTGAGCGTTCCTCAAAGCCATAGCAAGACCCTGCCAATTATGAAAAGAAGGATCTTTTATTTTGTAAAAAGATATTTCTCCTTTATCGTCGGTAAAACATACGTGGCATATTTCTCCGCGCCACCCTTCGGTCAAAGCCAAAGCGAAAGAATTTTTCTTAAACGGCCCTATTTCCAAAGTTATTTCGCCTTGCGGCAATCTCGAAAGCCAATTTTTGATTAATTTATAAGATTTTTTTATTTCCATCCATCTAATATACGCTCTGGAAAAGACATCTCCGTTAAGAGTCAAAGGTTCGCTTTCAAAATCTTCGTAAGGCTCGCTTTTGAATATTTTTCTTAAATCGCAGTCTATTCCGCTGGCCCTTCCCGCGGGACCGACAAGTCTGAGTTTTAAAGCTTTTTCCAAAGAAACGATTCCCGTTTTTTCAAATCTGTCCAAAACGGTTTTTCTTTCCCATAAAAGAGATATGGCGGAAACGGCGTCTTCGTAAGCCGAATCTAAGCGAGACATTATCTCTTTTATAAGTTTATCGTCGACGTCATACTCCACTCCTCCCGGAATTATAAAATTTCTTCCGAATCTGTTTCCGCAGAGCAAAGCGGTAATATTTAATATTTCGCCTCTTATTCTTCCGCAAAAATTTGCGGTAGGCAAATATGCGACGTCTCCGCTAAGCGCGCCTAAGTCTCCTATATGATTTGCCAATCTTTCGAGTTCCAAAGCAGCGCCTCTCAAAAAAGAAGCTCTCTTAGATATTTGAACTTCGCAAAGCGCTTCGGTTATTTTTGCGTAAGTCCAGGCATGGCCTATGGAAGTGTCTCCGGCCGCGGTCTCTATCATAGGAAGCATTCTTTTTTTATCTACGGAGATAACCGCATTTTCTATGCCTCTATGCTGATAGCCCAATTCTATCTGCAAATGAAATACGTTTTCGCCCAAACATTGAAATCTAAAATGTCCGGGCTCTATTACGCCCGCATGAACGGGCCCGACGGCCACTTCGTGAATTTCGTTTCCTTGTACTTTGAAATATGAGCCGGAAGAGGCCGTAAGACCGTTTTCGTATCTTACGGGATTTGGCAAAGGATGGCCCTCGAAAATAATTCCGGTCTTTTCCGATATTTCTCTCTCAAAAAGATGAAGCTGCGGATAGAAAGGAGTCAAAGAAGGCATCTTACTATCGGCTTTACATGAAAAAAACTCTATTTCTCCGGATTTTTTTAGTAAAAACACAAAAAGTTTAATTCCTTCTTTATACTTAACCGAAAAATAAGAAAGGACTCCCGCGCCCAAAGAAAGTTCTCCGGATAGTCTTTTTACAAAAACATCTCTGTCTAAAAACTCTATTTCTTCCAAATTTCCCGTTATAAAATCTTTCATTTTATTCCTCGAGAAAAATAAAAAAACGCAAAAAAAATAAAAATAGAAATAGAAAAAAACGATAGCGACGGAAATAATATCGTTTTATCTTCCTTAATTTCCTGCAGATTATTAGCTCCCGAAAAAATCGTTTCATAAAATATTTTTCCAAGACCGGCAAATATGATAATAAACAAAAAAATCATCAAAGCGGAAATAAAATATTTTCCTCCTAAAAGCATAAATTTGAATATGAAAAGTTTCGGGAAAAACAACGGAGAAGGCGGAGCTCCGGATAAAAGAATAAATCCTAAAAACCACATGCCCGCGGTGAAAGGCGTTTTGGAAAACATGGGTCCGACTTCGGCGTACTTTTTACTTTTATAGTAAAACAAAACCATGCCGGCTATAAAAAACATGCCGGATTTGATCAAAGAATGCCCTATCGCGCTTAAAAAAACAAGTTTTTCCGCTTCTCTGCCGACATAAAAAGAAATACCCAAAAGCAGACACATAAGCCCCATATTTTCCACGCTGGAATAAGCCAAAGCTCTCTTATATTCCTTTTGATTTAAGATAAAAAGAGCGGAAATAAAAACGGTAAATATTCCGAAAAAAATCATTATTGAAGAAGAAAATTCGCCCAAACCGCCGATACGCATAAAAGAGTAAGACTTCCATATCCCTAAAAAGGCGCAGTTTAGAAGCGCTCCCGATAAAAGAGCGGAAACTACGGAAGGAGCTTCGCTGTGAGCGTCCGGAAGCCAAGTATGCAAAGGAGCCAGGCCCATTTTAGTGCCGTAACCTACGAAGAAAAAGATAAAAGAAAGTTTTAGCCACAAAGGATTAAAATTTTTAGCTTGAGAAATAATATCGTAAAAATACAAAGATCCTCCGCTTTTTCCGCCTGAGAGAGAAAGAAAAAAAGTTCCCAGCAATGCTATGGCTATACCTACCGAACAAACAACCAAATATTTCCAGGTGGCTTCCAAAGATCTCCTGCTTCTATGAAAATATATCAAAGGCGCCGAAAAAAGCGTGGTCGCCTCAACCGCAGCCCAAAGAAGACCCATATGAGCGGAAAAGCATACCAAAGTCATAGCGGAAAGAAAGAACATCATAAATCCGGTAAAAACAGCTTCTGGTTCGTCGTTTATCAAAAAACCCTCGTCGTCTTTTCTAATATTCTTTTCTTCCAATTTAAGATATTTCAAAGAATAAAAAGAAGCTCCCGAAAACAGAAGCGAAACTACGCTTAAAAATACGGCATTTTCAATATTGCCGGAAAATGAGTTCAATATTAAAACGGGAAAATTAGATACGGCATATAAATCTCTATTTGCCAAAGTAAGAACTAAAATTCCCGTAATCAAAAAATGGAAAATACTTCCTATGAAGATTATCGAACGTCTTTGAGCGTTTGAACTTACCAAAAATGACAATATGCCTAAAACCGTCGGCATTAAAATTAAAAATAAAGAAAGTTCTTTGAAATTATCGGCGCCGTAAAAATATAAAAAAGAAGACAGGAAGCTCATATATCGGCCTCCTGTCCCGTTTCCTCTCTTAATTCGTTCAAATTTTCGCTGTCGGAATTATTAAATTCTTTGCCTATGTGGAAAACGGCCATTCCCATTACAAAGACCGCCACAAAAATGTCGAGCAATATAGCGGCTTCCACCATAAGCGGCTGTTGAACAAAGACGGCGGAGCCGAAACAATAAATACCGTTTTCCAAAACCATATAGCCCACTATTTGAGAAACGGTTTGAGTTCGAAGTATTATTAAAAATAAACCGGAAAATATGGTCATAAAAGAAGCCGGTATTATCCATGACAGACTTTTAACTTCCAAATCTAACTTAATAGAAAGCCAAACCGATACAAAAAACACGAAAAGATAAACCGCTATGGAAAGAGCTCCCGAATATTCGCGTTTCTTTTCTTCATAGGCATTATTTTTTACTATCAATTTTCTAAGCACAAAAGGGAAAAAAAATCCCTTAAGCAATATTACCGACAAAGCAAAAGCTATCCCTTCGGCCGCAAAATGTTCGGCGGCCATCAAAGGCAAAAGAGCGGTAAGAACGCCCTGCAAGGCGGCAAATTTTACAAGCTCAAAAGTGGAGTAAGACGAAAGCAGAAAGAAGTCGCAAAAAATTACCGCAAGAATGAGAAATTGAGATATTATATGCATATTCATCCTTTAACGGCCTGAAAAACAAAAGCCATTACCGAAATCGAAAATGCCGCAAGCAAAAATTGAGGTACTCTCAAAAGACGAACTCTTGCCATTATCGATTCGGTTACTCCGGCGGCAACGGAAGTAAAAAATAGGCCGCTCATATATATAAAAGAATCGGAAAAGAAAAAATCGCTGTGTCTCGGAAGTATTATTGCGGATACGAAAGAGGCATAGATCCAGAATTTTAAATAAGAAGCATAAAGCATAAAAGCCAGATCGGTTCCGGAATTATCCAGTATCATAACCTCATGTATCATAGTCAGTTCCAGATGAGTATCGGGATCGTCGAAAGGAACTCTGGAAGATTCGCAAAGAAGAAGGATGAAAAGAGAACCCGTTATTAAAGATAGTACCGGAGCGTTTTGTATCCATAAATCCGGACTTAATTTTGAAAATATTCCGTATACGGAAGTTTCCCCGGTAATTCTCGAAAGAGTCAGCATAGACATAAAAAAAACTGGCTCGGCAAATACCGCGAATTGAGCTTCTCTGGAAGCCCCCATACCTTCGAAAGCCGAAGAAGTATCCATGGCCGAAAGAATTAACAAAAATCTCGAAAAAGCCAAAAAATAAGCTATTAAAAGAAAATCTCCCGAAAAACTCAATAAACCGCTTTGACCGCCAAAAGGCATAATTACGGCCGACGCGGCGGTAAAAGCCAATACCGACGGAGCGGCCATCTTGAAAATAATCCCCGAAACTTTCGGATAAACCATACCTCTGTTTATCAGCTTATAAAGATCGAAATATAGCTGAAAAATACTTCTCCCTTGCCTTCCCGCAAATTTTGCTTTTACTCTGTTTATTATCCCCGGCAAAATAGGCGCCAGAGAAAAAATTACGAGTATTTGAAAAAAAATCTTTATATTTTCCATATAAGCAAAGCCGCCAAGGTCAAAAATATATACAAAATATAGAATCTAAGCTGACCGCTTTGTATGAACGACAGGCGGGAAGCCGCTTTTTTGATTTTTTTAGCGGCCGGAGCGTAAAAAAGTTCGTAGAATACGGCTCTCGTATTGCCCGAATAAAAAGCGCTTTTCGGGAAATATTCCAAAATTTTAGGATAAGAACGAGAGCGTTGTCCGTCAAAAGAAAAAAATTCGGTTATGGGCTGAGAAAAAGAAGCGGCGCTGTATTTTGCCGAAGGTAACGAAGTGCCGTATCCGCAATCCCATGTAATTCCTTCTTTCGTTTCGTTTTCTTTGGAAATTCTTTTTCTCATATAATAAAAAGCTAAAAAAAACATTATCAAAGCGCAGTAAGAGCAAGTAGTCATAAGTAAATATTTGGATACCGATATCCATTGAGAGCTTTGAGTAAAAGCGAAATTAAAACTTGAAAAAAGTAATTTAAACGGCAAATATGGAATTAATCCGGCAAGTAAAGACATAAAAGCTAAAAATCCCATCGGCAAAAGCATATATAAAGAAGGGTCTTTTATATCGCTATGATTTTCATTTTTTAATCCGCCATGGAAAAGCGCGGAAAAAATTTTGGCAAAAGAAGCCAGAGCCAAAGCGCCGGTCAGGGAAACGGATAATACTGCAAAAACCGAAAAAGTTCCGCTTTTAAATCCTATAGACGAAAAAGATACGTAATAAATCAAAAACTCTCCGGCAAAGCCGTTAAACAAAGGCAATCCGGAGGCTGCGGAGGCGCCTATAAAAAAAAGAAAAGCCGTATAAGGCATTTTTTTAGATAAACCTCCCAATTCCTCAAAAATCAAAGTAGAGGCGGATTGAGCTATTGCCCCGGCGGACATGAAAAGCAGATTTTTAAAAATAGAATGATTAAAAATGTGAAATAAAGACGCGAATAAAGCGATAACGGATAATTCGTAGTATCCGTTGCAATTGAGAAGTATCGCCAAACCCAGGGCAATTAAGATTATGCCTATGTTTTCCACGCTGGAATAAGCCAAAAATTTCTTAAGTTCTTTTTGACCTAAAGAAAATATTATCCCCAAAACCGCCGAGAGCGAGCCCAATATCAGTATCGTCCAGCCCCAGGATTCTTTCCATGGAGAAAGCAGGGAAAGAGTCCTTAAAATTCCGTATATGCCCATTTTTATCATCATTCCGCTCATAAGAGCCGATATATTTCCCGGAGCGGCCGGATGAGCTTCGGGGAGCCAAATATGAAGAGGAATAAAACCCGCTTTAAGTCCGAATCCGATTAAAGTCATAAAAAAAACGGCGGAAGGATAAGAGGAGACCGAAAAGTTATAATAAGAATCGGAATAGAGAGAAAAAGCCGCTATCAAAATTAAGGCGCCGGCTCCGTTTGCGCACATATATATAAATCCTGCCTTACGCACTTCTTTTTTATGGAAATCTGTCATAACCAAAAAGAAAGAAGAAAAAGCCATCAATTCCCAGAAAAGAATAAATAAAACCGAATTTTTAGAAATCAAAGCGGCCTGCATGGAAAAAGCGAGAAGATAAAAATTAAACCAAAAGAAATTCAAAGATTTTTTTCCTTCCGTTTTCTTTAAATAGCCAGCGGAATAAAGCGAAACGGCGGACAGAGAAATATAAAAAATCAAAAGAAAAAAATGAGAAAGATAATCGAAATAAAAATAATTATTTATAAATTGCGATTTAAAAGGTAAAAAAGAGCCCTGAGAAATTAATCCCGCCGCGCAGGCAAATAATCCGGCCGCCGAAAGTAAAAAAGAAAAAAAAGAATTAATTTTGTTTATATTCGAATATGAAGATAAAAATAAATTTAAAAAGGAAAAAGATAAAAACAAAACGCAGACAAGCAGGATGATTATCATATATTAAATCCGAATACTTTCAAAAAACCTTATAAGTTTATTATAACTCTTTGATTATTATGTGGCAAATTAACTAACCGTGAATTAGATAATATTTATACGAAATAAGGCAAATACTTGCTTTAATATTCAAAATTAAGATAGTTTAATATAAACTTTTACACAATTTTTAGAGGTAGGATCTTCTCACGGACGGCCTCCTCCAACGAAACATTGCTTTTTCCTTTCAATACGTTCTTATTTGTCGCAAAATTTAATATATTTATTCGCCGGCAAAATCGGAGGCGGAAATAAATTCAAATTCTTTACTCTTATAATAATATCTTATCTCGCCTTGAATCCCTTCGCTTGACAGATGTATATTTAGTTCGTCTTCGCTTTTGTTTTTGTTAATTGTAAATATTACATCTTCATATCTTGCGGGTATACCGGAATAATTAATCTCTATTTCCTTGCCATCCATCCTTCCGCTATCGCCTATAAAAACTCGTTCTTTCCACTTATTACTGACATATTCCATTAACTTTAACTTATTTAAAAATATAACTTTCTTGCCTTCTTTATCGCCTTCCGCGTATTTAATCGCAAGATATACGGGATTACCGCTTCTTAATAAATCCCCTTTATGCACTAAATCCCATTTATCCGTCTTAACATCGCTTTCAAAGCTCGTCTCGGCATCCTTAGGCCATTTATCGCTATTCTCGGGATAATTATATTCAAACCATAATTTGTAATCTTCTCCGGGATCTAAAAAAAGCGGACCATTATCCACATAAGAATAATCGCCTCTTACTTTAGAATAATAATATTCGCCTATTAACATTTCATTT
>JAAYVI010000014.1 GCA_012517235.1 Elusimicrobiota bacterium | reverse complement strand
TACGTTATTTTTAGAAACTCCGCTTTTTAGCAAATATCTTTTTTTGTCGTATGATCCGTAATCGCTTATTATTTCTACGCTTTGAGAGTCCTTTTTTATGCTTTGAGTTTTTATGCCTATAACGCCGCCTTCGGCATTTGAACCGAAAACGGAAGACCAGCCCCCGTTTAAAATATATATTTTATCGGCCGTAATAGTCGGGATCAGCGAAAGGTCGTATGTTGAAGTTATGTCTTTTGGAAGTTTTATTCCGTCATAAACAACCGCCGTTTGATTTGAGCCGAATCCTCTAATAGAACCCAAAGAGAGTCCAAGATTGCCCGAATTTTCTCTTAAAACAAAAGACGGCGAAGCGTTTGCGGCTTGCGATATTTTTGTATTTTGGTCCGAAATATCTATACTTTTAGCATTATCGTATATAAAATAATTGTCGTAATTATTTTTTCCGGCCAAAGAAAGAAATATCTCCGACGTTCTGTCTTCGCATTTTATCGATTTTGCCGCAAGAATCAGCGCGGCGAGTAATAGCGCTTTTTTCATCCGTCCTCCCTCGAGTTTTAATAAAAACTTCGAAGAAAGACAAAAAAATAAAGCCTTCCCTCGAAGGATAATTCCAAGCGATAGACCGGGCTCGTCTCCAAAAGAGCTTTACCGTTGCGGGGCAGCGCGGGGATTTAACCCTACTTCCCTCGCCTGAAAATCAGTTTGTTTTTTTAGGCGCGATTATCCAAAAAGCAAAATAAGCGACAAATACCGCGGCGCTAAAAATTCCCGACAAAAAAAGAGCGAGAAAAAGTATTCTGACAAAAGTCGGATCCGTGTCGAAATATTCCGCTATTCCGCCGCATACTCCCGCTATTTTTTTATCGTTTGACAAATAAAATCTTTTTTTATTTTCCATATTTACCCCCGCTTATTTTGCGTATTTTCTGTTTATTTCTTCCGCTATTTGAACCGAATTTAAAGCCGCGCCTTTATATAAATTATCTCCCGCCAGCCAAACGGCAAATTCTTTTTCTATCGCGCCGGGTCTTAATCTTGAAACATAAACTTCGCAGGTTTTTGCCGTATTTAAGGGCGTGGAATAATAATTCTTTAAATACTTGGCTCCCGGAGTGTTTAAAAATATTTTTTCCAAAGAAGAAATTGTCCAATTTTTTTCCGTTTTTATCCAGGCCGAAAGGCAATGGGTTCTTACTACCGGCACTCTGACGGCAGTAACGCTTATTTTTATATTTTTAGAATTCCATATTTTTTTAAGCTCGGCCGAAACTTTATTTTCTTCGCCGCTATATCCCAAATAATCGAAAGAACCTACCTGCGGGAAAATATTGAAAGCGATAGGATGAGGTAAAGGGCTTTGCGGAGATTTTCTATAAAAAGATTTTTTCAAAAATAAAGAAGATTCTTCAAATAAGGAATTTAACGCTTTTCTGCCCGCGCCGGAAACCGCTTGATATGTGGAAACTCTTATTTCCTTTATTTTCAATTTCTTATGTATTAAAGCGCAACCGACGGCCAGAGGCGTCAATGTGCAATTCGGTCCCGCTATGACTTTATTTTTTTCGTTTATCAATTCGCCGTTTATCTCAGGTATTATCAAAGGAACTCTTTTGTCCATTCTGAATCTCGAAGAATCGTCTATGCACCAAATACCTTTTTCGGCCAATCTAAAAGCGTATTTTTCCGACACTTCTTCGTTACTTACAAAAAAAACTATTTCGCAATCGCAAAGAGATTTCAAGTCGGGGGCCGAGCATTCGTATTTCTTGCCTTTGAATTTTACAAAAGACTTATTTTTACCGGAAGAAAAAAATAAAGCAGATTCTACCGGGAATTTTCTTTTTTCCAAAAGTTCTATTAATTCTCCCCCTACCATACCCGACGCCCCGACTACGGCTATTTTCCATTTTTTCATTTCCGCTCCGAATTTGCGTTTTCCGCATTTTGAGAAAATTGATTTTCGTTTTTTTGCGGCGGCGGGATTTTTATTTCTTTGCTGTATCCTATATTTTCGTAATTATCCTTGGCCGCCACTCTCAAATAAAAAAGATCCTGCGGAAGATCTTCTTTTTTAAGAGAAATAAAATAAGGGGAAGAATAGATATTTCCGCTTATTTTCTGCCATTCAAATTTATCGTAAGAAAGTTCTATCCATGCTTTCTGTATATCCGCGCCTATTACGCTGAAATTTATCAAAATTTCGCTATCGTATATTTCCGCCGAAAAATTTTTGATTATTACTTTATACTCGTTTTTAGGTATGAGTTTCACGGCTACGGCCGGCTTTATTCCGAATATCGCCGTTTCCGTCGCGCCGGGCCCCGAAGGCGGTATGCCTTTGACGGAGCGGTTCAGCCAAACATCTTCGCCTTCGCTTTCTTTATATCCGGCCGCTATTATGGGAGATGTTTTGCTGGATATAAAATTGTCCGATTGGGACCAGATAGCTATGTAATTGTCTTTATCCGAATTTATCTTGGACAAAGGCACCGAAGCCCAAAACCATTTGGCCTGTCCTACTCCCGGCAAACTTTCATTTTCCAGAGGTTCTTTCGGGATATCTTCGCCGGAAGCCAAAAAATATCCCGAATCGGAAGTAAAAGACGGTTTATCTGAAACGGCTATGTATATTTTTCCCTCTATGGGCGAAAAATCTTTTTCTGTTTTCGCTCTGCCTAACTTTGCGCCTATATACGCTTTTTCCACATCTTCTTTTTTTATTGGCGGAAGTTTTACTATCCAGCAATTATTATATCCCACATACCAATCGGCGTGAAAACCGCCGTCGGCATACATAAAATACGAACTTAAATCTTTTATTTGGGATACATACTTAATAGGCGGATATTTTGAAGTTTCTTGCGAAAAAACATTTAAGCAGGAAATCAAAAAAACAAAAAACGCCAAGTTAACATAATATTTTCTCATTAATTATCACCGATTAATTTTTCAACTTAAAAACTATTCTATCAAAATCTTCGAGAGAATAATAATGAAGTATTATTTTTCCCACTCGCGAATCGGGACCCGGAATTATTTCCACTTTCGCGCCTAAAGCTCTCTCCAATTCCGCTTCGGCCTGACTTACTTCGGGATCTTTCTGCGAATCGCTTCTTTTTTTTCTATTTGAAGGTTTATGGAAAGTTTTGGCCAGAGCCTCTACGTCTCTTACCGAAAGTTTTTCCGATATTATCCTTTCAAAAATTCTTTTTCTTTCCGCTTTATCGGGAACTCCCAGCAAAGCTCTGGCATGACCTTCGTCCATTCCCCCGCCTCTAAGCGAATTTATCATTTCCTCGTCAAGTTCCAGAAGTCTTATGGCATTTGAAACCACATATTTTGATTTGCCGCAAAATTCGGCGGCTTCGGTTTGATTCATACCGTAATCGCTCATAAGTTTTTTATAAGCCAGAGCTCTTTCCACCGGATTTAGATTTTCCCTCTGAAGATTTTCTATCAAAGCCAAAGCCAATTTTTTTTCGTCTTCCATATTTTTTCTGACTATGGCTTCTATATGCGGCAAACCCAAATATTTGAAAGCTCTAAATCTTCTCTCTCCCGCTATAATCTCATATTTTCCTTCGCCGGTTTCTTGAACTATTATCGGCTGAGCCAAGCCGTGTTTTTTTATGGAAGCCGCCAATTCTTTTATCGCTTCTTCGTCAAAATCCTGTCTGGGCTGAAGTCTGTTGGGAATTATATTTTCCAAAGGTATTTTTTTTACATTTTGACCGCCTATGTCGTTTTCCTGAACCCTGCTTATCAAAGCGTCTATGCCTTTTCCTAAAGCTTTTCTCATATTTCCTCCGCTTATTCTCCGTAATCGTAATCCAAAGCTTCTTCGCTTACGTATATTTCAGATTTTTTGTAATTTTCTATATTTACTCCCCTTCTCGATAAAAATTCCAGAGCTAAGTTTTTATATGCCTGAGCGCCTCTGGAACTCGGATCGTATGTAAATATCGGCTGGCCGAAACTGGGCGCTTCCGCCAATCTTACATTTCTCGGCACAACCGTTTTATAAAGTTTTTCCCCATAATACTTGGAAATTTCATTTAGAACCTGATTGGCCAAATTTATTCTGGAATCAAACATGGTTATTATGCCGCCGTCTATTCTAAGATTGGGATTTAGAGCTTGTTTTATCTTATCCACCGTATTGGTGAAATATGTGAGCCCTTCCATAGAATAATATTCGCATTGAACCGGGGTTATTACCGAATCCGAGGCGGTTAAAGCGTTTACCGTAAGCAAACCCAAAGAAGGAGGACAATCTATTATTATAAATTTATACATATCCTTTAAAGGCGCCAGCGAGCGTTTGAGAACGGATTCTCTCGAAAATTCGCTTACAAGTTCTATTTCTGCCCCCGCCAAATTGTGATTGGTAGGCAAAATATCCAATAATTCAACCGCCGTTTGCTTTATGGCTTTTTCCAAAGGAGCCGTTTCCGATAAAACATCGTATATTCCCGGAGTATCCTTATTCATCTCCACTCCGAGTCCGGAAGTAGCATTACCCTGAGGATCCAAATCTAATATAAGAGTTTCAAAATTAAGCGCCGCCAAAGCCACGGCAAGATTTATCGCCGTAGTAGTTTTTCCCACTCCGCCTTTCTGATTGGCTATAGCCACTATTTCTGCCATATTTATCTCCGAAAGGTGCCAGGCACCTTTAGTTTTCACGTGAAAACTTTTATATATAATAACAAAAAAGGCGGTAAAAGGTCAATTTTACCGCCTTCTTTCATACCAGCTCACGAGTCGGGTATGGAATATCAGTCTTTTTTCTCAAAATATACAAGATCGGCAAGAAAAACCGCACTTAAAAGTAATGCCTTGTCTTCAATAGGAGCGCCTACCGGGAATTTTATACTGAAATTATCGGCATCGCTAAAAAATTCTTTTGCCGCCCCGGACCATTTTTTAAGTATTTCCCCCACTTCTATGCCTTCCCTATATATTTTTAATGTCCAGGGGTGCATAACGGAACTTTCTATCTTATAAATTTCCCTATTTTCGGCATTTTCAACGCTTATTTTCTTTCTCAAGAAGGCCCATTCTCTCTTAACCTTACCATAATACTTTCCGTTAAAATCCCCCACTCTTCCCTCGTGAAAAAAGAATCTGAAAGGCTTTACTATCTTAAACACCCCCGCTCCGTCTAAATTCATAACATGAACTTCCAGGGGCCTTAAAAAAGGCAAAAATATCCTGGCCAAAAAAGAACTCTTTTCCGCGGCAAAATAGATATCGTTATCATAGGAGTCTTTTACGGAATATCTATTTTTCCCCTCAAAACCGGTAAAAACCTCAACCCATTCCACTTTTTGTTTAACCGTAACCATGTCTAAAGAACTAAGTTTTTCCATTTTTCCTCCTTCAGACCGTTTTTATTTCTATAACCGCGCTTTCCCTTTCTATTTTTGCCTTACCGAAACTTACCAATTGATCCTTAATTTTCTTCAACTCTTCGGTAAAAAGGTTTATGCCGTTATATTTAAGTTCGGCATTTATTCTGCTCATTAAAGCCGATATAAACAATTCGTTTATGTCGCTATCCGACTCTTTAACACTTCCGGCGGAATATATCTTTATAGACAGTTTTTTTCCTTTTCGTCTCATTTTACCTATGGCTCTGGAATTATCGTCTTCCTCCACGGCCGCCAAAAGCTCCAATGCTTCATAAGAATTTATCTTTCCCTCTTCCAGCATATTAAGTACTTTTATTTTACTCTGATTCATAAGTATCCCCGAGTTTTCACGTGAAAACTATTTTTTTATATCTCTTATCATCTTAACCGCATCTTGAGCGGTAATTTCCCCTTTTTCCAATTTCTTCAATATTTCCATTTTTTTACTTTTAGCGTCAAAATCATAATCCCCTATGCCCATTTTTTTAACTATGTCTTCCAGACGGGATTTAACCGTGGGATAAGATATATTAAAAGTTTTCTCTATCTCCTTTATCCGGCCGCCAACGGCAAGAAATACTTTCACAAATTCCAACTCGTTTTCATCTAAACAATCAAAAGGCCCGAGATTAAATTTTCCTTTTATAGATGTCGAACAATTATCGCAGTGAAATTCGCTTATATGTATTTTAGAATTGCAGGAAGGACATTTATTTGGCTTTTTCATTATATTAATCTCCAAATTAATTTTTTTAACATACAAATTAATTAAATTAATTTTAGATTAATTTTTATTAAATTGTCAACTAAATTTTTAAATATTTTTTTAAAATAAAAAAGGGGCCTTGCGGCCCCTTTATATAAGGATAATAATCTTATTGTTGTATGTTTAAGAATACGAAGAAATATTGGAGGAAATCATACAAATCACAGTTCACAAATTTCACATCTACGGGAGAATAATTCATTCCGCCTTTTAGTTCTCCGGAAATCTTATCGAAAGTTAATTCCACAGGAGCATGATTGGCATAACCTTTAAGTTCCACGATATTATCCCCGGCAACGGACTCTTTCATGTCAAATTTAACTTCAAGGGGGGAATTATTGGAATAACCTTTAAGCATGCCTCCTTTCCAATTCACCGTATAATCTACCGGGCTTAAATTGGCTCCGCCGTAAACTCTTACTTCTTCGGAAGACCAATCAAACTTAAGGTCTACCGGACTTAAATTAGCCCCGCCTTTTATAGTTTTTTCCTGATGATTTATAACCAAATCTATCGGGGAACGATTCATGCCGCCCTTTATTGTCCAGGATATCTTATTTAGGGTTAAATCCACGGGAGAACGGTTCATTCCGCCTGTAATAGAGCCTATTCTAACGGCATAAGAAACTTTCGACTTTAAACCGAAAAGTTCCGAATATGTTTTTTTGCTTACCAAAACTTCTTTAACATAGTAATATTTTGCAAGCCCCAAAGCTTCGGAAGCCACATTTTTGCCGGTAAGATCCGCCATTATGAAATAAAAACCGGAAGCATTGTCATATGCTTCTACTTTAAACCCGTCTTTTCTTAAATCATTAAGATAAAAATCTATATCGCCTTTCT
Organism: Elusimicrobiota bacterium; assembly: GCA_012517235.1. Classification (GTDB taxonomy): domain Bacteria; phylum Elusimicrobiota; class Elusimicrobia; order Elusimicrobiales; family UBA9959; genus JAAYVI01. The sequence continues at coordinate 78,300 of JAAYVI010000014.1, read as the reverse complement.
CCAAGTTTAATATGACGGTATTATCCATGTCCGGCTGTATTTCGTTTACCTTTATTTTCCTTAAAGCCGTGTTCTGCTGGTTATATTTTAAGCCGCTATCGGCAGAAAAAGATTGGGGCGACGGAATATGAGCGAAATTCTCGGAAAAAGACGGCGCTTCGAGATCGTTTGAAGCTCTTTGATCTTCGAAAGAAACGGCAAAAGAAAAAGAAGAAAATAAAAATACCACTCCCGAAAGGAATTTTATCATTGAAACCTCCGATTTTTTCATGTAAATATATTTTTGCAAAATTAAAATGTTTATCCAATAGACTTAAGGGGAAAAAAATATTATTTTTTGTCCGAGTTAAAATAGGACTTTCGGCCCGATTAAATTTGCTAAAATTAATTTCATGAGAAAAACCGAACTTATAACCGCTTTGGATTTAGAGCTGGACAAAGCGGAAGAAATAGTCAAAAAGCTCTCTAAGGATGTCAAATATTACAAAATAGGTCCCGTGCTTTTTATGCGCCACGGGGTCAAAGCCATAGATATGGTAAAAAAACACGGGGGAGAAGTATTTTTGGATTTAAAACTTCACGATATCCCGAATACCGTAAAAGAAGCCATAGAAAATGCGAATAAATTAGGCATATATTCCATTTCAATGCATATACTCGGCGGTCCGACAATGATAAAAGCCGGTATAAATGCGGCCAAAAAACTTAAGATATGGGGAGTAACCATACTTACAAGCATAGATCTGATAGAATTTCACAGGATAGGATTCAGATACAGTCTGGAAAAACAGGTTCAGCATCTGGCGAAATTAGCAAACGAAACGCAAGTTGACGGCGTCATAGCTTCGCCCAGGGAACTTTATTATTTGAGGCAAACCTTGGGAGAAAAAATAAGAATAATAACGCCTTCGATAAGAATGGAAGCTTCCGGAAAAGACCCATGGGACGATCAAAAAAGATTTTTAACTCCCAAAGAAGCCAAAGAAAGAGGAGCGGATTTTATAGTCGTAGGAAGGCCGATAACTCAATCTAAAAATCCTTTAAAAGCGGCGCAAGAAATTCTCAAGGAAATAGAATGAAGGATTTGAAAAAAATATTCGAAGAAAAGCGGGCGATTTTAAGCGGTCATTTTCTTTTATCGAGCGGACTTCACAGTCCCAATTATGTTCAATGCGCTTTGGCTTTAAGCGATACCGCTTTGTCAAAAAAATTGGGAAAAGAATTGGCTAAAAGATGGAAAGGCACAAAGCCGGACCTTATAGTTTCTCCCGCTATGGGCGGAATAATAATAGGTCATGAAACTGCTTCGGCCATGAAAATACCTTTTTTATTTACGGAAAGAGAAAACGGAGAGATGAAATTAAGAAGAGGTTTTTCTGTCGAAAAAGGACAAAAGATTATCATAGTGGAAGACGTATTTACCACGGGAAAATCCACAATGGAAGTCGTCAATCTTTTGAAAAAATATAAAGCGAAAGTTTTGGGCGCTCTTTCGGTAGTAAACAGAATGGGGGATAAAAAACTTCCTTTAAAAAATTTTAGTTTGCTGAAATTAGAAATTAAAACTTATACTCCCGACAAATGTCCTTTATGCAAGCAAGGCCTTCCCTGCGTAAAACCCGGAAGCAGAAAATAGGAGGTTGATATGCCTACCGATATAGAAATAGCGAAAAAAATAAAATTGAAGCATATAAAAGAAATAGCGGCGCAAATACAAATAAAGGAAGACGACTTAATATATTACGGCAAATATAAAGCAAAACTTCCTCTGTCTTTAATAAATAAGGAAAAAATAAAAAAAACAAAATTAATATTGGTTTCCGCAATAACGCCTACGCCCGCGGGAGAGGGGAAAACTACCGTATCCATAGGCCTTTCTTTAGGAATGAACAGAATCGGCAAAAAAACCATAGTCGCTTTGAGAGAACCTTCTTTGGGACCGGTTTTCGGAGTAAAAGGCGGCGCAACAGGCGGAGGATGGTCGCAGGTTCTTCCCATGGAAGACATTAACCTTCATTTCAACGGAGATTTCGGTGCAATAGAAAAAGCGCATAATCTGCTTTCGGCGTTAATAGACAACAATATACAAAACAAAAAGAATAATTTGGGATTAGATCCCAGAACCGTGACATGGAAAAGAGTCATGGATATGAACGACAGATCTCTTAGAAAAATAATAGTCGGTCTCGGCGGAACCATGAGCGGAGTCCCCAGAGAAACCGGTTTCGACATAACGGCGGCAAGCGAAGTGATGGCCATACTTTGCCTTTCCGAAGATCTAAAACATCTCAAAGAAAAATTGGGAAATATTTTTATCGGATATACTTACGACAAAAAACCGATTTATGCCAGAGATCTTAAAGCGAACGGCGCCATGGCCGCTTTGCTTAAAGACGCGATAATGCCCAATCTCGTTCAAACAAGCGAAGGCACTCCCGCAATAATACACGGCGGACCTTTCGCAAATATAGCTCACGGCTGTAATTCGATAATAGCGACAAAAACGGCGATGAGTTTGGCCGATTATGTGGTAACGGAAGCCGGATTTGCCTTCGAATTGGGAGCCGAAAAATTCTTAGACATAAAATGCAGATATGCCGGCATATCGCCTTCCGCCGCGGTTTTGGTAGCCACCGTAAGAGCTTTAAAATATCACGGAGGGGCTTCGTTAAAAGAATTGAATATTCCCGATGCGGCCAAAGTGGCAAAAGGTCTTGAAAATTTGGAAAAACACATAGAAAACATGAAGCAATTTAATATTTGTCCGGTAGTCGCTATAAACAAATTTACTTCCGATACCAAAGAAGAAATAGAAGAAATAAAGAAAAAATGCTCTTCTCTGGGAGTTCCGGCCATAGAAGCCGATGTGTGGGGCAAAGGCGGGGAAGGAGCGGCAGAATTGGCGAAAAAAGTCGCCGAAATAGCCGACGCAAATAAATGTTCTTATTCTCCCATTTACGAACTGGATTGGAGCGTGGAAAAGAAAATAGAAACAATAGCGTCTAAAATGTACGGCGCGCAGCATATAGATTATACGGCAAAGGCGAAAAAAGATTTGGAGAAAGTATATAAACTTTCTTTGGATAAATTGCCGGTATGTATAGCCAAGACTCAAAAATCTCTCTCCGATAATCCCGATCTTATAGGCAGGCCGAAAGATTTTGTAGTTACGGTAAGAGAAATAGAAATAGCGGCCGGCGCCGGATTTATAATACCGATAACCGGCGAAATAATGAGAATGCCCGGACTTCCCGAACATCCCGCTGCGGAAAACATAGACATTGACGAAAAAGGCGAGATAAGCGGTCTGTTTTAGAAATTTGAACAAAATTTGAACGGATATTGAACATTATCTTAGGGCCTTTGCGCTAAAATATTGGCGGAGGGCACGATGATACCGTTTTTTTTGGTATTATTTTCTGCGGTTTCCGCCTTAAACGCTTTTTGGAACGAAATAGAAATTGACGGCGGAAAAATAAAAGATATTTCCGCTTATGACGGCAAAATTTTAGCCGCCGGCGAAAATAAACTTTGGCTAAGCAAAGATTCCGCCGAAAATTGGATCGTGTCCTCCGACACGCAGCCCGCCGCCGCGGTAATAACAAGCGGCGGCAGGGCATATTTTGCCGGAAAAAACAGAAAATTTTATAAAAGCGAAGATTACGGCCAAACATGGACGGAAACAGCCGATTATCCTTCGCAATATTTTACCGCTTTGCCCGAAAGTTTAATGGGCGGACTTGCCTGCGATAATCAAAATGCCGACATAGTTTATTTTGCCGGATTTATGGATTACGGAAACGGCCCCACGGAACATTCGATATATAAAAGCGAGGACGGGGGAAATACCTGGAATAGGATTTTTTTATTGGACGACAGCGAAGAAGCTTCAATTTCTTCGATTATAGCTTTTAACTCGGGAACACTAATTTTCTCTCTTAACCCTACAACCGATCCCGTATCCAATTCGGGAAGAATTTATTTTTCCTCCGATTACGGCGAAAACATAAGCGAGGCGCAGCATTTAAATTACGGTTTTTCAGGCGGCATATTATCATTGGCGCGAAACGATTCGGAACCTTCGAGGTTATACGCTTCCACTTATAACGGAGAAATTCATATAAGCGAAGACGGAGGGGAAAATTGGACGGATCTAAACAGCCCCGAAGGCGGTACACCCATATACGGAATTTTATTTATAGAAGCCGGGACGGACAAAACCTCCGATAAAATTCTCGCTTTTACTCAATCGAATGTTTATATCTCTCAAGACGGGGCGGATAATTGGGATTCGGGTTCTTTAATAGACCCGGAAATTAATTCTTTTCTTTTGAAATCGGCATATGACGGCTCAAGCGTTTATATAGCCGATACTTTTGGAGCGGGTATCTATAAAAATCAAGGAGATTATTCCAATTATTCGCTAAAAAACAAAGGAATAAAATCCGTCGGTTTCTCTCAAGTAATAAAAGATTATTCCCGGGAAGGACTTTTTTACGCTTTAAGCGAAAACGATATTTATTTCAGCACGGATTCGGCTCAAACATGGAACATTCTTAAAAACGAATCGAATATGAGGCAAGGAGGTTACGGGGAATCTCTCTATGCTTTTGACGGAAAATTATATTTTGCCGCAAAAGGGTATTTAAAAGAAGCCGTAAAAAACGGAGAAGCTTCTTTCTTATGGTCTTCGTTTAAAGCCGATTCGGCCCAAGGAGATTTTTATTCTCTCTCAAAAGATCCGCAAAACGACAATGTTTTTTACGCGGCCGGAGACGGGGGATTATTTAAAATAAGCGATATGTCTTTATCGGAAAATATACCTTTCTTTTCCGGTAAATTTGTTAAAAATATATTTTTTCCAAAGGAAAACGATAATTCTTTAACGATAGCGCTTTATTACGAAAACAAACAAAATTGGCTTGACGGCGAGAGCCCCTCTTTGGCATACAGCATAAACGGCGGAGAAGATTGGGACGGTCTGTCTCTTTCGGATCCTTTAGGATACCGTTTTGTAAACGATTCTCAAATAGGATATTTTTCTTCGGACTTTTCCGAAAACATTTATATATGCGAAAATTATTATGCTTGGAAAATTCCTTTTTCCGACTTAAATTCTCCGCAATTAATTTTTTCGGATGAAAACGGGGAAATAAAAAGCATAAAATACGTAAAAGATTCGGGCTTCGCTCCTTCCCTTATTATTTCCAAAGGAAAAGATATTTATATCTCTTTGACAAAAGGAGATTCTTGGTCTCAGCTGCCTCAAGGGCTTTATGAGGCGGAAAGTTTTTCCGCTTTTCCGCTGATAGCCGCTTCAAAAAGCGGGCTATATAAAACAATATGGCAGGTAAAAGCAACCGACGGAATAAATACTTCCACTTTTTCTCTTGCGGCCGGTAATTATTCGGCCGTTCTAACCGTGCCTCCGTCCGCTTTTCCCGCCGGGACGGCTTTGATGATAACGCCTTCCACAATGTCTTTAAGCGATATTCAAAATATTAAACTTTCGCAAATAAAATTAAAAATCGAAAACTCCGCCGGTATTCAACCGTCCGCGCCTCTCTCTCTTACGGTGAATTATTCAGACTCGGATATAAGCGGCTTGGACGAAAAAAAATTAAAATTATTTAGAGCGGAAAACTCTTCTTCCTACTCTCTTTTGGATTCTTCGGTAAACGAGGCTTCAAATAGTTTAACCGGACAAATAAATCATTTATCGATTTTTACAATAGCTCAATATTCGCCTTCTTCTACGTCTCAAAATCCTTTGGCATATCCTGTTCCTTATAATCCGGACACGCATATTTCGGGATTAAATTTTGAAAATATATATCCGAACTCCCGGGTAAAAATTTTTAATATAGCCGGCGAACTTATAGCGGACATAAGAGCGGATAATTCGGGAAAAGCCGTATGGAAAGGCAAAAACAATGCGGGAAATAAAACAGCCAGCGGAGTTTATCTGGCTTTGACAAAAGATTTGTCGGGTTCGAAAAAGATAATAAAGTTTATATTGAGGAAATGATGAAAAAGGCGATAAAATCGATAATATTTTTAGTTTCGGCCTTAACTCTGGCCGAATCGCCTCTATTTTCCGCTTTTTCTTCAAGCGATGCGGGTACCGCGGGGGGGCAATTTCTTAAATTTTCTCCCGGAGCGAGAAATTACGCCATGGCCGAAGCTTCCTTATATTCTTCCCAGGGAGCCGAAAGCGTCAATAAAAATCCGGCCGGAATAGTTTCCGCGGAAAAAACGGAAATATTATTTTCATATTCTTCTTTATTGGAAGGAATAAACTATAACGGACTCGTATTTTCCAAAAAAAGCGCCGAAAACGCTTTCGCATTTTATTTCCAAAAAATTTCTTACGGCGAAATTACTACAAGAGATATTTACGGCGCGGATACCGGAGACATATCTCCTTCCGATAAGGTATTTGCCGCCTTATACGCGAAAGAAATTTCCAAAAACATAAAAGCCGGTATTTCGGTTAAGAAAATAAGCTCCGATTTGGGTAAAAAAGCCTCTTCTTTCGCAGCGGATTTGGGATTAAAATACGATTTAAACAAAAACGAAGGCGCGGCTTTTGCTCTGTCCAATATCGGAGGAGGACTTAAATACGAAGCCAAATCTGACCCGCTGCCGCTGCTTTTTTCTTTCGGATATTCTCGAAAAATATATAGAACTATTCTGGAAACCGATTTATATTTTCCTTCCGATAACTCGCCGTGGCTGGCTTTTGGGGGAGAATATGAAAAAGAAATTTCCAAAAATACCAAAACCTATTTAAGAGGCGGATATAGGGGCGGCATAAGAAAAGCGGGAGGCACGGCGGGAATGTCTATCGGTTTGGGATTGGATTATTACGGATATTCTTTTTCTTACTCTCACACATTTGCCGGCGATCTTTCTTCTTTCGACAGATTCTCTTTTTCCGTAAAATTTTGAAAACTACTCTATTGTTTATTACCTGAATTATTAACTTCTTCTTGGTAATATTCGTAATAATTTGCTTTTAAGGATAGATATACCGGGATATAATAGTATCCAAACATGTCAACGCAATATTGATCAACTTGTTTTCTATTATCGTCCCATTGGTATATAAGATTAAGGTATAATTTGTCTTCCACTACTTCAACCATAGCATATCCGTCTTTTGTGAGAGTTTTAAAACCTTTACCGTAATCGCCGCCGCATATATATTTGCTTCCCCTCGGCTGAAAAAGATATGCGACTTTTTTCTTACCCATTCTTATATAACGATAGAATTGATCTATGTCGTCTCTTTTTTGCGGAAAATATTCTCCTTCCGACAATTTCAAAATAATATAATTATTGGCGGTGTTTGTCGAAAGAATAATAATTTCTTTTTCCATATGTTTATTGTTTACAATTTTTTTGCCAACCATTAAAATATCTTCTCTATTATCTCCGTTAAAATCGCCTATTACTACCGACGGAGTATTATAAGGCGATGAGGGGAAAATAGAAATAAGTTTTTCCGAATAATCGTCATAATTAAGAATTTGAAAATCGGGGTCATATTCATAAAGCAGTTTTTTTATCTCGCTGGAAAGATTAATTTCATAGCGTATATAAGAATTTGATCCTTTTTTTAAAAATGTAACGGGTATTTCCGGTCTATATAGAATATCGCCGCCCGGATTTCTAACGGTAAGTTCATATCTAAATCTTTTCTCTTTTTCTTCCGGCGACAAATTGACATTCATCCATGTCGAACTTCTCGAAGGGAAATATGTTCTATTATTTTCAAAAGAAAGGCCAAACGATGTATTTTCTTCGCCATAGATATTATTGTTAAAATAAAAATTAAATATGATTATCAATATGGTTATTTTTAACTTCATAAACAATCGCTCTCCGTAGGCAAAGATCCTTCGACAGGCTGTCCGCCAGATTCTAAATCAATACATTTTTGAGGAATATTATCAAAACAGCACGGTATATATTTATAATCTCCTTCCAATTTATTTATTATTTCTCCGGGAGTATTTTTATAAATCACATGATAATGGGGAATTTCTTTGTTTTGCGAACTGTCTCCCTCGGAATAAACTATCGCATTTTTACACATTACTTCCAATGCTTTCTCTCTATTGCCTTTTCTTATATGCTTTTTGGATATGTCTATGTGTAGGCCGGCGTCGTGCCCGATATGGGGAGAATTCCAATTTCCGTTTATATCGAATAATCCGCCCCATATAAGACTTGCATCATTGTAATAAAGAACATCCGATTTAGGACATCTTTGTTTCCATAATTTGCCTATATTTTCAAGGTCGGTTTTAAAATCCGATATAACCCAATGATTTGAAGGATGAATATCGGTTTGCCCTACCAAAGAATAACCTTCTCCGGAATTTAAAGACTTTAAATTTTTTACTTTTATATCGCTAATATCGACGCTGAAATATTGTCTCCATCCGAGTATAATCCAATTGACGTTCCATTTTATTCTCGTAGAATACAACGGGCGTTTAAATGTGATTATAAATTTTTGTCCCGCTTTTAATTCCCCGCTTTCTATGGGATTTAACATGTCTTCTCCGGATAGATATTTTAAAGGAGGGGCGGTTTTATGAACATGTCCAGCAAATTCGGTATCATTTGAGTATTGAACAGTAAATTTCCAAAAACAATCCGGACAAGGCGGATCATACCAGTTTACGGTCGATATCGCTCTTATTTCTTTAAGATCACCTTCTTGTTCTATTTCATAATAAGAAGTGGTTCCTTGAATGTTTACCGGTTTAATCTCTATCCATTCGTTTTTTCTTTTTATTTCCCATTTAATTTCCGCTTTGGCATATTTGGCCAAATCGGATTGATTTTTAATCTTATTAGAAAACAAGGATATATTATCGTTAAAGTCTAAATTATTATTTTGAGAAAAAAGCATACCGCCAAAAAATACAACAAAAAATAATATATTCACATTTTCCTCCTAATATCCTATTAAATTCTAAAAAAAAAAAAAATAATGAAGTCAATGCGATAAAAATCAGACAATTTTTTTATTTTTTACTCTATTGAAAATTTGTTCAGGAAAAGCAAAATACCCAGAATTATCAAAATTATGCCGGCTATCTTCTCGGCATAAAAAAGCATATGCTTTTTGGAGGAAATAATCTTAAAAAACGATGCCCCGAAAAATCCGGCGGCAATAAAAGGTATGCCTAATCCCAATCCGTAAACAAATAACATAAACATACCTTTATAAACCGAAGCGGAAGATGCCATCATAAGTATCGAGGCGAGTATGGGACCTATGCAAGGCGACCAGCCGAAAGCAAATCCCGCGCCCATGATGAAAGAAGAAAACAGAGATTTATCGGTAGTTTTTAAAAAAGCTCTTTTTTCGTAATTTAGAAATCCTATATTAAAAAAACCGGCGGTATGAGCGCCCAGTAAAACCAAAACGGCGCCCATAACTTTCTGAAAAATATCTCTGTGAGTCAAAAGGAAAGATCCTATAAAAGAAGCGGCCGCCCCCATAAGGGAAAAAACGGCCGAAAAGCCGAAGAAAAAAAATAAAGAGTTTAAAAAAACTTTTTTATGAACTTCCTTTTGATTTTCTTTCAATATTTCCGAAGCCGAAACTCCGGATATCATAGACAAATAAGCCGGAATCAAAGGCAAAACGCAAGGCGAGAAAAAGGTTAAAATTCCGGCCCAAAAAGTTACTACGATTTCTTTCATTTGCTTTTTTTATCTTTAGATTCGGATTTTTTATCGGAATTAACGGAAGTTTTTATCTCTTTCTTCCCGCTTTTACTAATATCGGTTTTATTTTCCGCGGAAACCAAAGGTTCCAGTTCCATTTTTTCTATTTCTATATTTCCCCAATTGGAACCTTTAAGTAAAAAAGACACTATCCTAAATTTACCGGAAGAGGGATCGTTAAATTGAACTTTCACTTTTTTGGATTCTTCGTTTAAATTTTTACTTTCGATTACCGCCAGATATTTAAGTTTTAGTATTTTGCCCGAAATTTTATCTTCTACAAGAAACGAGCCTTTCAAACTCTCGTCTTTTTTGACATAATCTTCGACTATGTTTTTTATATCTTCGTCGGAATCCTGAACCATAACTCCCGCGTCTTCGTCGGAAACCGCCGATTCTGCCGCCGCTTCGGCCGCCGATTGAGCTTCGGCGTAATTATTTTCGTCGGCGGCAAACAAAGGCGTCGACAAAAGAGCAAATATTATTATTTTCTTCATCTCTTCCCCCTTGATAAACGAGAATATAAAACGGTTTTCATCGAAATTTTGCTTGTCTGAGGCCAAACGGCTTCTTCCACTCCTTTCATAACCGCGCCATCAAGTCCTTTGGCTTTGATTATCAAATCGCAAACTTCCCTTACCGCGCCGTCTCCTCCGTTTTTTGACGATACGAAATCGCAAACTTTTTTTATCTGCGGCACCGAATTATGCGGACAGCAGGCCAATCCCACTCTTTTGAGAACGGGCAAATCCGTAAGATCGTCGCCCATATATGCCGCTTCTTCATATTTTAAATTTTCGCAGGCCATTATTTCTTCCAAAGGTTTTATTTTCGAAAGAAATCCTTGATAAGCATAACTCATCGACAGCATCTTGGCTCTCTCTTCCGCGCCGGCGGATTCCCTGCCGGTTATTATTCCGGTTTTAACGGCAAACTTATTTAATAACATAAGACCTATTCCGTCTTGAGCGTTAAAAGCCTTTATCTCATGAGCCTCTTTGCCTTCTCTAAAAAAATACATTTTCCCGTCCGTAAGAACGCCGTCTACGTCCATTATAAAAATTTTTATCTTCGAAGCTTTTTTAAGCAAATTCATATGTTTTTTTCCTTAATCCATTTATCGCAAAGCTTTATTTCTTCGGATCTCCCGGCATAATCGGCCGGTTTTGATCCGGTATATTTAAAGAAAAACCATTTTATGGATTCTTCAAGCCATTGACGAATCGGCGTAGATTTGAAACCGAAAACTTTTTGCGCTTTTTCAATATCGGTTATATAATCTCTTTTACTCGAATAAGGGGAAGCCGATAAGTTAAAACCGTTTTCTTTAAGCCATGTAAAATCGGCCGGCAAGCCCAATAAAGGCTTACCCATTATTTCCGCCGAAACTTTAAGAAAATCGCCCAATGAAATAGTTTCGGCGTCTCCAAGATTAAAAATTTCTCCGATAGATTTTTCCGGATTTTCAATTATTGCGTTAATCCATGACGACATATCTTCGCTATAGGCAAATCTCTTTAAAAAACTCCAGCCGGGAGCAAAAAAAGGATACCCGTCCGCTATTCTTATCCAGTAAGAATAAGCCCTTAAAGTATTATCCTGCGGACCTATTACTATGGGCGGTCTTACTATGCTTACCGGGAATTTTATTTCTTCGAAAGCTTTTAGGAAAACCCGTTCGGATAAATATTTTCCGCAAGCATAATCCCAAAAACCGCCTTTTTTCATCTCTATGTTTTCCTTAAAAATTTCGGTATGATTTTCCCTAAAAGGCGAAGAGAGATCTTTAATAAGATAATAAACGGCTTCGGAACTTGTCATCAAATAAAAACCGCATTTACCGGAAAACTTTTTAACAGCTTTTTGGGCATCCTGCGGAGTATAACATATATTGTCAAATACCGCATCCCAGGTTTTAAGCGTAATGCGGGATAAATCGGCTTCTACGCTTCTGTCGCCTTTGATAAACTTTATATCCAAAGGAAATCCTTCCGGCGGATCCCTTCTGGAAAAGACGGTAACATCGTGTCCCGCGGAAAAAGCCGCTTTTGCGGCTTGAAGACCGAAAAAAGAAGTTCCGCCAAAGACAAGTATTTTCACCTAATTTCTCCGAAAAAATTAAAGTTTGACTTCGGCCTTATCCGATTGCTGTAAATTGCCGTTAGAAGAATTATTATTATCCGAATAATTTTTACCCGTACTGCCGAAACCGAAAATTCCTCTTTTTGAAGAGGGCAATTCTTTGGTTTCCTTAAAAGAAGGATAATAAACCGGCATTACTACCAATTGAGCCACTTTTTGCCCCTTTTCTATGAGCTGTATTTTATCGGTAAGATTTTGCATGCAAATTATTATTTCGCCTCTGTAACCTTCGTCTATCAATCCGGCGGTAACTATGAGGCCTCTGGTTTCGACCGAGCTTTTACCCCAAATTAAACCCGCCGTCTTTTTAGGTAAAGATATCGCTATGCCGGTTTTAACTTTCGCAGAAGAGTGAGGAGCTATTTCTATTCTTTCTATTGAAAAAAGGTCCGCGCCTGCGTCGTTCTCATAAGCCCTATTTGGCATTATCGCTTCGCCGCTTAGCTTTTTAACTTTAACTTTCATTTTTATCCTCCGAAACCGGCTTATAGCCGAAAAAATATTCTACCATATTTTTAGCATTTTTTAGGATTTTCTAATGTATTACCGAAATAATTGTTTAAATACGTAAGTTAACATAAGTTAACTAATAAAAAATATTTGAATTTAAATTCAAATACGTCTTGACAGAATTTTATTTAGTTAATATAATGGTTAACATAAGTTAACATATATGAATGAAAAATTTCTATCCATACCGGAATATGCCGAAAAATTGGGAATAAGCAGAATTGCCGTATTTAAGCAAGTTAAAAGAGGTAAAATACAGGCCATAAGAATAGGAAGAAATTGGGCTATACCTGTTGATAAAAGTCATACATACGAACAACATATTAACAAAAAAGACTTATCAACAAGGTTTTCAAAGGAAAAAAAAGAAGATATAAACAAAAAAGGGGGCTTTGTCAACAAAAATGTTAATAACTACCAAAAGACCCTTGACTATGTAAGTGATGACAAGATTGACGATAAAATGGAAGATATGGGCTGGGATTAACCCTCACTGTTAACCCTGAGGGTTAACAGAAGGGTTGGCAAAAAAAGGAGAAATACTTTTTTATACCCTTTTATTATTATATAATTGAAAAATAATGAAAAATAAATTCCTTATATTTATAGCGGCTATTTCTTTTATTTCGCCGGCTCAAGCTTTTTGGACGGATTTTTCTTTAACTTCCGGCTCAAACGAATTCTTAAGGACCGAAGGTAATTTCGCATCCAATATAAGCACAAGAATAGTTGGAGGGATAGGAGTATCCGCATATAAAAGAGAAAAACAAGATTATGTTTATGCCCTAAGATTTCCTCTTAACTATTTTATCGGGCGAAATATATTGCTCACGGCAAAACCTTTTTTCTATCCTGCGGACAGAAACGGATCTTTTGCTCAAGGAGCGAGAGCGTCATTCTCTTTACTAACCGAAAATGCGCAAAATGAAACTTCTACTACTTACACCTTTGCGGCGGCGCATCAAAGGCAAAGATTGGCTTTTTTCGGGGAAAAAGATTTCTCTTCCAATTGCGCGGAGATATCGGCCGAAAAAAATTTTTACGATCAATTCTTTATTCTCGCATCCGCAGGAGCCGTATCAAATTCAGGCTTTTCATATACGGTTCAAAAAAATTATGCCGAAACTCAAGACTTAATTTCTTTAAATTCCAACTCTTTTTTAAACGATTTCGTTTTATCAAAATTAGGACTTCAATTCGCAAGAAGTTTCAAGCCGGATTTCGACAGTTATGTTTTTGCCGGCTACGATAAAATAAACGGAAAGTTTTCCGAATATAATTCCTGGCTTTTCGGATTAAGAATTAATTTTTCCGAAAAAAATTCCGCCAATTTTTCGTATAATTATTTAGACGATAAAAAAGGACATTCTAAGAAATATTATAAGATAAGCATAGGTATATTATTCAAATGACGACTCAAAGCACCGAAAGTTTGGAAATGCTCGTAATGGTTTCGAGACTTCTGTCTTCAAAACTGGACATATCCGAGCTTTTGGTAACAATTATGCGCCTTTCGTCGAGAGTAGTCGGCGCGGAAAGAGCTTCCCTTTATCTTTTGGACGAGAAAGCGGGCGAGTTATATTTTGACGTTGCTTTGGGTCTTCCGGAAGACGTTCAAAAAATGAGATTTAAATTGGGCGAAGGCATAGCCGGAACATGCGCTCAACAAGGCAGATCGATAATTTCAAACGACGTTCAAAACGATTCCAGACACGCTTCAAAAGTCGACAATAAAAGCGGTTTTATCACAAGATCTCTTCTGACCTGCCCGATGATAATAAAGGGAAAAGTAATAGGCGTCGTTCAGGCCATAAATAAAATAGACGGAGAATTTACCGAAACAGACAAAAATAGTTTTGAAGCTTTCGCGTCGCAAGCCGCCATAGCGATAGAAAATTCCAGATTATTTAATAATGTAAAAGAAGAAAAGAAAAAACTGGAAGTAATTTTTAGAAAAATAGAAGAAGGCGCCATACTTACCGATACGGCGGGCGACATAATAATTTTAAATAATTCCGCTTCGCTCTATTTGGAATATGAAAAATACGGACATAAGAACATCTCCGATGTATTTTACGCTTTCGGAAAACCGGAAGACTTTATAAAAACGGTTTGCTTCGGAGAACAATCGCACAAGTTTCTTTTAGAAAGAGAAAAACCAAAGAAACTGATTTTGGAAACGGCCTGTATAAAAATTAAAAACGAAGAAACTGGCAAAGCCGATTCCGTTTTATGGATATTTTCCGACGTAACAGATAAGGTTATGGAAGAAAGAATGGCCAGAAACTTTCTTTCTCTTATCTCGCATAAATTTAAAACTCCTTTGGCCGCGATAAACGGATTTGCTCAATTGCTTAAAGACTGCGACGGAAACAATACGGAGATGATAAAGAAAGCCAGCGAATCGATTTTTTCGCAAGGCCAAAAACTTTCTTTGCTTGTAGATACTTTAATAGATTTCACTCAAGCGGAAAACATGACAGAAGAAGGTCTAAATAAAACCGATTTTCAAGCCGCCCAACTTCTGGAAGAAATAAAATCGGAATATGCGGAAAAAGAAGATAAAACGATATTTAAAACCGCCATAGTTGAAAACTTCACCTTAAATGCCGACAGAAATTTGATAAAGAAAGCTTTAAAGCAATTAGTCGATAATGCCGTTAAATTTAATAAAAATACCGAAAAAACCGTGATACTTTCCGCAATGGCAAAGGAAGGAAAAAAGATGCTTACCGTAGGAGATAACGGCATAGGCATACCGGGAGAAGAAATAAACAAGATTTTTGCAAAATTTTATCAAGTAGAGTCTTTTTTTACCGGACAGGTAGAAGGATGGGGACTGGGGCTTGCCATGGTAAAAAAAATCGCCGAACTTCACGGGGGGAAAGTAGCGGTCAAATCTCAAATAGACAAAGGTTCGGCGTTTACAATAATACTATAAATTTAGTTTGATACTTTTATTTTTGCTCCCACAAAAACCGATTCGCCTTGCAAAATAACGGCCTGGAAATAATTGCTCAAAAGAGACGAAGAAGAGGGAATAACCGAAAGCAAACCGCCGGACCACGATACGTAAAGTATTTCTTCGGCGGAAATCCAATAATATTTTTCCTTTCCTTCTTTTTCGTAGAACCATACCAAAGCGTCTTTCCATGGAACAGAAGAAGGGTCTTCGGAAAATTTTATCTCGGGAAATTTCTCCAATAATTTTTTCATATTTTTTACCTTTATTATTTATGCTTTTATAAACTTTTATTTTTTCTTTTATTCATCTAATCTCATTTTTTGCCATACTTCTACGCATCTATTCATCTAATCTTCTAATCGTCCAATCTTCTAATATTTTTTTGCTATACATCCACACATCTATGCATCCATACATCTATTTAAGCGGCGGACTATACCCCGGATTCTGTAGCCCTAAGGCCGAACGTCATTTATCTGAGCGGATTACTCTGCGCTTTGCGCATAAGCGCAATCGGCAAGGGGACCTGCGCATGTTTATCCTTGCTTCGCGCGGGGTTTTCATTGCCTTCGGCGTTGCCGCCGAAGCGGTGCGCTCTTACCGCGCCTTTTCACCCTTACCCGCCTTAAACTACTCTGCGGGCGGTATATTTTCTGCTGCACTTTCCGTGGCATAAAGGTTTCCCTTTATGTCCCCCGCCTTTCGGCGGGCGCGCTCCCTTGAGAAGTCCGGAAGTTCCTCCGCGAACTAAAAGTCCGCGGCGACGTTCCGTCCGCCGCTTAAAAAAGTTCTTCCTGCTTGAAAGTTTCTCTTCTTTCTTTAGCTAATTTCAAATTTTCTTTATCGGATAATTTTTTAGAATCCAATATGGAATTTACAAGTTTATCGGCAAGTTTATTTTCTTCTCTTTTTATATATTTTAGCTTAACTTCTTTAAATTTGGACAAATCTTTGCTTATTATTTTCATCATTTCCGATAGTTTTTCGTCCTTAAGTTTATACTCGCCGCAAAATTGTTTGACTAAAAGCTGAGAATCGGAGTATATCTCCAGCTTATCCGCTCCGAGCCTTGACGCGCATGTCAAAGCCAAATGAAGACCGGAATATTCGGCGACATTATTTGTGGTTTTTCCCAAAAAACGTCCTTCTTCGCCTATCACGTCTCCTTTTTCGTTCATTATAACTGCGGAACATGCCGCCGGACCGGGATTCCCTCTTGAACCTCCGTCTATATAAATTCTAAGTTTTTTTTCCTTCATGTACCCCTCTCATTTTTTAAAGTAAATCAGTCTAAAACAGTTCATGCAATTTAACAGCGAATTTCCCTTTTTAATTTCTTCGGACTGAGAAGCCGTCAAAGACATGCCGCAGCCGCCGCAAAACAATTTTCCCTCTCTAAAAGAACAAGAAACCAAAGCCGGAAATTTCTTTTTTTTGACAGCTTCGTATTTGGAAAGAAAATCGACGTCGCATAATTTGGCCAAAGATTCTCTTTTTTCTTCCTCTTGTTTTTTTAAAGCCGATAAAGAATCTTCCTTTTCTTTTATTTTAACCGACGCATCCCGTGCCGATTTCCGTGCTTCTGCGGCTTCTTTTTCCGCATTCTTTTTTCTATCTTCGGCTTCTTTTTCCGCTTCCATAAGAGAGAGTATTTCCGTTTCAAGATTGGAAATCTCATCGGACAAAGCCGCCATTTCGGATTCTAACTTTTGAGCGGCCTGAGCGTTTTTGATATTTTGAGAAGACTCTTTTCTTTTCTTTAAGGATTCTTCGGCTTGAGCCAAAGAAATTTCCGCGTTTTTTCTTTTAAGCGCCGCATTTTCTTTTTCTTTCGCGGCGGCAAAAACTATTTCCGCCGCTTTCTGTTCTTTTTCCTCGAGGGTTTTGAAAGACGCATCAAGATCGCGAAGCTGCTTATCTATATCAAACAAACGCAAATCCGCTTCTGCCAAGTCTACAAGTTTTTGAATATCTGAGAAATTCATAAAGACGGAATAACCCGCGAAAAATATTATTATACAAAAAAATTTTGAAAAGACTTATTGAAATTGATATAATATTCTTATGGCATTTAAATGCGAATTATGCGGTAAAAAACCGGTTTCCGGAAACTCTTATAGCCATTCTCACAAGGCTTCCAAAAGGCTTTTCAAACCCAATCTCCAGAGAAAAAAAACTTTGGTGAACGGCGTCAGAAAAGCGGTTTATATCTGCTCCGCTTGTCTTAAAAGCGGAAAAGATCTTAAAGTTTCCTGAAATAACTTCTTTTCTTTTAAAAAGAGGATAAAAAATCCTCTTTTTCTCTTTTGAAACATTAATTTAATATTTTGAAAATATATTTTTGCGCCGGATTTTATAATATATAATTTAAGGTAAGCGCTTTATTTTACCTTATGTCTTGGGCGTAAGCCCGGAGGCGAAATGGAATTTGAAGAAAACTTAAAATTAGACCCCGCCGGAGTAAGCGATTTGGAAACGGCAAAGCTTTCGTTAAAATGGACCGTAGAAAAACTTAAAGAGATGAAAGAAGAGCTTACCCTCTTAAAAGAAGAAAAGATAAAAAGAGAAAATCAAATAAGAGAGCTTATCTTAAGAGCCGAACAAAGCGAAGAAACCGTAAAGAAATGGCAATCGACGGTGAAAGCCTGGGAAGAGAACGCGAGAACTCAAAGCGAAATAGAGACAGAATTAAAGAAAAAATTAAGACAGCAAATAATCAACGAAGAAACGGCTCATATGCTTTCGGCCAAAAAAAGACTCGAAGAAGAAGTAAAGGAGCTTAAAAATCTTTTGGCTCAAAAAGAAATCGAAATAGGAAACTTAAAATCTCAATGGACTCAAGAAATTTCTCAAATTTCAAGATTTAAAAACGAAGAAGCTTTGGCTCTGGTTGAAAAATACAAAGAAGAATACGAAAAAAACTCTCTCTCTCTAAAAGAAGCCTTGGAGCGTTTTTCTGCCGACAGCGAAGAAAAAAGACGCGCCGCAACGGAAGAATTGAGATTAAATCTGGAAAAAATTTACGAAGAAAAACTTTCGTCCTTAGAGAATCAATTGGCCAAAGAAAGAGAAAAAAGCGCGCAATTGGCGGCTCAAGCCGAAAGAAAAGCTCTTGAAAAAGTCGAAATAGAATCGGAAAACTTAAGAAAAAAATACGAAAAAGAGAAAGAATTTCTTTTAAACGAAATAGAAAAAAGAAAAAAAGAAGCCGAAGACTTTCTGTCTCGAGAAAGAGCCAAATTATCCGAAGAATATATCAAAAAATCTTCTCAAATAGAAACGCTGATATTGGCGGAAAGAGAAAAAGCCGCTCAAGAGTTTGCTTTAAAAGAAAAAGAACTTGCCGTAAGCTATCAAGCCAAGCTGGAAGAAGCCGAAAAAGCCCATGCGGCGGCTTTGGCGGAAATGACGGAAAAAATAGAAAATTTTGCGGCCCAAAGAGAGAAAGAATACGTACAAACAAGACTTAAATTGGAAGAACATCTCCTGGAACTGATAAAAAAGCACGATTCGGAAAATGCGGTAAATTTCGAAAAAGCCGCGGAGGAAATTCGTTTAAAATGGAAAGATTTTTCGGCAAAAGCCGCCCAGGAAAAAAACCGTCTTTTGGCCGAAAACGATAATAAATGGGCGCAGGAACTTCAAAAAAAATCCGGCGAATACGAAGAATTTTTTAGAAATAAACTGACTCAAGCGCAAAACGATCTGGAAAGACAAAAAAACGAAGAAATAGAAAAAATTAAAAAAGAATTAAAAAGAGAATTTGAAGAGAAAATAGATTCGGAAAGAAATAAACTAATCGAAGAGTTCTCGGCAAAAGAAAAAGAATTAAAAGAAAAAATAAATGAGGAAATAAGCGCGCTGCACGAACAAGCCGCGGCCGAAAAAAGACAATATATAGCCGCGAAAGAAGACGAGTTACATAGGGAAAAAGAAAAATTAAAAAAAGAATTTTCTTCCTATAGAGACGTCTTAAAACAAAAGCTCGTTCATTTCGAAGACGAATTGAAACTAAAATATTCTCAAAAAGAAGCGGATCTAGAAGCGAAAGCCGCCCTCGAAATAAAAGAACAAAAGGATTTGCTGCTTAAGGAAAACGAACTATGGATTAAATCGATGAAAGAAGAGTTCGAAAAAAAGGAAGCTTTTTACCTTCAAGAAAAACAAGAACTCTTAAAAAAATTATCCGACGCCAGGGCCGAAACGGAAGCCGAAACGGCGAAAAGAGAAAAAGAAATTTCGGAAAAATATGCGAGATGGTTTAAGGAATCGCAAGAAAAACTTCAAGACAGTCTTAAAAAAAGAGAAGAAATTCTTAAAAAACAATACGAAAACAAAGAACTTGCTCTGGAAAACAGAGAGAAAAAATTGGAACAAGATCTCCTTGAAGAAAGAACCAGATACGAAGAAAAGATCAGAGAATTCGCAAAACAAAACGAAATCGAACTGGCCGCTCAAAAAGAAAAGCTAAAAGAAGAATTTTTAAATTCTCAAGAATCTTTAAGAGAAAAAGAAAAAGAACTTAAAGCAATAATGGAAAAGGCGGAAAAAGAAAAAAACGAATTTAAAGAAAAACTTATCGCCGAATTTGCGGTAAAAGAACAAAATCTCTTTGATTCGCTCTCAAAAGCCAAAGACGAACTAAACAAACAGGTTCTTGAGAAAAAAGAAGCCCTGGAAGCCGATTATGAAAGGAGAAAAGAAGCCCTTAAAAACAGAGAAAGATCTCTCGAAGCTCTTTACTCTGAAAAAGTAAAAAATTTGGAACACGAATTTTCCGAGAGAAAAGCGGCGGCGGAGAAATATGTCATTTCCGAACTTGCCAAAGAAAAACTTAAGCTGAACGAATATTTCGAAAGCAGAAAAGACGAGCTTCAAAAAGCTCATTTTGAAAAAATTTCGCAGCTCGAAGCATCCTACTCTCAAAAAATAAGCGAAATCTCTCAAAAGCTTTCGTCCGAATATGAAACAAAAATTAAAGAAATAAGAGAAAAATTCGAAGAAGAAAAAATTAAATTCGAAAAAGAAAAAACGGAAGAAACCCAGAGATTTCTGGATTCCTTCTCTAAAGAAAAAGAAGAATGGGAAAAAAAGAAATTTGAAATATTGGAAGCGGAAAGAATTTCTCTTAAAGCTCAATATGAAAAAAAGGAAAACGAACTTAACGCTTTTGTTTTAAGGCAAAGAGAAATTCTTGCCGAAGAAAAGAAAAAAACGGAAGAGGTCTACGCTTCAAAAATGAATCTTTTGGAAAGAGAGTATTTCGAACATTTTGAAAAAGCCAGAGCTCAAATGGATAAACTCAGAAAAGAACTCGAAGACGCTTTCAGGCAAAAAGAAAAAGAATTGGAAGAAGAAAAAAATAAGGCCGTTTCAAAAGCTCTGGCGAAAGAAAAAGAATTGACGGAAAAATATAAAGCCAAAGAAGAAGAACTCGTAAGATACTGGCAAAATAAAATTAAGGAAGAAAAATAAATATGGATTGGGATTTTCTGGAATCTTCTCAAGTATCGCAAAGCGAAATAGACAGCGCAAAGATAATACTGCGCCTGTCAAGCGAGCTTAAAGAAAAGGAATCCCAACTTGCCGGAATGCGGGCAAAGATAGAAGAAGAAGCGCAAAAGGCCGCAAAAACAAAGGAATTGGAATACGAAACTTTAATGAAGTTAAAAGAAGAGAAATTTGCCAGAAAAGAAGAAGAAATAAGCCGGATTTTAGCCGAAAAGGAAAGCAGGCTTTGGAATAAATATAAAGAACTGCTGGAAGAAGCGGTAAACAGACAGAGAGAAGAAACGGAAGCGGAAAAAGCCCGATTGGAACAAATACTGGCTCAAAAAGAAGAAGAACTTAAAAATTACAGAGAAAAAATAACCCAAGAAAGCAAAAAACTCTTCTTAAAATGGCGGGAAGAAAAGGAATGGGAAATAGAAAAAGAAAAAGAGCTTTTCCTTACCAGATTGGACGAACTTAGAACCGATTACAAAAACAAACTCGAACAAAATTCCAAACAAACGGAAGAAATTTACCGAGCCAAAATAGAAAATTTAAAAGAAACGCTGGAAAAAAAGCACAAAGCGGAAATAGAAAAATTAAAAGACGATTTCAAAAAAGAAAGCGAAAAAACTCTAACAGAAGAAACGCTTAAAATAAGTTCGCAGTATGCGCAAAGACATCAAGAGGAAATTGCGGATTTTCGTTCTTATTTGGAACAAAGCAAAGCGATATTTGAAAAAGAATACTCCGATAAAATAAAAGCTTACGAACAAACTCGTCTGTTTGAAATAAATTCTCTCAAGGAGTCCTTGGAAGCCAAAAATCTCGAAATAGAAAATTTACGCAGAGATTTTGCCGTTCAAATAGAAAAACTAAAAGAAGAATACGCCGTACAATCGCGGCAAAACCGCATAGAAACGGAAAAACTGCAGAAAGAATATCTGTTTAAAAAAGAAGAACTGGAAAACGAATACGAAAAAAGATTATTGTCTCTGGAAGAAAAAGAAGAAAATATAAAAGAAGAAGCCGCTTTAAAAATAAAAGATCTGGAGAACAGATACTCTCAAAAAATGGACACTTTAAAAGAAAAAGAAAAAGATCTTGAAAACAGAAAAGAATATTTCGAAAATCTGGAAAAAGAAATATCGCAAACTCTTATAAAAAAAGAAAGAGAAATAGCCCAGGCCCACGAAGCCGCGGCGTCATTGTATAAAAATTCTTTAGCGGAAGCCTTTGCCGCCAAAGAAAAAATATTGGAAAGAGAAAAAGAAAAACTTCTAAAAAAAACCGCGGAAATAGAGAAAGAAAAAAATAATTATTTAAAACAAATAGAATCTATCGCTGCGGAAAAAAACTCCATAGCGGAAATGCTGAAAAAAGAACGGGAAGAGTTCGCTCTTCAGAAAGAAAAGATAATAAAAGAAGCTCTGTCCGCCGCGGAGAACAAAGAAAAAGAAATAGCCGCCTCCCTTAAAGAAAAATTTGATTTCGAATTAAAACTCGAGAAAGAAAGAGCGGAAGCCGAAAGGAAGGGATGGGCGGCCTTAAAAGAAAATTTTGCCCAAGAAATGGAAAATCTCAAGAAAAGACACGAAGAAATACTTAAGGGGAAAAAAGAAAATTATTTAAAAGAAATAGAACTTATTAAAAATAATAACGAAAAAGAATTAAAAAAAATCGCCGAAGAATTTTCTTCGGAAAGAAAAAAACTAATAGCCCAATTCGAACAGGAAAGAGAAAAGATAATAGCCGAAAAAAATAAAGAACTCGAAGAGACCGAGAAAAGACTGCGGGAAGAATTTTTAGCAAAAGAAAATCTTTTGAAAAGAGAACTTTCGCAAAAGGCCGAAAGAGATAAAAATTCCATTCTAAAAGAGTTTGAAATAAAAATTAAAGAAAAAGAGGAAGAAATCTCCTTTTTAAAGGAAAATCTTTCCGGAAAAGAAAAAGAACTCGAAGAAATAAGAAGAAACTCTGTTGAGATTTCCCAAAAAATTTTTCAAGCTCAAGACGAAATAGAAAAACTAAAGCGCGAAAAAGCCGATCTCGAAAGAGAAAAAAACGAAACGGCTTTGATGACGAAAAAAATGATAGAAAAGGAATTTTGGGATAAAACAAAAACTCTGGAAGAAAAATATTTAAATCATATTTCTCAAATGGCGCTTCATTACAAAGAAGCGGAAAAAACGAGAGAAGACGAGTTTTTGGCAAAGATAGAATCCTTAAAGAAAAATTACGACGAGGAAAAAAAGAAAGAAATGGAAAATTTATCCTCGTTTTACTCTCAAAAACATGAAAAATTGGCTAAATCTTTGGAAGAAACTTATTCTTTAAGAGAAAAGAATCTTCTTTTAAGGATACAACAAATAGAAACATCTTATGAAAGTCTTATTAAACAAAAAGCGGAAGGAATAAACAGAGACGTGTTAATAAATAAAAATCTGGAAGAGCTTGAAGAAAAACTCAGAGAAAAGAACAGAGAACTTTCCGAAAAAATACTTACACTGGAGAAAACTTTAACCGAAAAAGAAAAAGAATTGCGGGAAAAATTCGAAGAAAAGAAAAAATCTTTGGAAGAAGAATTTCACGTAAAAATTTCTCAACTCGAAGCGGAGAAAGCAAAAATGAAAGCTTTGACCGATCAAGAACAAGAAATAGTCGCAAATCTCAAAAAACGAGAAGAGCAATTAAAAGAAAATTACAGAGAAAAAGAAGCCGCTCTTGTAAAAGAATTCAATTTAGTAAGAGAAAAACTCGAAACGGAGTACCAGAAAAAACTGAGAGAAAAAGGCTTATAATTTTTATTTTATCCCAACCCTAATAAAACAATAATTAATTATTTTGAAATTTCTTTTTTAAGTTCAGACAAGAAATTTAACGCTTCCAAAGGAGTCATTTTTTCTATTTCCGCGGCGGCAATTTTGGAAGAAAGAGAGTCCGTATCGAAAAGAGGCAAAAAATCTTGAGAGATATCTTTTTTGGGGCCCGGAGCTTTTTCAAGCTCGGATAAAATTTGCCCGGCTCTTAAAACGCATTCTTTCGGAAGTCCGGCCAGCTCGGCCACATGTATTCCGTAAGACTTATCCGCCGGACCCGGTACTATTTTGTGAAGGAAAACAAGTTCCTTTTTACCTTCGGAATTTGTCCATTCTTTGGCCGAAATATTGAAATTTCTAACCCCTTCCAAGTACAAAGGAAGTTCCGTCATTTCGAAATAATGAGTGGCAAAAACGGTCATCGCATTTTTTTTGTATAGATATTCGCAAACTGCTTTGGCTATGGAAATGCCGTCAAATGTGGAAGTGCCTCTTCCTATTTCGTCCAAAAGAACCAAACTTCTCGGCGTGGCCGATTTGAGTATTTCCGCGGTTTCTTTCATTTCGACCATAAAAGTCGATTCGCCGCGGCTAAGCCTGTCATGAGCGCCTATTCTGGTCATTATTCTGTCGGCTATTCCTATCACGGCTTTTTCCGCCGGAACAAAACTTCCTATTTGAGCCATTAAAACGCAAAGAGCGTTTTGTCTGAGATAAACGCTCTTTCCGCTCATATTGGGTCCGGTTAATATTACCATTTTGGCCCTATTTTCTCCTATTGAGAAGTCGTTCGGGACAAATTCTCCGGAAGGCAAATACTTTTCTACCACCGGGTGGCGGCCGGCTATTATCTCTATAAAATTTTCGTTTGTTATTTCCGGCTTTACATAATCGTTTTTTACCGCCGCTTCGGCCAAAGAATAGAAAGCGTCCAACTCGGCCAGACATAAAGAATAAATTCTTATTTCGGCAAGCGAAGACAGTATTTTTTCTTTAAGCTTTTCAAAAATGGCGTTTTCAAGTTTCAATATTTTATCTTCCGCCCCCAATATTTTATCTTCCAAAGCCTTTAGTTCGGATGTGGAAAATCTCTCGGCGTTAGTAAGAGTTTGTCTCCTGATATAATTCTGGGGAACCTTTTGAAGATGAGTCTTGGTAACTTCTATAAAATATCCGAAATTGGACGTATAACTTATCTTAAGAGAATTTATGCCCGTAGATTGCCTCTCTTTTGCTTCCATTTGAGAGATTATCATTTGAGAATTCTTTCTTATCGAACGCAATTCGTCCAATTCTTTATCGTATCCTTCCGCTATGGCTCCGCCGTCGGAAATTCTCGCCGGAGGTTCAGGTGAAACGGCTTTCTCTATTTCTTCTTTCAAAGCCGTCAAAGAAGTCAAATCCGCCAAACGATTGGCTATAAATCCCGCCACGGAAACAAATTCTTCCGACGATAAAAGAGATTTAAATCTCGGAAGCAGTGAAAGGGATTTCCCCAATGAAAAGGCGTCTCTGGGCGTAAGAGAAAAGCTCGATATTCTTCCGGATATTCTTTCTATGTCGGGAGAAGCTTCGAGTAAAGCTGCCAAATCGTTTCTTTCTTTTTCGGCCGATACCAAAAAAGCCGTCAAATCCTGCCTGACTTTTACGGAATATATGTCTGCCAAAGGGTTTAAAATCCACCTTTTAAGCATTCTCGAACCCATGGATGTTTTGGAATAATCCAATGTTTTCCATAAACTTATTCCGCCTTCGTAATCGGCGTCCACCAGCTCCAGCGTCTTTATGGCAGTTTCGTCAAGTCTCATTAATCCTTTGTCTTCAAAATAAGAAGGCGAAAAAGAAAATCTTGTGGAAGGCTGAGTTTTAACTATATAAGAATAAGCCAAAGCTGCGGCTTTAAGCGCCAATTTTCTATTCTTCCACTCTCTTTCCTGTTCCAAAGGCGAAGGTTCGTATTCAAAAAAGTGATTGGCGGCCGGAAGCGAAAATTTAAAACCCCATTTGGAAAAGATTTCCGCGCTTTTATGATCTATTACTATTTCCGACGGCATTACTCTGGCTATTAGTTCTCTAAGACAGTGAAAGTCCGGATCGTTTAAATTTTGAGTGGCTTTAAATTCTCCCGTGGAAATATCGCAATAAGAAACACCCCATCCTACTATGTCGGCAAAAATTGAAAATAAATAATTGGAAGATTTTTTATCGAGCAAATCGTCTTCTATCAAAGTGCCGGGGGTTATTATTCTTACCACTTCTCTCTTGAAAAGCTTGCTTTTTCCGTCTTCTTCTCCTATTTGTTCGCATACGGCCACTCTATACCCCATTTTAATAAGTCTTGAAATATATGTTACGCTTGAATGATGAGGAACTCCGCACATAGGAACGCCCTGTCTTGAAGTCAAAGTTAAAGAAAGAGCGGCGCTTGCTTTTTTTGCGTCTTCCCCGAACATTTCATAAAAATCGCCAAGGCGAAAAAATAAAATGGAATCTTTATGTTTTTTCTTTAAAAAAGCGTATTGCTTCATTAAAGGCGTGTCGGGAATTTCCACGGTTTCCATTTTTATATTTTACCATATAAATATGTAAGCAAATCGGACGGTTGAGACTCAAAAGTATTAGACGACAAATAAACGGGGCAAATTATGATAAAATTTTTATAATGAAAATACTCGAAGGAAAAACTCTTTCCGCTTCCGTTTTAGCCGAAACCAAATCGGCGGCGAAAAAATTTGAAGAAATAAAATCGAGAAAACCTTCTTTAAAAATAATAAATTACTACGACAATTCGGCGTCTTCGGTATATATGAATTTAAAAATAAAAAAAGCCGCAGAAATAGGCATAGACGCCGTCGAAATAAAACCGCCGGAATCGGGCGGAAAAAAAGAATTTTTAAAAATTTTAAAAAATTTGGCCGGCGACTCTTTGACGGACGCAATTATGGTAGAAAGACCTTTGCCGCCCGGTTTTGACGATTGGGAGTTTTGGAAAAATATGCCTTCCGATAAGGATCCCGATTGCCTTTCGGCCGATAATAACGCGAAACTCTATTTAAGCAAAACATATGCGGAGATAGAAAAAGGAAGTTTTTTTTCTCCTTGTACGGCTTTGGCGGCAATAAAGCTGGCGCAATATCACGGTTTTTCTTTTTCCGGAAAAAAAGCGGTAGTCGTCGGACGTTCCGCCGTAGTAGGACGCCCTCTGGCTCATATGCTTACCTCTCTCGACGCAACGGTAACGCTTTGTCACTCAAAAACTTCCGATTTGCGTTATTATCTTAAAAATGCCGATTATATTTTTCTGGCCATAGGCAAAGCCAAATGGCTTAAAAAAGATATGATAGGAGAAAATCAGGTCGTAATAGACATAGGAACAAATTTTGACGAAAACGGAAAAATGTGCGGCGATGCGGATTTTGAAGAAATAAAACAAACAGCGGCCGCGGCGTCTCCGGTACCGGGAGGAGTCGGACCGGTAACTTTGGCTCTTTTGCTTAAATCTTCCGTTACGGCCGCCCAAAAGGAGGGAAAATGAGATTGATTAATATCGCCGGTATCTTTATCATGTCTTTATCGCTCAATGTTTTTTCTCAAGCGGAAAAAAAAGAAACACAAACTAAAAAAGAAGAAATAAAAAACGAAGTCTCCAAAAAAGAAACAAAGAAAGAAGTCAAACCGGCAAAAAAAGAATTGCCGAAAAAACCCTCGAAAAAAGACAAATATATTTTTAAAAACGAAACGGATTCTTCTTATAAATTCGACGAAACCGCCGATCCGCTGGATACAAAATCGGCAAAAACAAAGAAAAATAAAAAAGCAAAAACTTTAAAAAAAGACTATAAAAATTCCGTAAACAATACTCCTTTTAAATCATATAAATTCGACGAAGAAGGAAACCCTATTTCGGAACAGCCGGTCAAAAAAACAAAAAAATCTACCGCGAAAAACCAAGAAAACTCTTCCGATTTAGAAATGAATCTTCCGGTGGAAAACCAAAAAATTAAAACGAGGTAATTATGGCCGATATGCTGGTAAAATTATACGATTTGCCTATTTATCAAGAAAAAGAAATTAACGGAATAAAAATTAAAAGAGCGATAGCTCCGGAAAAAATACCGGTTTGC
The DNA here is from genome assembly GCA_012517235.1 of Elusimicrobiota bacterium. Taxonomy (GTDB): domain Bacteria; phylum Elusimicrobiota; class Elusimicrobia; order Elusimicrobiales; family UBA9959; genus JAAYVI01. The sequence continues at coordinate 50,500 of JAAYVI010000014.1, read as the reverse complement.
GATTGGGTAAGACAAAATTTCTCCAAAGCTTGGGCGGGAGAATGCGAGGCCGCTTTTTCCAGAGTTCCTTCGTCTTGCTTTATAGCCGTAAAAAACGGAAAAATAGAAGGATTTGCCTGTTATGACGCCACCGCAAAAGGATTCTTCGGACCGATAGGCGTAAGCGTAAGCGAAAGAAAAAGCGGAATAGGAAAAGCTCTTCTTTTGGCGGCCTTAAACCAGATGAGATCCGACGGTTACGCCTATGCGATAATAGGATGGGCCGGGCCTACCGATTTTTTTAAAAAAAACTGCGGAGCAAAAACAATAGAAGATTCGGAACCGGGAATATACTCCGATTTGGTAAAATAGATCGCCGAAATTCAAATGGAAAAATTGTCGATAAAAAAAGATTGGCATAAATTTTTTTTCAAAAATTCTTTTTATAATCCCGCTTCTCCCGAAGCCGTAAAAAGAGCGGAAAAAGAAGTAAATTTCATATTAAAAAAAAGCAAAATAAAAAAAGGAGCGGCGGTTTTGGATCTTTGCTGCGGACCGGGAAGACATTCGCTCGTTTTTGCCGAAAAAGGATTTAAAACAACCGGAGTAGACTTTTCAAAAGAATATCTGCGGGAAGCCGAAAATAAAGCAAAAGCAAAAAAATTATCTATGCTCTTAATAAAAAAAGACATGCGGGAAATAAATTTTAAAGAGAGATTCGATTTGGCCGTAAACCTTTTTACTTCTTTCGGATATTTCATAAAAAAAACAGACGATTTAAAGACCTTGAAAAATTTGCATAAAGCTCTAAAAAAAGGCGGAAAACTTTTTTTGGATGTTATAAACGGAGATTTTATAAGGAAGAATTACAGACATAAACACTGGGAAAAAATCGGAAAAGATTATTTTCTTTTGGAAAAAACCGTTCTCTCTAAAGACAAAAAAACATCGCTAAACGAATGGACAAAAATAAAAAACGGAAAAATTTCAAGCGGAAAATTTTTTGTAAGACTATACGGAAAAAGAGATATTTCAGAAATTCTTAATAAAGCCGGATTTAAAATTCTATCTTTTTACGGCAATTTTGAGGGGAAAAAATTAAGTGTCGATAAAAACAGGCTTATAGTTTTGGCCGAAAAATCTTGAAAATAATTAAAAATTAAACATGTTTTTTCAATTTCTGATTGACTTACGCTATTGTTATTTATATAATATACGGAGATAAAAGTGCGAGTTTTGTTAAAGTTATTAACATAAAAAATGATTATTTTTTAAACATTTTTTGATAAATAACCGTTAAAATTAACAGTTGTGGATAAAATTGTGGAAAACAATCAGCAATTAAAAGAAATTTGGAACTTAACTTTAGATAAAGTGGAATCAAAAGCCGGTAAAGATCTTACGGATTTATGGGTAAGATCTATAAATCCTTTATTATTTGAAAACGATACTTTAAAACTCGAAATATCAAATTCTTTAATTTACGATAATTTAAAGAAAAATTCTTTAGATTCGGCCATTATTTCTTCTTTAAGCGAAATTTTAGGAAGAGAAATAAAAATAGAATTTAATATTTCCATAAAACCCGAAGCTAAAAAAGAAATAAATTTTTCCGTTTTCCAGGCTCCGGAAAAAAAACAAAATTATTCGGAAACAGGACTTTCTCCTTCTTATACTTTCGACGAAATTCTCGAGGGAGAAAGCAATAGATTTGCAATTATAATGGCAAAAAAAGTGGCGGAAAATCCGGGCGGAAGTTCAAACCCTTATTTCGTATACGCTCCTTCGGGAATGGGAAAAACACACATACTTCACGCAATAGGAAACGAAATACTTAAAAAAAAGGCAAATGCCAAGATACTCTACGTATCGGCCGACAGCTTCGTAGACGAATTTATACAAGTCATAAAGGAAGGCAAATTCGATTCTTTTAGAACAAAATACAGAACTTTAGACTGTCTTCTTTTAGACGACGTTCAATTTATAGTAAAAAAAGAAAGAAGCGAAGAAGAGTTTTTTCACACTTTTAACAGTCTTTTCGAATATAAAAAACAAATCGTTGTAAGTTCCGATAAAGCGCCCAATGATTTGGAGTTAAACGAAAGACTTATAACAAGATTTAAAACCGGAGCGATAGCCGACATAAAAAGACCGGAATACGAATTAAGAGTGGCAATATTAAACAAAGAAAATGAAAAAAATAATTTTCATTTACCTTCCGATGTGATAAATTTTATAGCGGAAAAAGTTACAGACAGCATAAGAAGCTTAAAAGGCTGCGTGACAAATGTCGCTCATTTTTGCATAAATAATAATATATATCCGTCGATAGATATCGTAGAAAATCTCGTAAAAGACTATATTCCGGCCGGAGATAATTCTTCGATTTATGTTTCCATAGATAAAATAAAAGAAGAGGTAGCAAAAGCTTTTAATTTAAACCCTTCCGATATAAATCTTAAAACAAGAGCGGAAAGGATTTCTCTCCCAAGACAAGTTGCGATGTATTTGGCTTGTACATTAACGGATAAATCTCTTCCTGAAATAGGAGAAGCTTTCGGTAAAAATCATGCTACCGTTATTTTTGCCAGAGATAAGGTTTTACAAATGATACAAACGGACCCTTTTTTCAATAAAAGTATAAACGATATTATCAACAAAATAAAGGGTTGATTTGTGAATTTGTGTTTATTAAAGTTTTTTTTGTTAATAAAGTGAATAAAGTCGATAAAATGTTTATAAAAAATATATTCGGCTACTAACATTAAAAACATTATCGACAGCGCTATCTTATTAGAAGGAGAATATTATGAAAATAGTTTCCGAAAAAGAAAGTTTGTTAAAAGGGATTCAAGTCATTCAAGCAGCCGTTACATCCAGAACCGGAACTATGCCGGCTTTACAAAACTTTTTAATAGAAACGGAAAAAGACGGAGTAAAGATAATCTCCACTGATTTGGAGATAGCTATAAAACATTTTATAAATACCGACGTCAAAACTCCCGGTTCGGTTACTTTGCCTATGAAGAAATTTAACGAAATAGTTCAGAATTTTGACGACGATACCGTTTCCATATTTGCCGACGAGAATGCCAAGGTTATCGTAAACAGCGGAAAAGCAAAAGTTAAGATAGCCGGTATGCCGAAAACAGACTATCCTCTAATACCGGAAATAAACGATAAAGATTGTTTTGAACTTAACGCTCATGAATTAGCCGAAATGATAGAAAAAACGGTTTTTTCGGTTTCAAACGAAGAAGAAAGGCAGTTTTTAAACGGTCTTTTATGGGAGAAAAATAAAGATGTTTTAAGCATAGTCGCCACGGACGGCAGAAGACTGGCTCTTTATAGAAAAAATAAAATAGGGGCAAAGAAGGATTTCAGAGTTATAATTCCCGCCAAAATAATGAACGAACTGGCAAAATTTCTTAAAACAAACGCAAAAGATAAAAAAGAAACGGTTAAAATAGACCTTTCCGCAAATCAGGCGGGTTTTATTTTCGGAAAAACGGTATTTATATCAAAATTCATAGAAGGCAATTTTCCCGATTACGAAAGAATAATACCGAAAGATTTTAAAGTCGGAGTAGAAATAGATTCTCAAAAGCTTTTATCGGCTACAAAAAGAGCCGCCGTTTGTTCGAACGAGAGAAACGCTTCGGTTAAGTATACTTTTAAGAAAGGAATGGTTATAATAAGCTCTTCGTCTCAAAGTATGGATTTTGAAGACGAGTTCGAAATAGATTATAGCGGCGAAGATTTCCAGGTAAATTATAATCCCAAATTTATATTGGATATATTAAAAAATCTTTCCGGAAAAAAAGCTGTTTTTTCTTTTTCCGATCCGGGAAAACCTTCTTTGGTAAAAGATTCGGATAATTCGGAATTAACTTATGTGGTAATGCCTTTAAGACAATAAAATGAATAAAAAAAGAGGCGGGATGAAAAGTTTGGCCGATATAGTTTCTTCCCGCGGAAGTTTTTTCGGCATAAATTTTTCAAATCTTCCCATTTTAGCCGCTGCTTGGGAAAGAGAATACGGCGGTCTTTCAAAACATTTTACTCTTGAAGGAATAGAGAAGAGTTCGGTTATCGTAAAAGCTTCCGGATCTTGCGCGGCGAACGAAATTAAAATAAGAAAAAATGAAATAATAAGAACCTTAAACAAATATTTTAAAAACAAATGGATAAAAGACGTCAAAGTTGTTTGTAAAATTTAGGAGATTCTATGACCACGGAAAACAAAAACAAAACAAGTTACGACTCTTCCAAAATACAGGTTTTGGAGGGATTGGACGCGGTAAGAAGAAGACCGGCGATGTATATAGGTTCTACCGGACCTCAAGGGCTTCATCATTTGGTATACGAGGTGGTAGATAATTCCATAGACGAAATTTTAGCCGGCGGATGCAATAAAATAGACGTTGTTTTAAAAGAAGACAATATTTGCTCCGTGGCCGATAACGGAAGAGGTATACCGGTAGACCCGATGAAAGACGTAAAAGACCCCAAACTTAAAGGAAAATCCGCTTTGGAAGTAGTCTTAACGGTTCTTCATGCCGGCGGAAAATTCGATAGCGGCGGATATAAAATATCCGGCGGTCTCCACGGCGTCGGAGTTTCCGTGGTAAACGCTTTGTCGGAATGGGTTGAAGTTGAAGTAAGAAGGGACGGAAAAGTTTGGTTTCAGGCTTATGACAGAGGTAAGCCGAGAGAAGAAGTTAAATCCATAGGAACCACCAACGAACACGGAACGACGGTAACTTTTAAAGCCGATTCTCAAATATTCGGAGAAGCCGTTTTTTCCTTCGACGTTCTTTCTAACAGGCTTAGAGAATTGGCTTTCTTAAATCCCGGTGTGAGGATAACCATAATAGACGAAAGAGACGATAAAAAACATACTTTTTTCTTTGAAGGCGGTATAAAACAATTTGCCAAATTTTTAAACACAAACAAAACAGTGCTTTATCAAGAACCTATTTATATAAGTAAAAAAGAAGAAGAATTTATAATGGAAATAGCCATACAGTATAACGGCGATTATTCGGAAAATATTTATTCTTTCGTAAACAATATTAAAACCATAGAAGGCGGAACGCATGTTTCCGGGTTTAGATCCGCTTTGACCAGAGTTATAAACGACTATATAAAAAAATACGAGTTGATAAAAGATAAAGATTATAATGTTACCGGAGACGATGTCAGGGAAGGTTTGACCGCCGTTATTTCCGTAAAAATTTCTCATCCGCAATTTGAAGGTCAAACTAAAACCAAACTGGGAAACTCCGAAGTGGAAGGTATGGTCAAATCGATAATGGGCGAAAACCTTTCGGTGTTTTTCGAAGAAAATCCCGGCACGGCAAAAGCGATATGCAACAAAGCCATAGAAGCCGCTCAAGCCAGAGAAGCGGCCAGGAAAGCAAAAGAGCTTGCCAGAAGAAAAGGATCTTTGACCGATAGCGGTCTTCCGGGAAAACTGGCGGACTGTCAGGAAAAAGATCCGATGAAAAGCGAGCTTTTTATAGTGGAAGGAGACTCGGCCGGCGGCAGTGCGAAACAAGGGAGAGACAGGGTTTTTCAAGCCATTCTTCCCATAAGAGGAAAAATATTAAATGTCGAAAAATCCCAGCTTGTTAAAATAATTTCAAACGAACAAGTAAGAACTCTTATTTCCGCCATAGGTACGGGCGTAGGCGAAGGAGAAGACGGTTTTGATATAGAAAAACTTAGATACGGAAAAATAATAATAATGGCGGACGCCGACGTGGACGGCCAGCATATAAGAACTTTGCTTTTGACTTTCTTTTACAGACAAATGAAACCTTTGATAGAAAACGGGAATATTTACATAGCTCAGCCGCCTCTTTATAAAGTTAAGAAGGGAAAATTCGAAGCTTATTTTGAAAACGAAGAAAAACTTCAAGCGTGGATTTTGAAAGAAGCCATGAATTCCATAGAGGTTAAAAATTTGAAGGGTAAAAAAATAGAATCCAAAGAATTGTCCGAAATGCTTTCGTTAATAAATTCGGTTGAAAACGTTTCGAGAAAACTTGAAAATAAAGGGCTTTCTTTAAAGGATTACTTTAATTTTGTCGCAAGCGGAAAAGTTCCGATATACAGAATAGAAATATCCCCGGAGAATTTCAAATATTTTTTCAGCGAAAATGAGTGGCTTGAATACGAAAATAAATATATAGAAGACAGGAAAGCAGAAATAATGAGGCAGAGTAACGGTCAAATCCCTCCCGAATTGGAAGAAGATTTGGGACCGGAATTTCAAACTTTGGGAGAATTTACAAAACTAAACAATATTTCTTCCAAGCTTAAAAATTACGGATATTCTTTGGAGCAATATCATTTGGAAGACGAGAAGAAAAAAGACGCCATTTTTACGCTTAAAACCGAAAAAGGAGAATTTAAGTATTACGATTTGAAGTCTTTAAGCGAAGCGGTAATAAAAGAAGGCTCTTCCGGAGCCAATATACAGCGTTATAAAGGTTTGGGCGAAATGAATCCGGAACAGCTTTGGGAAACCACAATGGATCCGAAAAGAAGAAAACTTTTAAAGGTTTCTTTGGAAGATCCCGCGGAAGCCGAAGCCATGTTTACCACGCTTATGGGCGACAATGTCGAGCCGAGAAGAGCTTTCATAGAAGAGAACGCTTTGGAAGTTAAAAATTTGGATATATAGTTTATAGAACGGATTTTTATCGGCCGCGTTAAATTTAAAAAGGAGTTTTTATGAGCGAAGAAAAAAAAGAAGAAGTTTTTAATTCAAATGTAATGGAAAGAGATATTTCGGAGGAAATGAAATCCTCTTATATAGATTATTCGATGAGCGTAATAGTCGGAAGAGCTTTACCCGACGTTCGAGACGGCTTAAAACCCGTTCATAGAAGAGTTTTATACACGATGTACGATATGGGCTTAAGGCATAATAAGCCCTTTAAAAAATCCGCCCGTATAGTCGGAGACGTGATGGGTAAATATCATCCGCACGGCGACGCGGCCATTTACGATACTTTGGTCAGAATGGCGCAGGAGTTTTCTTTAAGATATACTCTTGTCGACGGGCAGGGAAATTTCGGTTCGGTCGACGGAGATCCGCCGGCGGCTATGCGTTATACGGAAGCGAGATTGGCCGGAATTTCGGAAGAAATTTTGGGCGATATAGACAAAGATACGGTAAAATTCGTACCAAACTACGACGGATCTTTAAGCGAACCTTCCGTTTTACCAGCCAAATTGCCTAATTTGCTTATAAACGGATCTTCCGGAATAGCAGTAGGTATGGCCACCAATATTCCCACTCATAATCTTTCCGAAGTATGCGATGCCGCAATATCTTTGATAGAAAATCCGGAAATACAGATAAAGGATTTGATGAAGTTTATCAAAGGTCCGGATTTTCCTACCGGCGGCATAATAAGAGGCAGAAAGGGGATAAAGGATTATTTTGAAACCGGCCGCGGCTCGGTTAAAATGCAGGCGAGAACCGAAATAGAGGAAATAAAAGGAAACAGAGAAGCGATAATAGTTACGGAGATCCCTTATCAAGTTAATAAAGCCGCTTTGATAGAAACGATAGCCAATTTGGTAAAAGAAAAGAAAATAACAGATATTTCCGACATAAGAGACGAATCCGACAGGCGCGGGATGAGAATAGTGATAGAAATAAAAAGAGACGGAAACGCGCAGGTGGTTCTCAATCAGCTTTATAAACATACTCAAATGGAAACTTCCTTCGGCGTAATAATGCTTGCCATAGTCGACGGAAAACCGAGAGTTTTGACTATAAAAGAAGTTCTCCAGCAGTATGTAAAACATAGAAGAGTCGTAGTTTACAATAGAACCAAATACGATTTAAATAAAGCTTTGGCCAGAGCGCATATTTTGGAAGGTTATCTCATAGCTCTTCAGAATATAGACGCGGTAGTGGAAATAATAAAGAAATCCAAAGACGCTCAGGAAGCCAAGCAAAAATTGATGAAACAATTCGCTTTAAGCGAAATACAAGCTCAGGCCATACTGGATATGAGATTGCATCAATTGACAAAATTGGAAACCGGTCAAATAGAAGAAGAACATAAGGCTTTAATGAAGCTTATAAAAGAGCTTAGAGAAATTTTGGCCGATCCTAAAAAGATACTTAAGATTATTTCCGACGAACTAAAAGAGCTTAAAGAAAAATACGGCGATAAGAGAAAAACGGAAATAGCCGGAGAAGCTACGGAACTTGACATAGAAGATTTGATACCGGAAGAAGAAGTCGTAATAACCATAACTCATAGCGGATATATAAAGAGAATCCCGCGCGATACTTATAAGGTTCAAGGAAGAGGCGGAAAGGGTGTTATGGGCTCGGATCTTAAAGAGGAAGATTTTATCGAACATCTTTTCTCTACGTCCAGTCATGCCACAATATTAATGTTTACTACCCGCGGCAAAGTCTATGCTATAAAAGGTTATGAGATACCGGAAGGCAATAGAACCTCAAGAGGCAAAGCGATAGTAAATCTCTTGCCCATAAAAGACGAAAAAATAACTTCCATCATAGCGATAGAATCTTTCGAAGAAAAGAAGAAAAACGAAACCTATCTTATGATGTGCACGAGAAAAGGAAACATAAAGAAAACCCCGATTTCCGATTTTGCGAATATAAGAAAATCGGGAATAAACGCCATAGGACTGGAAGACGGAGACGTTTTGACAAGCGTAGCTCATACCGACGGAACATACGAAGTAATAATAGGCACCAAAGAAGGTATGTCGATACGCTTTAACGAAAGCGAAGTCAGAGATATGGGCAGAAATGCCATGGGCGTGCGCGGAATAAGACTCGGCAAAAACGATGCGGTAGTTGGTATGGAAACGGCCGAGCAAAAAACCAAAAAAACATTGCTTACCGTTTGCGAAAACGGATACGGCAAAAGAACGGACTTAGACGAATATCGTCATCAACACAGAGGCGGAAGCGGCGTGATAACCATAAAAGCTACCGACAGAAACGGTTCCGTAGTCGGAGTTTATTTGGTAGAAGACGAAAACGACCTTATGGTTATGACGGAAAAAGGCAAAGTCATAAGAATATCCTGCGCCGACATCAGAGTAATAAGCAGAAATACTCAAGGCGTAAGAATAGTCAAATTGGAAGAAGGCGATAAAATAGCCAGCGTTGAGCCGGTAGTAAAAGAAGAAGAAACTCCGGAAAACGAATCTTCTCAGGAAAAAAAGTAAAAGAAAGATAACTCGGTCCGGGGGATTAATAGCCCTCGGACCTTTTTAATATTTATGGATATAATAGAAATAGCGTCCGCTGTTTTTACTCTTACTTTGGTAATGGATCCTTTGGGAAATATACCTCTTTTTATAACCGCTCTTAAAAACGTGGAAGAAAACAGAAGGATAAAAGTTATAACGAGGGAACTTTTTATAGCTCTTTTTATAATGATATTTTTCCTTTTTTTCGGCAAATGGATAGTAAGGCTGCTTTCCATAGACATACCCTCTTTATCGGTAGCCGGCGGAATAGTTCTTTTTTTAATAGCTCTATCCATGATTTTCCCTTCGCAGCATTCTTCCATAGGCGAAAATTCGGAAAACGAGCCTTTTATAGTTCCTCTTGCCATACCTCTTGTCGCGGGGCCTTCCGTTTTGACTACGATTTTAATTTTTAATATGAAAGATCCCGGTAATTTGCCGACATGGTTTCTGATAGTTTTCATATCTTGGATTATAAACGTCGCCATACTGGCGATGTCTTCAAAAATAGCAAAGTTCCTCGGGCCCAGGGGTTTGGCCGCTTTGGAAAAATTAATGGGTATGATACTTATAACGATTTCGGTTCAGATGCTTTTGGGCGGAATAAAAAAATTTATAGTCGGATGAAATAGACGCGCGGACGCGCGGCAAAAGAGATGTATGGATGTATATATGCGTGGAAGTATTGTAAAAAAAGATTAGACGATTGGATGATTGGAAGATTAGATGATCAGAGGATCGGATGATTAGAGATCGAATAATCGGCATAGAAAAGGAGAGAATATGAAAAAAATATTTTTTGCGGTTGTTTTATGGTCATATTCGATTTGCGGAATTTTTGCGGCTGAATTTATGGGGGTTAATTCTCCGGATACCGTTAAGATAAAGGACACGAATCTTATTTTAAACGGAATGGGTCTTAGAAAAAAGGTTGTATTTAATGTTTATGTGGCGTCTCTTTATTTGGAAAATAAGAATAAAGACGCAAATACGGTTATCAAAAGCAAAGAAAATAAAATAGTGGAACTTTCTTTTCTGCGTTCGGTGTCAGGTAAAACAATAGCGGAAGCCATAGAAGAAAGTTTCAAAAAAAATGCCCCAGATTTTAACTCGCTTAAGGAAAGATTAAACATTTTTAAAAGTTATATACCCGATCTCAAAAAGAAGGATTTGGTCAGGTTTATATTTGCCAAAAACGAAATCTTGGAAGTTTATTATAACGGAGAAAAAAAGGGAGAAATTAAAGGTTCCGATTTTTGCGAAACTCTTTTAAATGTTTGGTTGGGCGAAAAACCGGCAGACGAAAACCTGAAAAAAGGCATGCTCGGCCTTTAATTTGCCTAAAAATATTTCTTTTTGATAAAATTTCATTATGGCCATAAAAGCAGTAAAACAATACACCGTCTTTCTTCCCAATAAACCGGGATCTTTGAGTAATTTTGTGGAACTGTTCGCAAACGAAGGAATAAATATAATAGGCATAGCCAGCGAAATACACGACGAGTCCGGAATAGTTAAAATCGCCATAGATTCCGATAAAAAATTAAGTTATATCCTTACAAGAGCCGGATTTACAACTTTGGAAACTACGATGATATCCATAGATCTTATGGACAGGCCGGGAGAACTTTTAAAACTTACCAAAGTTTTGGGCGAAAACAATATAAATATAACCACCGTTTACGGAACCGCTTTCGGCGGAGCGATGTCGAGAGTCCTTATAAACGTTTCGGATCCTCAAAAAGCCATAGAAGTTTTGTCAAATAATTATAAATAATATCCCCATATCCCCATAATATTTCAAATTATATACATGAGCAAGGATAAATATTAGGTTGTCGTTTTTATCGACAAAAATATTTAATATTTGTTGAAAAAAGAAAAAATAAGTAGAATTTAACGACAGTAAATTTATATATGCAATGAGATGAATAAAAATGAGACTTTTAATAGTATCAAATAGACTTCCTTTTACGCTTTCTTTAAAAGACGGCGATTTTACTTTTACTCCGAGTTCCGGCGGCCTTGTTTCCGGAATAAGTTCTTATCTCGATTATTTAAAAAATTCGAGTATAAATTCTCTCGAGTATATATGGATAGGGTGGCCGGGATTGTTTATAAGCGAGAATATGAGAGATCGGTTTAATGTAAAATCAAAAGATCATAATATAGTCTCGGTTTTTATAAAAGACGAGGATATGGAGTATTTTTATCAGGGATTTTGCAATAAAACAATATGGCCTCTTTTCCATTATTTTCAGGCTTATACCAGATATGAAGAAAAACATTATGAAACTTATAAAACGATAAATAGAATTTTTGCGGATAAAATATGCGAAATAGCTCAGGACGGAGATATAATATGGATACACGACTATCATCTCATGCTCGTACCGCAAATGGTCAGAGAGGTATTGGGCAATAGAGTAAAGATAGGATTTTTCCTCCATATACCGTTCCCGTCTTTTGAGGTATTTAGACTTTTGCCCGTCCTATGGAGAGAGGAAATATTGAAAGGAATCTTAGGCAGCGACCTTATCGGATTTCATACAAACGAATATACTTATTCGTTTTTGCGGGCGCTTCTAAGAATTTTAGGGATAGATCATAATCTCGGAAAAATATACTGGAACGATAGAATTATAAAAATAGATACGTTTCCGATGGGAATAGATTTTGAAAAGTTTAACGCGTTAAGTCAAACAAGCGAAATACGGCTTATTTCAAAAGAGATTAAAGAAAAAATAAAAACGGAGAAAATAATTTTTTCCGTGGATAGGCTTGATTATACCAAGGGAATAAATAATAGATTATTGGGATTTGAAGAGTTTCTTAAAAATAATCCGGAACATCATAAAAAAATAACGTTTTATCTTCTTCTTGTGCCTTCAAGAATCGCCATAGACAGATATCGCGAACTTAAAGACGAGATAGATAAAAAAATAAGCCAGATAAATAGCACATACGGTACGGTCGACTGGCAGCCCATAATATACTTATGGAGACACGTTCCTGTCAACGAACTTGTGGCGACATACCTTGCTTCCGATATTTGCCTTATTACGCCTTTAAGAGACGGGATGAATCTTGTCGCCAAAGAATATATTGCGGCAAAATCGGATTATAACGGGGTTCTTATATTAAGCGAGATGGCCGGTTCGGCAAAGGAACTCATAGAAGCAATACTTGTAAACCCAAATAGCGCAAGGGAAATTTCCGAAGCCTTAAAAAAAGCAATAACGATGAATCATGAGGAAAAAAGAGACAGATTATACGAAATGCAAAAAAGACTCAAGGAATATAGCGTAATATCTTGGGCAAAAGATTTTATATGCGATATCGAGGCGGTATATAAAGAAAATAATAATTTGACGGCAATTTTTCTAAGCGAAGAAAATCTAAATAAAATCATAAAAGATTTTCAAAAATCGACAAAAAGTTTGATAATAAGCGATTATGACGGTACTCTCGTGAATTTTACGGAAGATTTCACCTTAACCAAACCGGATCAAGATCTTTTAAAGATAATAAAAGATATTTCGGAAATATCAAAATTTTACATTGTCACGGGAAGGCCGATAAAGTTTGTAGACGATTTTTTTAAAGACTTAAATATAGGAATTATCGCGGAACACGGCAGCTGGATTAAAGAGTCCGGCGGCGCATGGAACGAATTATTTAAAGAAGATACCGACTGGAAAAATAAAATACTTCCCATTATTAAAAGGTATGAAAATAGACTTCCCAATTCCGTCGTGGAAGAAAAATCTTTTTCTTTAGGATTTCACTATAGAAGATGCGATCCCGAAATGGCAAATTTAAGAATACATGAAATGATCGACGAACTTATAAATTATACCGCAAATATGAATCTTCAAATACTTAAAGGCAATAAAATTGTCGAAATAAGAAGTTATTCAAACAATAAAGGAGCGGCAATTTCTCGCCTTTTTGTCAAAGACGCATATGACTTTATATTTTTTGCCGGCGACGATACTACCGACGAAGATGTTTTTAAGTTTTTAAAAGATAAAAACGCTCATACGATAAAAGTCGGTTATTCGAAAAATACGGCTGCCAAATATATCGTTAAAAATCCGGCATATTTAAGAAATTTTTTTAAGAAAATAATTAAAAAGAGAATAATTGATGAGCATATTTGAATTTAAAAAAAATATACATCTCGTTAGAATATTGAATGTTAAAGCGGTAAATATCGACGAATTGATTGCCGGCCTTGAGAAAATCCCGGCCAATTCTGTTTATTATCATACCCATAGATTTTTAAAGCAGCATCAGTCTGTTTCGCCCGAACCTCCAAACGATTTTGCTTATTGGATAGAAAAGGCTCTTAACATGAAAAAATTATCCGAAATAGTGGCGAGCGTAAATATACTTGAGTTTGGTAAGCTTTCGGAATTAAAACGCAAATATATTGAGGTAATTAAGGAAAATACGACAACATACGAAAGGCAGAAAAAATGCGCCGCAAACGAAGAATTTGTGTTTATGGGTTGTAATACGTTTATAGTATCTACGGGACAAAAGGCTGAAAATTTATCGGAATTTTATGAAAAAATAAAATTTATAGAATCTAATTCCATTTATTTTCATATATTCGAATCAAGATTGAGACTTGATTCGAATATAAACGATTTTCAATCATGGATGCTTGAAAATAAATACGGGAAAATAGCGGAGGAAATGGGCAAATGGGATCCGTACAATATGACGGTAGAAAATCTTAGAAACAAAATTTTAAATTTGATAAGAAAACATATATGATAGACAATTACGGAAGTATAATCGGAGAAAAAGAAATTATAGAGCTTAAGTCAATAGCTGAGAAATTGAAAGGCAAGAAAATTTTAAATGTGAATTCGACATTCAAAGGCGGCGGGGTGGCCGAGATATTAAATAAGATGATTCCCATAATGGAAAGTATGGGAATAAACATAAAATGGGATATAATCAAAGGGGATGCCGATTTTTATGGCGTCACAAAAAAGTTTCACAACGCTCTTCACGGAGTAAAAGAAAATTTTTCCGCCGAAGATTTTGAGATTTTTCTTCAAACAAATAATAAGAATATCGAAAAGATAAATTTAGACGCGGATATCGTTTTCATTCACGATCCTCAGCCAATAGCTTTGGTTAACGCTAAAAAAAATAACGGTTGGTTTTGGCGATGTCATATAGATCTTACAAATTCCGACGAAAAAGTTTATAATTTTCTAAAACAATTTATATCAAAATACGACGCCTGTGTTTTTTCAAGTCCTTATTTTTCAAAAACGGATATTGAAATACCTCAATATTTGATATTTCCGTCGATAGATCCAATGAGCGATAAAAATAAGGAACTTGATGACAAGTTAATAGAAAAAGTTTTTTTTGATTTTAATATTGATATTAAAAGACCAATCATAACTCAAATATCGAGGTTTGACAGACTGAAAGACCCGATAGGCGTAATTAAAGCATATAAGATGGTAAAGCGTCATGTGGATTGTCAGCTTGTGCTTGCCGGCGGCGGAGCCGACGACGATCCGGAAGGCGCGAAGGTTTATGAGGAAGTTTTGGAAGAGAAAAAAGACGATCCCGATATACATATACTTATGCTTGCGCAAAACGATATATTAATAAACGCCCTTCAAAGAGGAAGTACCGTCATACTTCAAAAATCTCTTAAAGAAGGTTTTGGCCTTACAATATCCGAAGCTCTGTGGAAAAAGAAACCTGTGATAGCTTCAAATGTAGGCGGGATAAGATATCAAATAACGCATAAATATAACGGATTATTGAGCAATTCCATAGAAGGAACCGCGCATTATATAAAACAACTTATAGAAAATCCCGAGTATGCCGCCTATCTTGCTTTAAACGGCAGAAATCATGTTAAAGAAAATTTCTTGATTACAAGACATATAAAAGAATATATGCTGATGTTTTTAACCGAAAAAAATAAGGATGTCATTTATTTTTAATAATTCTAAAGATATATAACGGATGGTTTTTGCAAATATTTTTTATTTATTTCCGAACTTGTTTAAGATAATATCCGTAACTTCTTTTATCTTCTCTTTTTCGGCAAGTATAAAAAGAACGTCTCCTGCTCTTATTAATGTCTTTCCCGAAGGGGCTATTATCGAATTGTCGCGGTTTATCATGGTTATGGTCGTTCCCATGGGAAGAATAATATCGGATATTTTAAATTCTCCGGAATAAATTTCATCGTCTATAAAAACTTCTATCAAGTCATAATGGTTGTCGTGAATATTTACAAGTTTCATCATATTAATCTTTTTCTTTGAATCTGTTCCCGTCAATTTTAATAATTGGGCAAACTTTGCTATCGGCACTCCTTGAAAAATTACCGATATGGTTACGGCAAAAAATATTATGTTGAATATTTTATGTTCCGGATCCATACCCATAGACAAAGGATATGTGGCTAAAACTATCGGAACCGAACCTTTTATTCCCGATAACGATAAGAAAATTTTTTCTCTCAAATTAGTTTTTTCGAAAATAGAGGAAATAAATATTACGAGAGGTCTTCCGATAAAAGTTGTTACAAAGAATAATAAAAGACCGAGTTTCCATATTAAGGCGAATTTTTTGGGAAAAACTAAAAGACCGAGCATAATAAATAATACGATATTGGATATAAAAGATAATATTTCGGCAAAGGAAGAAGTCATATTTTTATAAGGGATATCTTCGTTTCCTATTACAATGCCCGCAAAGAACACGGAAAGAATTCCGCTTGTCTTTAACATATCTCCGGCGGAAAAAGATAAAAGCGAAACGGCCGCAAGCAGTATGTAAGAATAACTTATGTCCAGCTCTCTTATTTTTCTAAAAAGAAAAACTCCGAGATATCCTATTAAAATTCCGACGGCTATTCCGCCGGCCATTTGCCAAATCATTAACGCAAAATATTTTGAGTAGCCTTGCGATATTCCCGCCATAACGTTTACGATAAATGTCGTTAAAATTATTGCGGCCGGATCATTGGATGCGGATTCGGTTTTAATTATGGATGTTAATCTTTTGTCCACGGAATTCGAGTTTAGAATGCTAAAACATGCCGCGGCGTCAGTAGAGGAAATTATTGCGCATAAAAGAAAAGATTCCCAAAAGTTCCAGCCGGATAAAAAAGCAAAAATTAAAGCCGAAGATAAGGCCGTAAGAAATACTCCAAAAGTGGAGAGAAAAACAGAAATTTTAATAACCGGCTTAATTTCGCTTTTTTTAATTCCGTATCCTCCGGCAAAAAGTATAAATATAAGAGCGATTTCCGCTATTTCTTTTGTCGCCCAAACATTATCGAAATATATTATTCCCAAAATGTCGCTTCCGAAAATCATTCCGGAAGCCAAAGATATTAGAATAAGAGGAATATTTACTTTTTTAAAGAGAAGAGAAAAAAATATTATAAAAATTAAAATCAAAGAAATTATGAAAAGCACGCGATCTCCTTACAATAAACGTACATATCGTATTTTACATATTTTTTAACTTTTTATATCTCTCAAATAAATCCGGCGTTACGATATTTTAAGGATCAATAATGATACTTTTTCCCTTTGATTATGCAAAAAGCTCTGTAAAGCTGTTCTAAAAGTATAATACGCGTCATTTCATGAGTAAAGGTCATTTTGGAAAGAGCTATTTTTTTAACCGCTTTGTTTTTTGCTTGCTCGGATAAGCCGTAAACGCCGCCTATTAGAAAATTTATTTCGCTTTGATTTTTGATAAAGTCGGCGAATTCCAGACTCGTATAATTTTCTCCTTTTTCGTCGAGTAATATAAATTTTTCCGGCATTTTTTTTAATACTTTTTCCGATTCCCGGTTTATTATCTGTTCTTTGGATCCGGTTTCTTCTTGAAATTCGATTATTCTCAAATCGGCAAAAATTCCCAATAGTTTGGCGTATCGGTTTATATCTTCGGCCATAAGAGGCGATTTGGTTTTTCCAAACCAATATAAATTTATTCTGACCATAAAACAATTATACTTAAAAAGTTACGCAAAACTTTGAAAAATGCTTTTTTTGAAGGTTATAAATATATAAAATATATCATTGATTTGAAACCGCGTTTATGCGGTATTTAATTTTACTATTAAGAGGTTTTTATGGCGGCAAACGACATAGTTTTCGGAACCGACGGCTTCAGAGGAATGATAGGAGACAAATTCGATTTTAACAATGTTAGAAGAATAGCTCAAGGTCTGGCCGATTATATGGCTTATAAGTCCATGAAAGGTCCCGATAAAAAAGTCGCGGTAGGTTATGACAGAAGGTTTCTCTCGGAAAAATTTGCCGAACAATTCGCCGCGGTGCTGCAGAAAAGCGGGATAACCGCGGAACTTTCCCTTACGCCGATTTCCACTCCGGCCATAAGCGTTCTTACCGAAAAAAAATATGTTATGGGAGTAGTTATAACCGCCAGCCATAATCCCTATCTTTACAACGGCGTGAAGATAAAATATAAAGGCCGTTCCGCCCCGCCTTCCATGACCGCCGAAATAGAAACACATATACCTAAAAATCCGGTTTTTGAGGTAAAAGAAAAAGTCGAAAAGAAAGATTTCAGGAAAGAGTATTGCGCTTATATAAAATCCAAATACGACATAAAAAAAATTTTATCCGGACTTAAAGGCAAAATAGTGATAGACTTTATGAACGGCGCCGCGGCCGAAGTGGCCGGGGAAATATTCGGCAAAGATAAAAACATAATATCTCTTCATAGCGAAAGAGATCCTTTGTTTTCGAAGATAGGCGCTCCCGAGCCCGTGGAAAAAAATCTCTCTCATTTGCTTAAAGCCGTAAAAGAAAACAAAGCCGTTATGGGCATAGCGATAGACGGCGACGGAGACAGATTCGCTTTGATAGACGACAAAGGAAATTATCTTACTCCATGCCAAATAGCTCCCATGATAGCCGATTATTTGGTCGAATATAAAAAATATTCCGGCAAGATAGTACAGGCGGTTTCTTTGGGATATCTCACTAAGAGAATAGCGCAATCTAAAAATTTTCTTTTCGAAGAAGTCCCGGTCGGATTTAAATTTATAGCGGAAAAAATGTTTTCGGAAGACATACTTTTCGGAGCCGAAGAATCCGGAGGATACGCTTGGAAGAATAATTTGCCGGAAAGGGACGGAATAATAACCGCTTTGATGTTTTTGGAGATGTGTTTTGCCAAAAAAAAGAAGATATCCGAAATTTGGGCGGAAATAGAAAAAAAATACGGAAAATCTTTCTTTTTAAGAAACGATTATCATCTTCCCAAACCCGTAGGCAATAAGCACTCTTTCGCCGTAAAAATAAAAAAGAAGTTAGCCAAGAAAATTTTAAATTACAAAGTCAAAGAAGCCAATACTTTGGACGGACTTAAAGTCGTTTTGGAAAACGATTGGTGGTTTTTGATAAGGCCGTCCGGAACAGAACCGCTTTTAAGAGTTTATGCCGAATCGGACAGCGTTTCCAATACCAAAAAACTTTTAGATATCGCTTATAAAGCTTCGGTTTGATTTGTTTAGGAGGAAAAATGGACAGAGGAAATAAATTCATAACTTCGGAATCGGTTACGGAAGGACATCCGGATAAGGTTTGCGACCAGATTTCTGATGCGGTTTTAGACGAAATAATGCAAAAAGATCCGGCGGGCAGAGTCGCGTGCGAGACTTTTATTACAAGAGGCATGGTTGTGGTCGGAGGCGAAATAACCACAAAAACTTATGTGGACATAGACGATTTGGCAAGGAAAGTGGTCAAAGAAATAGGATATACCGACAATAAATACGGATTTAATTACGAGACATGCGCGGTTGTGAACGTAATAGGAAGACAAAGCCCGGATATAGCTCAAGGCGTAGACATTGGCGGAGCGGGAGACCAGGGACTTATGGTCGGTTATGCCTGCGACGAAACCGAAGAATTTATGCCTTTACCTTTGGTTCTGGCTCATAAACTTACCATGAGATTGGCCGAAGTAAGAAAGAAAAATATTTTAAATTACTTAGGCCCGGACGGAAAATCTCAAGTTACCATCGAGTATAGAAACGGTTTGCCTCATAGAATAGAGACCATAGTTCTTTCCACTCAGCATTTGGACGCCATATTAGATAAAACGGGAAAACAAATAACCGAAAAAGCCAGACAAGAAATCATAAAAGCTGTTATTAATCCCGTAATAGATTCGAAAATGACCGATAAAAACACAAAAATTTTTGTAAACCCGACCGGCAAGTTTGTAGTCGGCGGTCCTCAGTCGGACACCGGCGTAACGGGTAGAAAAATAATAGTCGATACATACGGCGGAGTGGCTCCTCACGGAGGAGGAGCTTTTTCCGGAAAAGATCCGACGAAAGTCGACAGATCGGCGGCTTATATGGCCAGATATATAGCTAAAAATATAGTTGCTTCCGGAGCCGCAAAGGAATGTACCGTACAATTGGCTTATGCCATAGGCGTAGCGGAGCCGGTAGGGGTTTACGTGGATACTCACGGTACCGGTTTAATAGAAGAGGAAAAACTTACCGATCTTGTCGTAAAAAATTTCGACCTTACTCCCAAAGGCATAATAAGAGATCTTAAATTGAGAAGACCGATATTTAGAAAGACGGCTTCTTACGGACATTTCGGAAGAAACGATAAAGATTTTATATGGGAAAAGACCGATAAAAAGGCCGTTTTTTCCAAAAATATTAGCAAACAGATTTGTTCCTGTTCGTGTTGCGGTTAAGGAGGAAGAATGATTTCTGCTTCGGTAAAATGCGATATTAAAGATATAAAACTTTCGGCTTTGGGTAAAAAAAGGATAGAATGGGCGGCAAAAGATATGCCCGTTCTTTCTTTGATAGCTTCCAGATTTGAGAAAGAAAAACCTCTTAAAAATTACAGAGTTTCGGCATGCCTTCATGTTACCAGCGAAACGGCAAACTTAATGATAACACTTAAAAAAGGGGGAGCCGATGTCGCTTTATGCGCTTCCAATCCTTTGAGCACTCAAGACGACATAGCCGCTTCTCTTGTTAAAGATTACGGCATAAAAGTATTTGCGATAAAGGGGGAAGATACTAAAACTTATTATTCGCATATAAAAAGCGCCATAGATCACAGACCGCATATAACCATGGACGACGGCGCCGACGTAATTAGCAGCATACATAAGCAATGGGGGAAAGAAGAGAACAATATAATAGGCGGCACAGAAGAAACTACGACAGGCGTAATAAGACTTAAGGCTATGCAGAAAGACGGAGCTTTGAAATATCCGGTAATAGCGGTTAACGATTCGATGACAAAACATATGTTCGATAATCGATACGGAACCGGACAATCGACTTTGGACGGAATAATGCGCGCCACCAATATTCTCTTTGCCGGTAGAACCGTAGTCGTGGCCGGTTACGGCTGGTGCGGAAGAGGGGTGGCCATGAGAGCCAGAGGGATGGGCGCCAATGTTATCGTAACGGAAATAGACGAAATAAAAGCTTTGGAAGCGGCTATGGACGGATTTATGGTTATGCCTATGGACGCCGCGGCAAAAATAGGAGATATTTTTATTACTCTGACAGGCGATATAAACGTAATAGACGAGAAACATTTTTCTTTGATGAAAGACGGCGCCATAGTGTCAAATTCCGGACATTTCAATGTGGAAATAAATATTCCGGCTTTAAGAAAAATGTCTTCAAAAAGAAGAGAAGTAAGGCCTTTTGTGGAAGAATACGAAGTTAAAGGAAAAAAGATATATTTGTTAGCCGAAGGAAGGCTTATAAATCTTGCCGCAGCCGAAGGACATCCCGCCAGCGTGATGGATATGTCTTTTGCCAATCAATCTTTGGCAAGCGAATATATGATAAAAAATTCTTCTTCTCTTGAAAATAAGGTTTATACTTTGCCCGACGCCATAGACAGAGAAATAGCAAGACTAAAGCTTTCGGCCATGGGCGTTAAAATAGACAAACTGACTCAAGAGCAGAAAAAATATCTTGCCAGCTGGCAGGAGGGTACTTAAGGGGGTAAAATGAAAGTATTTATTGTGGAAGATAATAGTCTTACGAGATTCACCATAAAAACCGCGGTAGAGAAGTTAGGGCATGCGGCCGTAGGCGAAGCGGAAAATTTTGCGGAAGCCGTTTTAAAACTGAGAGATTCTAAGGCCGATATCTTGCTTTTGGACATAATACTTCCGGATAAATCCGGCCTGGAAGTATTGAAGGAATTTAAAAAAATAAATTCCAAGACCAAGGTTATAGTAGTTACGGCCTTGGAACAAGATTCTCTGGACGAAGAATTGATGAAAGAAGGCGCTTCCTTTATACTCAGAAAACCTTTTTCGGTCGACGAATTGGAAAAAGCTCTGAATAAAATATGAATATGCCGAAAAATATGACCTGGGAAAATATTTCTAAAAAAGCTTTCTCAAAAGCCGTCGATAAAATAAATAAGATTTCGGTTGCCAAATGGGAAACTTCCGATATTTTGCCAAACAACGATAATTATGACTCCGTATGTTGCTATTTCCAGGTAGACGAAGACGATATTCCTATGAGTTTCGCCATGCTTTTCAGGCGTTCGGATTTGCCGGCAATTTCAAAGTCTTTCATAGGATACGGTTTTTTTGTTTCTCAAAAGATGACAAGGTCGGAAGAGCTTTTGATGGAAGAATTATCGAATATAATACTCAATTGTCTTATAAGCGAAATATCAAATTTCTTGGGAAAAAAAATAATTCCGTCGGGACCTAAAACGGCTCAATCTCCGAAAGATACGGCGATAGAAATAATTTCATCCGCTTTGCCGGCTAATGCCGGAAAAATAACAGCCCGCGCCGATATGGCTTTTGTTTGCGGAGGAAATAAGATAGTTTGCGAAATTTATTCTTTTTTGCCGAAAAAATTTGCCGAAAAAATTTCCATGTCATGAAAAAGATATTGTTTATCATTCTTTTCGCATACTCTCCGGTTTTTTCACAAACGGTTAAAATTTCATCCGCCGTTTTTCAATATACTCCTTCGGTCGTAGCCAAGAAAAAAGTTTATTCTTACTGCGAGTCCATTAAACTTAAGCCGGAAGGCAAACTTGAAAATTATTACAGATTGGAAATAACGGTTAAAAATTTTTCGCAAAAAGCGGCCGAAGGATTGCTTCTTAAATATTCATTGAGATTATTCCTTAAAAAAGGCGATAAGATATACAAAGACGTATCGTATCTTTCCGAAGATATAAGAATTTCCAGATTGGCGCCGAGTTCGGAAAAAAAGATATATGTTTATAATACGGATTTATCGGAACAAATCAGGCGTCTTAAAAATTCCGGTTTTGAACCGGCGTTTTTAGAATTAGAAATAGCCAAGGAAGCCAGAAAGGGCGACGAAGCTTTGGATCTTTCTTTTTACACTTTTCCTTTTTCAAAATAAGAGGCTTTTATGATAGATATAAAACTGCTGCGTTCTTCTCCGGAATATGTAAAAAAAGCGATTTTGTCCAGATCCGCTAAAAATGCCGATCTTATCGAAAGGATTTTTTCCGTCGACGCGGCTTATAGAAAGTCGATACAGGAAGCCGAAGCTTTAAGAAACGAAAGAAATGCCGTGAGCAAAGAAATATCTTCTTATAAAATCGCAAAAAAAGAACCGCCGCCCGAACTAACCGAAAAAGCGTCCAAAGTAAAAGAAGCTATGTACGATTTCGAGACGAAAGCCCAGTCTTTTGAAAAAGAACTCGAAGCTTTGATTATGACGGTCCCGAATCTTCCGCAGGAAAGCGTGCCTTTGGGAAACAGCGAAGCGGATAATAAACAGATTTACGAAGATATTTCTTTTAAAAAGGAATTTTCTTTTAAACCTTCGGATCATCATGATATAGGAGAAAAACTGGGAATAATAGATTTTGAAAGAGCCGCCAAGCTTTCCGGAGCGAGATTTTCAATGCTTAAAGGCAAAGGCGCAAGATTGGAAAGAGCAATAGCCCAATTTATGCTCGATTCTCACGCTCAAAACGGATATGAAGAAATACTTCCTCCTTTTTTGGTTAATTCCAAAACGATGACGGGTACCGGACAATTGCCTAAATTTGAAGAAGACTTATATAAAACAGCCGGAGAAAATCCGCTGTATCTTATTCCTACCGCCGAAGTTCCTCTTACGAATATATTTGCCGGCGAAATATTGGAAGAAAATTCCTTGCCTATTAAATTTACCGCCCATACTCCCTGCTTTAGACAGGAGGCGGGTTCTTACGGCAAGGATACGAGAGGGCTTATAAGAAACCATCAGTTTAATAAAGTGGAGCTGGTTTGGATAACAGCCCAAGAGAATTCCGCAAAAGCTTTGGATGAGATGGTTTCTCATGCTTCGGGCATACTTAAGGCTTTAAAAATACCTTACAGAATAATAGAGCTTTGCACGGCCGATCTGGGATTTTCTTCTTCAAAAACATACGACATAGAAGTTTGGATGCCTTCCGAGAACAGATATAGAGAAATTTCTTCCTGTTCCAATTGTTTGGATTTCCAAGCCAGGAGAATGAATTTAAGATACAGACCAAAGGGCGATAAACCTAAATTTGCGCACACCTTAAACGGTTCGGGACTTGCCGTGGGCAGAACTTTTGCGGCGGTTTTAGAGAACTATCAAAAAGAGGACGGTTCCGTAGAAGTGCCGGAAGTTCTCAGAAAATATACCGGCTTTGACAGGATAGGATGATATGAAAAAAATTATTATTCTCGCTTTGTTTTCCGCCAATTTATTCGCTCAAAAAGAAGATTTGCCAAAAGATTTAAGAGAGATTTCAAAGAAAGGAATAGATGCGATATATGCGGTTGAATTAGATAAGGCGGAGCAAAATTTTAAAGAGGCCGTTGAAAAATATCCGGATCATCCTTTCGGTCATTTCGGTTTGGCGATGACAAAATGGGCTCATTTCGAATATTTAGACGACGAGTCGGACCCTTCTTTGGATTCTCAGTATTACCAGCTTACCGATAAAGCGATAGAAATAGGAAAAGCCTGGATAAAAAAACATCCTAAGGACGCAAATGCTCATATGTGTATGGGCGGAATGTACGGACTCAGAGCTCGCCTTTACCTTATGCAGCACAGCTGGATAAAAGCTTATTTCAGCGGAAGAAAGGCTTTGTCTTATATGAAAAAGTCTTTGGAAATAGATCCGGAACTTTACGATTCTTATTTGGGACTGGGGATGTACGAATATTCGGCCGGAACCTTGACGGGAGTCGTAAAAGTCCTTTCCAAATTGGTTATGCCCGGCGACGCCAAAAAAGGGATAGAATATTTAAAAATTTGCAAAGAAAAAGGATATTTCAATTCCGAAGCCGCAGAACTTATACTAATAGAGATTTTTACTCAACACGCCAGCGCATACGCCGATGCTAAGACGGCCGTAGAGTGGTCGAAAGAACTTAGGAAAAAATATCCTTATCATGCCCAAATGCATTTTGTGGAAATAGTTTCTCTTTACGAAGCTAAAATGTACGAAGAAGCGGAAAAAGAGATGAAAGAATATCTTTCCAGAGTCGGAAAGCACCCTCATTATAGAGAAAAATATCTTTCGAGAATTTATGTCGCTTTGGGAACGGTCAGGATGATAGATAAAGATTACGAGGGCGCAAAAAATTATTTTCAAAAAGCAAGAGAAACGATACAAAAAGAAAAACATCCCAGCCGCTGGGGCGTGTGGGGAATAGTAAGGCTGGGAAACATATACGACATACAGTCTCTCAGAAAAGAAGCTCTGGACTTTTATAAAGAAGCTCTCTCATATAAAGATAATTGGGGTTTTAAAGAATATATAGAAAATTTTAAAGAATCGCCTTTTAATATTTCCGTTTTGCCCGATCAATTGCCGCCGCCATGAACAACTTAATTTACTTTTTTCTTTTTTTGGCCGTCATATCTTGGGGAGCGGGCGCTTTCTTCGATAAAATGACATTAAAATATTTGAATCCTAACGCCGCATTTTTCGGCAGAACTTTTGTTATGCTTGTTGTATTTGTTCCTCTTTTGGCAGCCAGATTTTCTCTTACTTCCAAAGAATTGGCCTCCGCGGCAAAGATATCTTGGTTATATCTTTTTTTAAGCGTTTTGGTCACAATGAGCGGAGTTTTCTTTTATCTAAAAGCGATGAGCGCCGGCGAAGCTTCCAAAATAGTTCCTCTTTCTTCGGTATATCCTTTGGTAACATTTTTTTTAGCCTGGCTTTTTTTGGGTGAAAGCATTAATATTTCCAAATTTTTCGGCGCGGTGCTTATTTCTTTTGGGATATATTTGGTAACCAAATAGTTTTAAAATTTTAATTTTCCTTTAAATAATTTATAATTATTATTAGGATTCTTCGGAGGTTTTATGTTAAAAACTTTGACGTCGGTTTTCGGAAAAACGCATGAAGGAACTACCGAAAGATTAATACAGCTTTCGGGAGCTTACTTTTTCTTATATGTTCTTACCGGATATTTGGCAAAATATTTCGATAAAGTTTTGGGAGTAAGCGACGTACAGTATACTTTTTACAATACCATAGGCGGCATGCTTATATGCAATGCCGTCGTTTTAATTTGGGGCTGGTATAAATTTAAGTCGAGCGAAACGATAAAATTTTTGGGTTTTAATATGCCAAAGGAATTTTTATATATAATTCCTTCGGGGATATGCACGGCCATAGTAATACCTACGACAACATTAATGTATACTTTGCCGATTTCGGTAATGGTGGCTATGATAATAATGAGAGCCAGCATAATAATAATAAGCAGATTGATAGACGAAGTTCAGATAAGACAAGGCATACTTAAAAAGAAAGTGTATTGGGAAGAAAACTTGGCCGTAGTAATAGCTTTGCTTGCGGTTTCTCTGCAGCTTTTAAATTTCAAAGGCGCTTTTTTATCCGCGGATCAGACCGGAACATACGCAAATTTTCTTTCCGATCTTTTTAAATTCGATAAAAAAGATTTTGACTTTTTGGGAAATGCGGCCGCAATGACAATATTGACTTTTTATCTTACGGCTTATACGATAAGAATTTATATAATGAATTACTACAAAAACACAAGGCCTAAAGGCGCCATATACGATACGAACGGTTTTTTTGCCGTAGAACAGATATCTTCTACGATAGCCATAACGCTGGCCGGCATAATTTTCTTTTTTGCCGTCAATAAGCCTTCTTCTTTCGTTTATGTTCCTGCCGAAAAACCGGCTATTAACGCCTCTTTGCCGGAAGCAGAAAAGCTTTCCAAAGCCGTAGAGCAAGCCGAATCGCTTTTATCTCAAGACGCCAATAAGTTCGATTCTCAAACGCTCATTCTGACTCAAGAAAAAATAAAATCGTCTTTGTTTTTGCTTTCCGATAAAAAAGCCAAAAAAGAAGATTTGGAAAAAGCCGTTTCGGAAATCGAAGAAGCGGTAAAACCGGTCAAAAAAACTTTTGCTTATAAATTCAGCGAAGCGGTAAAGAAGCCTACCGACAAATGGTTTGCTACCATACTTTCCGGACTTCCTTTCGGCGCGGCGGCCTTTTTTTCGGTTTTTCTTTTTATGTTTAAGGGTAGAACGGCCACTTTTGCGGGTCTTGTAAACAGATTGACTTCTCTTATAGCGGGCACGGCGGCTACGGTTTTGGTTTATTTATTGATAAAAGGTCAAAAAATGCCAAAAGAGCAAGACTGGCTCGGCTTGATATTAATGTTTGTGGCCATATATTTCATAGGCAGAGCGGAGAAAAAGAGAGCCTGCGAATTGGCGAGAGAAAAAGAAATAGTTCCCGAAGAGGGATCCGAAATAGTAAAAAATTGCGAAACAAAATAAGGGAGAAAAAATGAGCGATAAAAAGAATAAAACAAATTTATGCATGATAGGAACGGGTTATGTCGGTCTTGTTTCCGGAGCCTGTTTGGCGGAAATGGGAAACAGAGTGGTATGCGTCGATAATAACATCGAAAAAATAAAAATGTTAAATAAAGGCAAAATGCCCATTTACGAAGAAGGGCTCGAAGAGCTTGTAAAAAGAAATGTCAAAGCGGGAAGACTTTTTTTCGCTTCTTCGATAAAGGAAGGAATGTTTCATAAAGGTCATAGAGCGGAAGCGGTTTTTATAGCCGTAGGAACGCCTCCCAGAGAAGACGGTTCGGCGGATTTGTCCGCCATAGAAAAAGTTTCTCAGGAAATAGCGGAAAATATGACCGATTATACCGTAATAGTCGAGAAATCTACGGTTCCCGTGGAAACCTGTCTTTGGATAGAAAAAACCGTTTCGAGATTTAACAAAAGGAAAATACCGTTTGACGTATGTTCCAATCCGGAATTTTTAAGAGAGGGAGTGGCGATAGAAGATTTTCTCAAACCCGACAGAATAGTCATAGGAGTGCCTTCCAAGAAAGCGGAATTTGTTCTTAGAAAAGTTTATTCTTCTCTTTCCAAATATCCCATGCTTGTTACCGATGTCAAAAGTTCGGAACTTATAAAGCATGCCTCAAATTCTTTCCTTTCCACCAAAATATCCTTTATCAATGCCGTGGCCAATATATGCGAAAAAACAGGCGCCAATGTGGAAGATGTCGCAAAAGGCATGGGTTTGGATAAAAGAATAGGCCCCGCTTTCTTAAAAGCGGGTATAGGGTTCGGCGGATTTTGTTTTCCCAAAGATTTGGAGGCTTTTTACTGGCTTTCAAAGCAAAAAGGATACGATTTTGAACTTCTTAAAAATGTAAAAGAGATAAACGAGGGTCAAAAAAAATGGATGACCGCCAAAGTCGAAGAAGAACTTTGGAATTTGGAGGGGAAAACCGTGGCTTTTTTGGGCTTGGCATTTAAGCCTTTAACCGACGATATGAGATTTGCGCCTTCCATAGACATAGCGGAAACTCTAAAGTCCAAAGGAGCAAAAATAAGAGCTTATGACCCAGTTTCGATGGAAAACGCAAAGAAAGTAATTAAAGGCATATATTTTGCCAAAGACGCTTATGACTGCGTAAAAGGCGCCGATTGCGTATGTCTTATAACCGAATGGAATCAATTTGCCCAATTGGATTTTTCCAAAGTATTAAAACTGGTAAAGCATCCGATATTGATAGACGGAAGAAATCTCTATAATCCTTCCAAGATGAGAGAGATGGGGTTTACATATAAATCCGTGGGAAGACCTTAGGGGGATAAATGAGAGTCGTAATAACCGGCGGCGCGGGATTTTTGGGCAGTCATCTGAGCAGATATTTTCTATCCAAGGGCCATAAAGTTACAGCCATAGATAATTTGATAACGGGCAGCGTGGAAAATATAAAGGATCTTTTCGGAAACGAAAATTTTGCTTTTCAGAAATACGACGTTACAAATTATATTCATGTTCCGGGAAAAGTAGACGCCATACTTCATTTTGCCAGTCCGGCCAGCCCGGTGGACTATCTTAAATTTCCGATACCTACTCTTAAAGTAGGAGCGTTGGGAACTCATAAAGCTTTGGGTTTCGCAAAAGAAAAAAAAGCGGTTTTTATGATAGCTTCGACTTCCGAAGTATACGGAGATCCTTTAATTAATCCTCAAAACGAAAAATATTGGGGGAATGTAAATCCGGTGGGTCCAAGAGGCGTTTACGACGAGGCAAAGCGTTTTGCCGAAGCGATGACTATGGCTTATCACAGGTATCATAAGATGCCCGTGAGAATAATAAGAATTTTTAATACCTACGGCCCCAATATGAGAATAAACGACGGAAGAGCGGTGCCTAACTTTATGACGCAGGCGCTTAAAAATAAACCCATTACCGTTTACGGAGACGGCTCTCAAACGAGAAGTTTGTGTTATGTTTCCGATTTGGTCAGAGGCATTTATAAGCTTTTATACAGCGGTTTAAACGAGCCGGTAAACATAGGAAATCCTCACGAAATAACTCTTTTGGAATTGGCTCAAACGGTAAAGAAAATAACAAAAAGCTCTTCCAAAATAATTTTTAAGCCTCTTCCGCAAGACGATCCCAAAGTCAGAAGGCCCGATATAACGCTGGCCAAAACAAAACTAAAATGGACTCCGGAAGTTTCTTTGGAAGAGGGTTTAAAGAAAACCGTAGAATATTTCAGGAAAGCCGTAAGTAAAAATTAATGATTTTTTCTTCTCGAAATTTCGGCCGCTTTTTTTATTTTGGATTCCAGTTCGCCCAAGTCGAAAGGTTTTACCATATAATCCAACGCTCCGAACAGCAAAGCGTCGTTTAAGGTAGCGGCATCGTTTAATCCGCTTATCGCTATGATAGGTATGTGTTTTGTCGATTCCTGAGAATGTATTTCGCTCATAAGCGCTATGCCGTCTATTTGAGGCATCATTATGTCCATAAGTATCACATCCGGTTTTCTTTCGTTAGAATTTATAAATTCTTTGGCTTTTATCGGATTGTCGAAGGTTTTAAGTTCGTAGGAAGAAGATAGTCCGGATTCGTAAATATCCAAAATAGTATCGTCGTCGTCTATCGCCATTATAAAAATCTTTTCGCTCATAATTTTATTTTATTTTAAAATAGGCTTAAATTCAATCATTATCTTGGTTCTATGACCGAACACTGGAAATTTCCGCGCGTAGTCGCTATGTAAAACAGCGATTTCATTCCGGGAAGACTTTCTTTATGGATAAAATCGGATATTTCCGATATCTCTTCGTCGTTTTTAAGAGGTATAAGCCTATAAGGAAAATTTACGGCTTCGAATATTTTGGTTTGGCTTTTTAATTTTTTAATTTCTATGATTTTAAGATCTTCGACTCTCGAACCTTTACTTTCAAAATCGCCCAATAGTTTGCCTGTCAGAGGTATGGCGGTTAGAAAAGCCGAATATTTATTTTGCGAAGGAGTTTTAAATATTTCTTTTTTCATTTCCGAAAATGCGAATTTAAAAGAATCGCTAAAGTTTTTCATCGGAGCTTCGGCCCGTCTTAATTCCCCGTTTATATAAGTGGATATTTTAAGAGTCTCTCCGTTATAAAATAGCGTTTTGGATTCGTCGGGATTTTGTCTTGTTACTATTTCCGAGTTTTTTGTTTCTCTGAAAAAATCTTTGGCGTACATTTTTTTAATCTGGCCTTCCCTTATGAATATTTTTTTATTTTTTTCCTCTTTGGCCATAAATCTGCCTTCGGAGTCTATTTCTATGTAGTAATTCGATTTTTTTGCGGGCCAATCCACTTCCAGCCATATTTTTTCCGCGGTATTTTTCTCGTCGTAGCCTCTAAAAGCCAAAATAATAGAGGGGATAAAAAACAGGGATATAATAGCGTAAAGAATTTTATTTTTCATTTTTAAATTTATTCTCCCAATAAGAATCCAAAGAAAAAAAAGTTCCTTTTTTAAAAGACAAAAATAAAAGAGACAGCCAAATAATATTCAAGGCCATTTCTACCGGCAGAGAATTGGAATGAGCGGCTCCGAAACATCCGCAGTCTTTTATTTCAAGCCCTCTTAAAAAAGCCTGCGCCAAAAGAAGTTCGAAAAAAATAAAAACTGCGGCTGCAAAAGCGGAAAGTTTTTTTACGAAAAGTCCGGAAATCAAAAGAATTCCGCAATAAACTTCCAGCCAAGGGAAGAATATCGCCGCATATAAGGCGGCCCGGCCGGAAATGATTTTATAAGACTCTATCGCATAAGCGAATTCTTCGGCCGGAGACATAAGTTTTATATATCCGGCATAGAGAAGAACCGCACCCGGTATTAATCTCGAAAAAAGATATAAAATATTTTTCGCTTTTTCCGTCATAATTCTTTGGCGGCCAATCTGCGCAGTTCGTTAATAAGCTGTCCGCCGCCTACGGCTCTTTTCCCGTTTATGAAAAAAGTGGGAGTTGCGTCTATTCCTTTTAGTTCTCCGTAGGAAATATCGCTTTTAACTTCTTTTAAAACCGCAAGATCTGCGTGACATTTTTCCATTTCGGGAAAATTTAAAGAAATCTTCTTTGCGTAAGATTCGAATTCTTTTTTAAAATTTTCGTTATTTGCCCATTTTTCTCTGTTTTCAAATAGAATGTCGGCAAATTCCCAAAACTTACCTTGTTTGCCGGCGCAGTCGGCGTAAACCGCCGCATCCAAGGAAAACCTGTGTATGCCGATAAGAGGGTAATGCTTAAAATTTATTTGTATTTTATCCCCGTAAGCCGATAAAACCGTTTTTAACTTTTCATTTGCCGCCGCGCATGCCGGGCAAGCAAAATCGGAATATTCGAAAATAGTTATTTTAGGCTTTTTAGCTCCCGCAATTCTGAAAGAAGGGGAGGGAGGGTGAGACGAAGAATCGCTTTGTCTGAGCCGAAAAATCGCGAAAGTAGTCAAAATAATCAAAATGGCTGCGGAGAAAAATTTGGCTGTTCTGATTTTTTCCATAACTCAATTATACAATTTAAGAAAAGCCGTTTTAATTCGTTTAATTTAAATTCAATAAAGAAAAAAGTCTCTTTGCGTCTTCGATAAAAGCCGGAATCTCTTTTATTTCCAGCCTGTAGCTTTTTTTATAAGCGCAGAAGAATCTTCCTCCCGCGTGGCAATGCCAGCCCGGTTCGCTTTGAAAAAAAGAAATTCTCGAATCGTTAAAAAAACCTCTTACCGATTCTTCTCTTTGACCTTTAAGACAGTATGAAGAAGAAAATTGAGGATAATTGTCGAAGTTGATATCTTTAAAACCTAAAAAACTTCCTATTTTATCGAAGAAATTTTCCGGTCTTAAAACAAAATCCGGCACTTCGTCTTTTGTTTTCATAAAAGCCAAAGTATGATTATATGTCGTCGAATGCTTTCCGGATCCTACCGTATATTTGTAATCAAAAAGCATTATTCTATTGTCTTTAAAAGGTATCATTATGAGATTAGACGCTTTTTTTGAATGGCCGGTTCTAAAAAATTCCAAACCCGTAAATTCCAGCGATACGGTTTCTTTTGAGAAAAGTCCGGAAAATAAAGATAGTTTATCTTTGTAAATAGGGTCCGATTCGTATACCGATTTATATTTTTCCATTTGCGAAGGGTTATAATCGCTTTTTAAAGTTTCCAAAGTTTTTGCGTCTTCTTCGTAATAAAATCCCGCCGATAAAGCGTAATTTTTCATTTCTTCTTTTCTTTTTTTCTCCATATAATAGGCTACGTAAAATATAAGAGAAATGAATCCTACGAAAATTATTATCGGAAGAAAAGGTATAAAAGATTCCGGTATCATAGATATGCTCCCTAAGACAGTCCTTGCGAAAAATCGAGAAAGTTCTTCCATATCTACTCTCCGGAAGCCGCTTTAAGCCTGTCTTGCTGAGTCTTTTCCATAAGCGCCGCCGCTTCTTTGGCTTGTCCTACGGCGGATATGGTGTTTTTTACATATGCCGCCGGCGCGTTTAGAACGGACGAAGAAGAAACGAATGTCGGCGATTCTTGTTTTTCTTTTGAGGTGGTTTCGGAAATATTATTTTGAGGCTGCTTAGAACAAGACGCTAAAAAGAAAAATAATACAATAGAAAATGCGGTTTTCATTTTTCCTCCTCGTAAATTCCCAAAATTTTAGAAGGCGAAGTATGTCCTTTTACAATGGTAACTTTATTTTCCGGTAAATTCAAGTATTTGGCCATTACTTCTATCAAAGCCTTATTAGCTCTATTGTTTTCGGCCGGTTCTTTAATAGAAACTTCAAAAGAATCTTCTTTTTTCTTTTTTATCGAATATTCTTTTTCTTCGGTTTTTACTTTTACCTTTATATATTTCATATATTTCGATTTTTCCGCTTTCCCAATCTTCCGGTCTTCTATTCATCCAATCCTCTAATTTTCTTGTTTGCTATCGTAAAACTTTTCCTTATTTTCTAAAATATAATAGTAATTTTGCCGCATTTATAAAATAGCGGCGGGAGAAAAATATGAATAAAGTTTTGCTTATAATAAGAGACGGCTGGGGTATAGGAAAAAAGGAAGACAAATATAATGCCGTCGCGGCGGCTAATACGCCGAATATAAATTCTTATTTAAATAAATATCCCAATTGCGTTTTGGAATCTTCCGGAGAAGCCGTCGGTCTTCCTAACGGCTATCAAGGTTCTTCGGAGGTGGGACATTTAAACATAGGGGCGGGCAGGATAGTAATACAGGAACTGAAAAGAATTAAAGATATGATAGAAGACGGGACTTTTTTTGAAACTCAAGCGATGAAAAATGTTTTAAATAATGCGGTTAAAAATAACTCTACGCTTCATCTTATGGGTCTTGTTCAGGACGAGGGCGTTCACGCTCATCAGGATCATCTTTATGCGATAATAGAAAAAGCCGTTAAAATGGGAATAAAAAATATCCGCATACATTTTTTTGCCGACGGCAGAGATACCCCGCCCAGAAGCGCCTTGTCTTACCTTAAAATGCTTGAAGACTTTATAAAAGATAAGCCGCAGGCAAAAGTTGCGACTATTATAGGAAGATATTTCGCAATGGATAGGGGCGAAAAATGGTCTTTGATAGATAAAAGTTATAATGCGATAACTTTGGCCGACGGATTGAAATTTAAAACCGCAAAAGAGGCTTTCGATTATGCTTATGAAAAAATGAAAAATCCCACCGGCGAACCGGTGGTTGACGAATATATAGAGCCCTGCGTAATAGGCGATTATGCGGGAATGAAAGACGGAGATTCCGTCATACATTTTAATTTCAGACAAGACAGAGCGATAGAATTGACAAAAGCTTTTATCGAAGAAAATTATCCGGGGAAAAGACATAAAAAATACGACATTGCTTATTGCGGTCTTACAAAGTATTACGATTCCTTTCCTTTCAGCGCTCTGCCGCCCATGAGCGAAAGCGGCAATATGGATAATCTTCTCGGACAGATAATTTCTCGGGCCGGTCTTAAACAGCTTAGAATATCGGAAACTCAAAAGTTTAAACATGTTACGTCTTTTTTTAACGGTAAAAAAATAGAACCGGAAAAAGGCGAAGACAGAATAGAAATCAAAGGCAGCTGGGACCCTTCGGCATTTGCCTTGCATCCGGAAATGGACGCATATCCCGTGACCGACAGATGTGAAAAAGAAATAAATTCCGGCAAGTATGATTTTATTTTAGTTAATTTTGCAAACGGAGATATGGTCGGACACACGGGCGATTTTAAGGCGGCGGTTAAAGCGGTTGAGACGGTCGACGAATGCGTGGGACGTCTTGTAAAATCGGCTTTGAGTAACAACTATACTGTTATGATATCGGCCGATCACGGCAATAGCGAAGAAATGTGGGATTATAAAATAAATATGCCCAAAACTTCGCATACGATAAATCCCGTGGAATTTATTTTAATAAGTCCGGAAAATAAGAAAATAAAACTCAGGGAAAGAGGGATATTGGCCGACATAGCGCCTACCGTACTTGATATTATCGGTCTTGAAAAACCACAAGAAATGACCGCGGAAAGTTTAATAAGAAAATAGACTTTTAGTTTATACGCCGTAAAAATATTTTCATTTGAGAATATTTTAATATTAAAAAAAGCTTAAAAAATAATAACAATTTGTATTTTATTTTCATATGAGAATAAATATTTTCATTTGAAAATATTTTTTATCCTACAAAAACAAAAAAACATTAAAAAATAAGCATTTTTTATTTTAAGTTTATTGGCATAAAAATTGCTACAAGAATAAACGAGAGGGGATGCCCCCAAGAAATAAGGAGGAATTATGAATAAAAAAACACAAATCAAATTGATATTCGGACTTTTCGTATCGGTTTTTTGTATGCGGACATACGCTTCGGAAATAAATTTCGATTCAGGGATAAATAATCCTTTTTCGGCTTTAACGGAAGCTCAAGAAATTTCAAAATTAACTCCGTCTATGAGCCGCGATCTTACATGGAGATACGAACCTTGCGAAGTTACAAAAACTTTGGAGTTTTACCGCGAAAACGGAGCAATAGTAAATAAAATGGATAGTTTGTATACAAATTATATAGAAACTAACTGTAATACTTATACTCCTCAGCCTGGCGGAAATCCTTACGAACAATGTCAGGACAATAAATCGTATGCAGAACTTAATTTTTCTCTGTTTATAGACAATAGAGAATTATTTGAAGACGAAATGGAAACCGTAGAAGTATATTACAATTTTTGTCGAGCCAACAAGCCTAATATAGAAATAAATTCTCCTTACGAGTATTCTATTAAAACAAAAAAAATAGGCGATTATAATTATGCTTTCGAATTAAAACCGATAAGGAGAATTCCAAAAACCCCTTCCGCCGAAATGTTTTCTTTGAAATCCTTCGGATATGATCCGGTAGAAGGTGTTTTCATTATGGAAATAAGAGGAGATATTCCTTATCGATATTCCGGATATAAAGCGGTTTTTCACGGAGAGCTTATAAAAGATAAATTCTTTTCGGATGAAACAAAAGATATAAAAAACGAAGAAGGTATTTTATATTCCGGGAATAATAATTTTAAAATTACTTTTAAACCTTCGGGCAAAGGAAAGTATTATATAAATTGGGGATTCAAAATAATCGGCGAGTTATTTAACGAAAATTATGTCGGTAAAGGGAAGAGCCAAAAAATTGAAATATAAAATAAAAAGTTTATTCCGTATCCCCTCTCTTTAATAGAGGGGATATGTTTTTTCTTCGTTTAAGAAAGAAAGTTTTTGTATATTTATGGGCTTTGAAACAAAAACAAGTTCGCCGTTCGAAATTTTTAAGCCGTATAAAACGCCGTTAGCCGCCATAAGCCAGCGAGTTTTTCCGTTTATCTCAAAATCTTGGGTTAAAGAATAAAATAAATTACCATTATTGTCTTTTCTTAAAGTTATTATCCCTTCTTTTTCGCTTAAAGGCGAGATATTTCTCAAGTAAGCGTATGTTACAAGACCGCCGAAAGTTATTTTTGGAGAATTATCGTATAGCTTTTCGAAAAGTTCTTTTTCGCTTATTTCTATGTTTTCATATCTTGAGTATTGTATAAATATTGTTCCCTGTTCTCTTGCTATTATCGCTTTGGTTTGACCGTAGGAATAAAATACTTTATCGTTAAGTTTTTCAAGTTTCCAGGCTCCGGCCCCCAGGCCGATTTGCGGTTTTATGTAAAACCATAAATCCCAATTGTTGTCAAGAGAATAAGATGCGGTAAATTTGTCTCCTGCCAAATCCAATAGGGCGGAAGAACTGTCCCTTTGGGACAGTATTTCCAGCAAAGGCGTTTTGCCCAAAATATTTTCTTCGGCCGATTTTGCTTCTTTAAGTTTTAAATCAAAGGCGAAACTTTGAGATACGGCCATAAAAAACAAAAATAGTATTTTCATATTTTTCTCCTTATTTTAATGCTTGTTTTTTTCGGTCCTTTGCCGAAAGATGAAACAAGAATATTTTCAAAATATATTTCGAAAGAATATCCTGCGGTGTCTACCGGTCTTCCGGGCTTATAAGAAGGATTTAGACTCAAATCCGTAAACGGATGCGCAAATCCCAAAGCGTCGGGAGAAGATGTTTCGAAATTATCTACCAGAAAAAAAAGTTCGGCAAAATTTTCAAAAGTTTTTTTAATTTCTTCTTTGGTGTTTTTTTGAGGGTCCAGTTCTTTTATTTTTTTTATGAGAGGCAAATCTTCTTCGTAAAAGTATACCGCTTCCAAAGGCACATTTAATTCCAAAGGCTCTTGCGATAATTCAAAATGCATTCTTATGGCGTCTCTTAATGCCAAAGCGTGGCAACCTCTGGCCCCGTCATAGCTGCCGAAAAAACCGCCGACTACGGTCGCTTTTTTCCCGGCAATCGGAAGATTATGTTCTCCGCCCGCCGAAAAAATTTCGTAATCGGGAGATCTGTATTTTGGATAAAAAAGTTCGTATCCTAACGGGCTTTGTTCGTGTATCAAGTAAATTATTTTCTCGCTATTTTTGGCGTATTCGGAAACTATTTTATCTATTCCTTCTTTGGCTTGAAAATTTTCGTCAAAAAACGACGATGCGTGAACGACTATGAGAGGATTTCCGTCCAATGTTTTCGGTAAAGTATTTTTCGGATTTTTTGGTTTAAGCGGAGTTTGAGATATCGAATAATTTGGCGTATCCGCAATTATTTGATTTAAGTATATTTCTTCTTTGCTTAAATCTCTAAACTGATGGCAGAAAGAATTTATCGATAAAAACAGTAAAATGAAAAAATACCGCATAATAAAATTCTATAATTAAAGTTTAAGTAATATTAGGGTCTTAGGTCTATTTTTAAACGTTTTTTAGACCTATTGCTTTTAGGACTTTCGGAGGACTTATGCTTAAAATCGCCGCTTTTCTGTTGATTTTTAATTTTTCCGCTTTTTCTCAAGACGAACTTATTCCCGCGGAAAGCGTTCCTTCCGAAACAATTTACGGTTCTTCTTTGACTTTGCGTCCTTTAGAGGTTTGGTTAGATATGATAAATTCGGCTAAAAAAACTTTGGACATAGAGCAGTTTTATGTGGAGAGCGAAAAAGGAAAAGAGATGGAGCCGATAATAAAGGCCGTAAGAAAGAAAGCCCGCGAAGGGGTTAAAGTAAGAGCCATATTCGACAAAGCTATGCTTAAAACGAGTAAAAAATACCTTTTTTTAT
Source organism: Elusimicrobiota bacterium (assembly GCA_012517235.1). GTDB lineage: Bacteria > Elusimicrobiota > Elusimicrobia > Elusimicrobiales > UBA9959 > JAAYVI01. Next base: position 12,653 of record JAAYVI010000014.1, on the reverse strand, counting down.
TTAAAGGTAAAAATATGTCTTATCGAATAATAGATTTCAAAAAAATCGGCGGCGGCGTTCAGCATTCTAAGTTTTTTATAGTAGACGGCAAAGAGGTTTATGTCGGAAGTCAAAATTTCGATTGGAGATCTCTTTCTCAGATAAGGGAATTTGGTTTTAGGATAAAAAGCGAAAAAGCGGCGGCCGATTTTATGAAAATTTTTGAGTCGGATTGGGCGGGAGCTAAAAATCCCAAAAAAGATTCTTTTAAAGAGATAAAAACCGATATTTCATGCGAAAATCCGCAAAAAGGGGTTTTATTGGGCAAGGAAGTATCTTATTGCTTGGCCTTTTCTCCGGCGGGGGGAAAATATCCGTCGGAAATAAATGAAATTTTGAAGATAATAAATTCGGCAAAGAAAGAGATTTCGGCGCAAGTAATGACATATTCGGATAAGAAAAAATTCTACGAACTCGAAGAAGCCTTTTTATACGCCGCTCAAAGAGAAGTTAAAGTCAGACTTATTTTTTCCGACTGGGCTTTGGGAGAAAAGAAAGATTCGGCCTTAAGAAAACTTTGCGGCAAAAAAAACATAGAAATTAAAATATCTTCGATCCCGGTTTCGTCTCGGGGATTTGTGCCTTTTTCGAGAGTCGAGCACTTAAAATATTTGACGGCCGACGGCGATATGTTAATTGCGAGTACTTCAAATTGGGGAAAGGATTATTTTTATGAAACCAGAGGCGCCGCGGTTATAATAAAAGGCGAAACGGCCGGCTTATTGGGCAAAGACCTTTTTGAAACAGCATGGAAAAGTCCTTATGTTTTCGATTTCGAATGTACGAAGCAATATCAAGCCAAAAGAAGAGAATAATTTATTCGCCTATTATTTTGACTAAAATTCTTTTTCGCCTTCTGCCGTCGAATTCTCCGTAAAATATTTGTTCCCACGGGCCGAAATCTAATTTTCCGTTTGTAACGGCTATTACGGCTTCTCTTCCCATTATCGTTCTTTTAAGGTGAGCGTCGCCGTTGTCTTCTCCGGATAGATTATGAGAATATTTTTCCGGAGAATAAGGCGCCAATTTCTCGAGCCATTTTAAGAAATCGGAATGAAGTCCGGACTCATTGTCGTTTATGAATACGCTGGCGGTTATATGCATGGCATTGACAAGGCATAGTCCTTCTTTTATTTTAGATTTTTTGAGTTCTTCTTCGACCATGCCGGTTATGTTTATTATTTCGTATCTTTCGGATGTGTTCATCCATAAATATGCGGTGTGGGATTTCATAAGAACATTATACTCAACTTATAATTAAATTTAAAAAAATGTATAATTAATAGCGAAGCGTCCGCATTTTTGCGGAGCGGGAGATTTATGATTAAGTTTTTATCTTTCTTTTTTTCTTTTCTTTTTTCTTCCTCTTTTTTAAACGCTTACGATAAAAAAAGCGCCCCGGAAAAAGAATATCAGGTTAAAAAAGTTCTCGTGGCTACATATTCGGGAGTCATAATTCCCATAGCCGCGGAATATATTTCGCAGGCCGCCGATAAAGCGGTATCTGAAAATTACGATATGCTTTTGATAAGATTGGATACGCCGGGCGGACTCGATTTGTCGATGAGAGAAATAATAAAAAAGATACTGTCTTCCAAAATACCCGTAGGCGTTTTTATAAGTCCGAAAGGCGCCAGAGCCGCGTCGGCGGGGGTTTTTATAACTATGGCTTCGCATGCGGCGGCGATGAGTCCGGGTACAAATATCGGGGCTGCTCATCCCGTTATGATAGGAGCCGGAGATTTGGCCGATATAAAAAACAAAAAAGAAAAAAACGACAAAAGCCCCATGGAGGAAAAAGTTTTAAACGACGCGTCGGCTTATATAAAATCCATAGCGCAGCAGAAGGGAAGAAATGTCGAATGGGCCGTAAAAGCGGTGACCAAAAGCGATTCCATATCCGCGGCCGAAGCGGCGGAAAAGAAAGTAATAGATTTTGTCGCGGAAGATATAAACGATTTTTTCAATAAGTTAAACGGAAGAAATTTGGCCGGCTTTGGAAAAATAAAATCCGAAAATCCTCAAACCGATTTTTTCGATATGAGCAAAAGGCAGAATTTTTTGGCTACGATAACCGATCCCAATATAGCGATGATACTAATGAGCATAGGCGCAGTAGGCATTTTCATAGAACTTTACAATCCCGGGCTTATACTTCCCGGCATAGTCGGCGCGATTTCCATGATACTGGGATTTTATTCTTTTCAAACATTATCGGCAAATTTCGCCGGATTGGCTTTGATACTTTTGGGTTTTATTTTCTTTTTGATAGAAATAAAGGTAATGAGCTACGGCCTTCTTACCATAGGAGGAATAGTGTCGGTGATACTCGGAACCGTGGTACTTTTTAAAAATCCGCAAATAAGCGGAATATCGGTTTCGCCCGATATTCTGATAGTAAATTTGGCCGGCATTTTGGCGGTAGCCGCCTTTTTGGCCTGGATAGTTTTAAAGTCTCAAATGAGAAAACCGGCCGCCGGAATAGAATCTTTGGCCGGAAAAAAAGGTCTTGCCAAAACCGTTCTTTCTCCTAAGGGAAAAGTTTTGGTGGAAGGAGAATTATGGGAAGCCGAAAGCGTCTCGGGAGAAATATCCGAAGGCGAAGAAGTAAAAGTCAGAGAAGTAAAAGGATTTAAGATAACCGTAACTAAAATTTAAGCGGAGGATATATGTCCGACAGATTTACGGAAAACGCAAAAAAGATAATAAATGTCGCTCAGCAGGAAGCCAAAAGACTGGGACACGCTTACATAGGAAGCGAACATATACTGTTAGGCATACTTATGGTGGAGGATTCTCTTGCGATGAGAATACTCGCCAAAATGGGAGCCGATTCCAGAAGGATAAAATCCAAACTCGGCGAAGTACTTAAGCCGGGCGACAATATGATGCTTTTGGGCGACATAGAATTTACCACCAAGAGTAAAAAGGTTCTGGAACACGCTTTCGAAGAAGCCCAAAAAATGGGACAAAGCTTCATAGGCACCGAACATATACTTCTGGGCATATTAAAAGAAGAAGACGGAATAGCTTCAAAAATTTTGCAAAGCATGGGCATTAAACACGATGCGGTAGCCGAAGAAATACTCGCGGCAAACAGCGGAAATTTCGATAAAGACGATTCTAAAGACGAAGAAAGAGAAAGCCCTCATCCGAGAGCCTCGGCAAAAACCGTAAAAACCAAAACCCCGACATTGGACGAATTTGCCAGAGATATGACTCAACATGCCAAAGACGGACTTTTAGATCCCGTAATAGGCAGAGAAAACGAAATAGACAGACTTGTTCAGGTTTTGGGAAGAAGAACTAAAAACAATCCCGTTTTGATAGGAGAGCCGGGAGTCGGTAAAACGGCCATAGTGGAAGGACTGGCTCAGAAAATAGTTTCCGGGGATATTTCCGACACATTGGCCGGAAAAAGACTTTTAAGTCTGGATTTGGCTTCGATAGTAGCGGGTACGAAATATAGAGGCGAATTCGAACAAAGATTAAAAAGCATAATAGAAGAAATAAGAAAAGCTAAAAATTCCGTAATAGTTTTTATAGACGAACTTCATACGGTAATAGGAGCGGGCGCCGCAGAAGGAGCCATAGACGCTTCCAATATGCTTAAGCCGGCATTGGCCAGAGGAGAATTGCAATGTATCGGCGCAACTACTTTCGACGAATATAGAAAGCACATAGAACACGATCCGGCTTTGGAAAGAAGATTTCAGCCGATAATAGTAGATCCGCCGAATTTGGACGAAACCATAGAGATATTGAAAGGTTTGAAGGAAAAATACGAAAACCATCATAAATGCAAATATACCGAAAATGCCATAATAACGGCGGCGTCGCTTTCGGATAAATATATAACAGACAGAGCTCTGCCCGATAAGGCCATAGACCTTTTAGACGAAGCCGGTTCGAGAGCTCGTCTTAAACTTTCGGTTTATCCTGTCGAATTTAAAGCGAAGGAAAAAGAACTGGAAGAATTGGGTAAAAAAGAAAAAGAACTTATGGAAGGACAGGAAAGCGCCAAATTATCCAAACTTAAAGAAAAGAAAAAAGAACTTAAAAAAGAAATAGACGAAATGAAGAAAAAGTGGCGCGAAGAAAGAGAAAAGAAATGGCCGGTAGTAACCGAAGAAGACATCGCGATAGTGGCTTCCAAATGGACGGGCATACCCGTTACCAGACTTAATCAAAGCGAAACGGAGAAGCTCATACATATGGAAGAAGAGCTGCATAAGCGCCTTATAGGACAAGACGAGGCCGTAAGGATAATTTCTCAAGCTATAAAAAGATCCAGAACCGGAATGAAAGATCCTAAAAAACCGATAGGAAATTTCATTTTCTTAGGCCCTACCGGGGTAGGTAAAACGGAGCTTGCCAGAACCTTGGCGGAATTTTTATTCGGAAACGAAGATTCGATGGTTAGAATAGACATGTCGGAATATATGGAAAAATTTTCCGTTTCCAGACTTATAGGCGCTCCTCCGGGATACGTAGGATACGAAGAAGGCGGAAAACTTACGGAACTCGTAAGGCGAAAGCCTTATTCGGTGGTGGTGCTTGACGAAATAGAAAAAGCTCATCCGGACGTTTTTAACATACTTTTACAGGTAATGGACGAGGGTAATCTTACCGACAGTTTGGGACATAAAGTCAGTTTCAAAAACACTATTCTCATAATGACATCCAATGTCGGAGCCCGTCTTATAACGAAAGGCAAGTCTTTGGGTTTTATTCCTCAAGAGGATAAAGAAAGAGACTATCGCGAAATGAAAGACACGGTTATGGACGAGGTAAAGAGAGTTTTTAATCCCGAATTTATAAACCGCGTGGACGAGATAATAGTTTTCAGACCTCTTACCGAAGAGGATATGAGGAAGATTTTGGAAATACATTTGGGTAAAGTAGCTTCCAAGCTTAAAGAACGCGGTCTTAAAACGGAAATTACGGAAAGAGCAAAAGAATTGCTTGTCAAGAAAGGATTCGATCCCAATTACGGCGCCAGACCCATAATAAGGACCGTTCAAAAAATGGTGGAAGATCCCATGTCGGAATTTATATTGGTCAATATGGCCAAAGAAAACGACACGATTTTCGTGGATGCCGACGAGAAAGACGAAGGCCTTTCGATGAAGATAAAATAATAGCTTCGCGATGAAACTTAGAAACGCGATTTATCCCGCGGTAATAGCGATTTTCGGCCTTTTTTTCGCTTATAAATCCGGTTTTTTTTCCTCTCGTAAAGAATATAAAGAAGAAGAAAAAATTTTTGTCATGGACGAATATTATTGGAATGAAATGATCGAAAAAATAAAAGAAACTGCATTGAGATATCCCGGTAAAACGGCGATTTATATAAAAGATTTTAACACAAAAAGAGAATGGTCTTATAAAGCGGATTCAAAATTTCCTTCGGCCAGTCTTGTGAAAGTTCCGATTATGGCTTCCGTGTTTTCCATAGCTGTTAGAGACGGCATAGATCTTAATAAAGAAATACCTCTGACAAAAAAAGACAGGCGCGCCGGTTCCGGAACTTTAAAATGGGCAAGAGAAGGAACCAGGATAAGTTTGATGGAAATAATTTATAAAATGATAACGGAAAGCGACAATACCGCGGCCCAAATGTTGATAGATTATTTCGGAATGGAAAATCTGCAGAAAGAATTTTTAAGACTCGGGCTTCTTATAACAAATATAAACGAAAGCGGAATGAGCTTAAGCTCAAATCCGGTTAAGGAAGAAAACTATACTACGGCAAGAGAAATTAGCGGTCTTTTTGAAAAGATATACGAAGGCAGGCTTATAAATAAAAATGCCAGCCGTACGATGATGGAGATACTTAAAAGAACAAAGGGTAAGTCAAGACTGAGAAAAGGATTGCCGCGCGAATGGGAAATAGGACATAAAACGGGATTATTGAGAAAAGCCTGTCACGATGCCGGCATAGTTTTTTCTCCCGGCGGCGATTATCTGGTAATCGTACTTACCGCCGAAGTGCCAAGTTATAAAAGCGGAAAAGATTTTATATCCAAAATAGCAAAGATAACGTCGGCTTATTATAAAAACGAGCCCGCTTTGGCCGGAGGAGTCAGATGATAGAAATATTGGGATATTCCGGTTCGGTTTTAGTGGCCGTATCTTTGCTTATGAGCAATGTGTTTCGGCTTAGAGTAATAAATTTAGTCGGGGCGCTTATTTTTGTTTTCTACGGACTTTATATAAAAGCTTATGCGGTTTTTGCGGCAAATCTTTTTGTCGCTTGCGTAGATTTGTATTACATATATGCTCTAAAAAATAAAAAAGATATTTTTAAATTTATCAAAATCTCCGGCCGAGACAAGCTTTTGAAATATTTCCTTTCATATAACGGCAGAGACATAATAAATTTTTTTCCGAGATTTTCGGATGCGGATTTGGATAAAGCCGAATGTTTTCTTATTATGAGAAATCTTTCGGCGGTAGGAGCTTTTATTTTTTTAAGAGAGGGTAAAGATATAAATGTGATTTTAGACTATATAATTCCAGATTACAGAGATTTGAAAAATGCCAGATGTTTTTACAATTCCGCTCAGGCCGCGCAGGAATTTTACGGGTTTGAAAAAATAAAAGCCGTTACCGATAACAAAGCTCACGAAAAATATTTGATCGCGATGGGTTTTTCGAGAAACTCTTCAGATCCGCTTCTTTTTGAAAAGAAAATTTAGAATCGTTATTTTTTGATCGCTTTGCCGTCTTTATCGTATGAAAAAGATTCGGTTTTTCCGCCGTCGGTTTTTAGATAGCTTTTTATTTCGTCGTCTTTAAATAAGAACTCTTCCGTTAACGATCCGTCCTCGGAGATTACTTTAAGATTCCCGTCGGGCAATGTTCCGCTTTTATGATTTAAAAGATTGTTGCCGTTTTCGTCTATTATAAAAGAGGCTTTGTATTTTTTATCCGAGTAAACCAAAAATTTATAACCTCTGGCCACTTTGACTTTTTTGGCCTTTAGAGCGGTTTCCATTACGGGCTTTTCCTGAGATTTTTTATTTTCTTGAGGCTTTAATATTTCGCCTTTTATATAAACCGTTTTATTTTTAACCGTTCCGTCGGGAGCGTATTCTATAAAATCCCCGTCCAAAACGCCCTCTTTGTAATTTTGTTCCGCTAAAATTTTTCCTTCCGGCGAATAAGAATAAACCGCCCCGTCCAAAACGCCGTTTTTATATTCCGCTTTGGTTTGGAGATTTCCGTTTTCATAATAAAATTTGGCCAAACCGTTTTCTTTTCCGTTTTCAAAATAAATTTCGGACAGGATATTTCCCGAAGGATAAAATCTCGAATATTTTCCGTTTTTTATTTCTCCGGACGAAGAAATCAATTCGTTTTTAGTATTGTAAGTCATTGTCGCTATGGCTATTTTGTTTTCAAAAAAAATTTTATTAACCGTATCGCTCGAAGCCGCTATTTCCAATGTAAATATCGAAATATTTTCGCTTTGAAAAGATGAAGACGATTCCGATACGGCTTGAGTAGACAGTGTTTGCTGCGAGGCGCTTTGAGAAGAAACAGAAACCTCGCCGGATTCTTTCGGCTCGAGCTCTTGCGGATTTACGACTTCGTCTTTCTTTACGGTTAATACTCCGTATTTTGTTCTTATCATATAAAAGTCGTCCATTAAGCCTTCGAATTGTCCTTCTATTTTAGTTCCGTCTTTGAGATAAACGGTCGCCGCTTGAGCAAAAAGCGGAAATAAGGTTAAAATTATAAATAAGATTTTTTTCATTTTTTCTCCCTGTCTAAGATAATTTTAAATAACTTAAAGGTCAAATTCAATAATTTATATAATTAACTGTAATGAAAAGAACTCTTTCTTTAAAAAATCTTATTTTGTCCTTTGCGGCGAGATTTTTGATTTCCGCCATATCCGCAACTTTGCGTTTTGAATTCATAAACAAAGAAGCGGCGGAAAAAGTGAAATCCTCCGGCGGAAAAATAGTTTATATATTCTGGCACGGAAGACAGTTTTTGACCGTTTATGCTCATAGAAAAAATAAAATAGCGATACTTACAAGCTTATCAAAAGACGGCGATTTGCAAACCGCAATATTGGAGAGTTTCGGATATAAATGCGTAAGAGGATCCAGCACAAGAGGCGGCATGGAGGCTCTCAGGGAAATGATAAAAACAATGAGAGAAGGCTACGACTGCGCTTTTGCCGCCGACGGCCCCAAAGGCCCTATTTATCAAGCCAAAGGCGGAGCTTTTTATTTGGCCAGACTAAATAAAGCGGCCGTAATTCCGGTCGCTTGCTCGGCTCAAAAAAAGAAAATTTTTGAAAAAGCCTGGGATAAATACGAATTACCTATGCCTTTTTCCCGCGCGAGAATAGTATACGGAGAACCTATTTATATAAAAAGGGAAGACGACATAGAAGAATCGGCGAAAAAAGCGGGAGAAATACTTTCGGAAATGACTAAAAAAGCGGATTTATGGACTTAAATTACCGCGACAGAATCTGTCGCGGTAATATGTTATACTAAAAGTAGGATAGATTTTAATTTTTGCTAAAAATATAAACGTTTCGGAGGAAAAATGTCAAAAGACGAAAAAAAACAAGCGCTTGACGCGGCCTTAAGCCAGATAGAAAAAGCATTCGGCAAGGAAGCCATAATGAAATTGGGAGAGAAGTCGGCTAAAACCGCCGTTTCGGTAATACCTACCGGCGCTCTCTCTTTGGATTTAGCCTTGGGAGTAGGCGGACTTCCCAGGGGCAGAGTAATAGAAATTTTCGGTCCGGAAGCCAGCGGTAAAACCACATTGACGCTTCATATAATAGCCGAAGCGCAAAAAACGGGGGGAATGGCCGCTTTCATCGACGCCGAACACGCTCTGGATCCCTTTTATGCCAAAAAAATAGGCGTGGACATAGATAATTTGCTCATATCTCAGCCCGACAGCGGCGAACAAGCTCTCGAAATAACCGAAAAACTCGTTCGTTCCGGCGCGGTAGACATAATAGTCATAGATTCGGTAGCCGCATTGGTTCCCAAAGCGGAAATAGAAGGTGAAATGGGCGATCAACATGTGGGACTTCAGGCCAGGCTTATGTCGCAGGCATTAAGAAAACTTACCGCCATAGCCGCAAACAGCAAAACCGCCATAATTTTTATAAATCAAATAAGGCATAAAATCGGCGTAATGTTCGGCAATCCCGAGACCACTCCCGGAGGGCTGGCATTGAAATTTTATTCTTCCGTCAGATTGGATATAAGAAAAATAGAAACCATTAAACAGGGCGATTTGGTTACCGGCGCGAAAATAAGAGTAAAGACAGTAAAAAATAAGGTAGCTCCGCCGTATAGAGCCGCCGAATTTGAAATGGTAAACGGCGTAGGCATATCCAGAGAAGGATGTATTTTGGATATGGGCGTGGAAACCGGACTTATAGAAAAAACGGGAAGCTGGTTTGAGTATAAAGGAGAAAGAATAGGACAGGGCAGAGAAAACGCCAAATCTTTTCTCAAAGAAAAGCCGGAAATAGCGGCGGAAATAGAAAAAGAACTTAAAGACAAACTTTTAAATCCGGCCGCAAAGGCGCAAGAAAAAACTCAAGAAACGGCAAAAGAAAAAAAAGAGGAAAAAATAAAAAAGGGAAAGTAATTTTTAACCTTCAAGATGGATTCGAAAGAATATTTGGACGCTTTTAGAAGATATCTTTCTCTCGAAAGAAATTTATCCAAAAACACTTCGTATTCTTATTGCGAGGATATGAAGCTTTTTTTCGATTATTGCGAAAAAAGAAGACTGGATATTTTGAAGGTCGATTCCGATAGTTTCGGAGAATATCTTTGGGCCGGCAAAAAAAAAGGATTAAGGGCGTCTTCTCTTTTTAGAAAAACCGAAGCCGCAAAAGCCTTTTATAAATTTTTGGCTCTGGAAAATATTCTTAAAAAAAATCCTTTACAGGGTTTTAAGGCGCCCCGCCCGGAAAAAAAACTGCCGAAAACCTTATCCCAAAACGAAACCGAAAAGCTTTTGTCTTTGGAAACCGACGAAAAATATTCTTCGCTTAGAACGGCGGCCGCTCTGGAGCTTTTATACGCCAGCGGAATAAGAATATCCGAACTTATCAATATTAAGACGGAAGATTTGAATTTGCCTCAGGGCTGGATACGAGTTTTCGGCAAAGGTTCCAAGGAAAGATTGGTTCCCGTGAACGAAAAAGCCTGCGCGGTTTTGAAGCGATATATAGAGGAGAGAAACCTGAGATTCTCTTCCAAATCCGCCGAAAGCTATGTTTTTTTAAATAAATCTGGTAAGAAAATAAGCAGAATTCAGCTTTGGAAAGACATTAAAGCTTTTGCCTCGGCCGCCGGAATAGATAAAAACGTACATCCTCATCTTTTACGTCACAGCTTTGCCACTCATCTTTTACAGAGAGGGGCCGATTTGATGTCGATAAGCGAAATGTTGGGGCATTCCAGTTTAAGTACCACACAAATATATACACATTTGGATAATTCTCAACTTAAAGAAATACATAAAAAATATCATCCGAAAGGATGAATTTTATATAATTTTTCCGTATGATAATTATCGCAGGTTTCGTAATGCTTTTTGCCGGTATGGCTTTGCTTAAATATTCTCCGTCCGGAGTAAGTTTTTTGGGCGTTTCCGGGGTATTACTTGCTTTTATAGGGGCTTTGACCGCTTTTTCCGGAGCTCCTTTAAATCTGCCTAAAAGGTTTTTAAGATATCAATTTATAAATATGATAAAAATAGCGGTAGCCGCTTTAAGCGGGGCTTTATTTGTTTCTTCCATGATCTTTATTTTGCTTTACTTTATGTCGGGCGAATTTCCCTTTTGGACATTACCCGCATCGGCCGCGCTTTTGGCGCTTTCTTCTTTCGGAGTTTATTACGGCGCTTTTTTTCTGCAGAATATAGCGCTTCTTAAAATAGGCGAGAAGCTAAATCTTGAAATTTGCGACAGCGGATATTTCGGCAAAGACGGTAAGTACGACATAAAAGGCATTTGGAATTCGGTAAATATTCGGCTGGACATGGAAAACGGAGAAACGGGAAGCAAATACGACAGAAAAGAATATTCGAGACTTGAAGTTTTATGCGAAGCGCAAAATTCTTGCGGATTGGAATTTGAAGTTTCTCCTTATTTAAACAGCGAAGATTTTCCGCCTTATTGGGATTATTATCAAGTAAAAACAAACGATAAAAACAAGGCTTATGGTATGTTAGGCGAATTAAGAAAAAATAAAACAAGCGTTTTTTGGCAAAATAACGGATTTGAGAGAATGAGTCTTTCCGATAATCGTTTGAAAATAATTTTCAGATATGATTTTAAATTCGAAGGGGAAAGCGAACAAGAAAAAGAAATTATAAAAAAAGTTTTAGACGAGTCTTCGGAATTTGTAAAAAAGCTTATTTAATCTTTTCTTCTGTCTTTTAAAAATAAACTTCCTTTTCTGTCTTTAAAAGACTTCAAATATTTTTTGATTTCGAAAGCGATATCTATTATTTTTGCGTAGTGCGAAAGAGTCCTTTTTTCGTTTGTTACTATGGCTATGGAAAGACGCATAAGCGGAAATATCTTGCTTTTGCCTTCTCTGTCCAGGCTTTCTATGAATCCTTTTTTGAAATCGTCTTGATTATAAAGTTCTTTAATCGCCATATCGAATCTTAAAGCTATTTCGTCGGCTATTTTCTCGCATTGTTCAAGCGAAGATATAACCACAAAGTCGTCGCCTCCTATATGTCCCGCAAAGTAATTATTCGTATATTTGTCGTATAGCGATTTTAATATTTCCGCGGTTTTTTTAATGGCTTCGTCTCCTTTCAAATATCCGTAAGAATCGTTATAAGCCTTAAAATTGTCTATGTCTATGTACATAAAAGCGAAAGTTTTTCCGTCTTTTATTTTTTCCGCGGCCGCTTTTTCTATCAAAGGCGCTCCCGGAAGTCCGGTCAGAGGGTTTGCCGCCATTGCCATTATCTGTCTTTGTATAAGATTATTTGCTTTCCAAAGTATTTCGTTTATATTGAAAGGTTTGTTTATATAATCGTCGGCGCCCATTTCAAGGCCGTTTATTTTCCCAAGCATACTGTCATATCCGGTTATTACTATGACGGGTATCATCATGGTTCTTATGTCTTTTCTTATAAGTCCCAAAACTTCTTTTCCGCCTACCTTTGGCATATTTATGTCTAAAATAATCAAGTCGGGATAATTTTGTTTTACGCAGTTTATTGTTTTTTCTCCGTCTTCGGCTTCCAGAACCTGCCAATTAGGTCCGCTGAAGGTTCTCGTAAGAACTTTTCTTATTTGAGGATCGTCGTCGGCTATAAGAACCTTTTTCATAAAACCCTCATATCCCGCATTCGTCCATATAGGATCTTTCTTGTTTAAAAAGTTCTTTTAGCAACTCCTTTTCTTTATCGCTTAAAGATGTTTCTCCGGTTTTCTTAAAGTTTTCCATAAGGGAATAGAATTGCTGTTTTAGAAAAGAGCTTTTTATTTCGCTTCCCGGATTTCTTCTCAAAGAAGAAAGAGAAAAAGAAGGGTCGCTTAGTTTGCCGGCCCAAAATTTGGCTTTGGCTTCCAAAAGTTCTTCCTGCAT
>JAAYVI010000116.1 GCA_012517235.1 Elusimicrobiota bacterium | reverse complement strand
AGGGTATTGAGAAAATGAAAATTCTTTCTTTTTCGAGCTTAATTTCAAAAACCGTTTCAATATTCGGACTTTTTTATTTTGTTAATGAACCTTCAGATTATATATTAATTCCGATAATAAGTTGTTTGGGTATATTTTTCTCATTATTGATATCTTACTTCTATCTTTTTAAAAAGGTTAAGATATTTTTTATAATGCCGGATATTAAAGGATTAATAAAGTCCGTTCAAGAAGGAAAAGAAATGTTTTTTTCGATAATTTCTTCTTCTTTATATACCTCGTCTAATGTAGTATTAATAGGAATTTTCGCTGGTCAAGAAAAAGCGGCTTTCTATTCATGCGCCGAAAAGATAATAAAAAGTTTTTTGGGTCTATTTTCTCCGCTTTTCCAGTCATTATATCCTTATATGGTCGAAAAGATAAATTTTAATCCCAAAGAATGCGTGCAAAATTTGAAAAAATATCTTCCCATATTTTTTACGTTTTCTTTTTCCTGTTCGGCGCTTATTTTTATTTTTTCCTCGGATATAATCAATTTGCTATTTGGCTGGGAGTATATGGCTTCGGTTAAAGCCCTTAAAATTATGTCTTTCATAATATTTCTTGTCTCCGTAAGCAATATTTTAGGGACTCAAATAATGATACCTCTTAATTTTAAAAAAGAATTTTTATTTATTATATCTTCGGCCGGCTTGTTTGCCGTAACCGGTATGCTTGCCACTTCGGCAAAATATCATGTCGAAGGCGCGGCTTTGATTTTTTTATTGTCCGAAATTTATGTTTCTTGCGCTATGATTTTTTTTATAATAAAGAAAAAAATTTTATTTTGGATTTAAATTATGCGGAAAATAAAAATTTGCTCTTTAACCGTAACTTATAAGAAAAAAGAAAAACTGATAGAATGTTTGAGATCTCTTTTAAATCAAAGTTATCCTTTGGATTCTTTGGCTTTATTCGATAATTCTCCTCAAGAAAATACGTTAGAGTTTATAGAGGATAAACTTGATATTTCGGTTAAAGAAGAAACCAAAAAAGATTTTAATAGATTTGGCGAATATCTTATAAAAAAGGCAAACGGAGAATTTTTGAATTTATATTATTCGTCAGTTTCTAAGAATATAGGCGCATCCGGCGGATACGCTTTTCTGTTAAATAATTTGCTTGAAAAAAATTTTTTTGATTTTTTTTGGCTTATGGACGACGATTGCGTAGCGTCTAAAGACGCTCTTGAGAAATTGGTTTATTGGGCTCAAAAAAACAAAAAAGCCGCTTATGCTTCAATCAAAAAAAATAAGTTCGGAAAAATACTCGGAGGCTTTTGCGGATATTATAATTTTGACAATGTTTACGGCAATGCGGCCGTTCCTGCGGATTTGTCAAAAGAAAGTCCCATACGGGTAGATTATTCCTCTTTTCCTGGTTTTCTCGCGCATAATGAGATTGTACGCGAAGCAGGCGTTCCGGACGGAAGGTTTTTTTTTCATTATGACGATTTGGAGTGGTCTTTTAGAATAAAGGAAAAGTATCCCATATTTCTTATAAAAGAAAGCGAAGTTTTTCATATCGACGAAAGCGAAATTATCGAATCGCCGAGCTCTTTTTTTGGAATTTATAAAAACATGGTGGTTTACGATAAATTTTGGATAATTTATTTTAACTTAAGAAATTCCACATATTTGGGTAAAATTAAAGCCGCTAACAAAATTATTTTCATATTAAGAATGATATTAACTTTGATAAGAAATATGCGCGATGCTTTTTTTTGGGGAGATAATAAAATAAAAAGAATAAAGATAATAATACAATCTTTCTATGACGGATTATCGGGCAGATTCGATAATGAAAAAATATTTAAGATAATATGGGAAAAAAAATAATAAATCTTTTTTTACTTCCCGAAAAGGATATTTCGGACCCTTCAAGCAGGATAAGGATCTATGAAAACGCCTCTTTTCTAAAGCGCTTTAACTTTTTAAAAATAAAAATTCTGTCTCCTTATTTTTTGAAATCTAAAAATAGTTTAATCCGCAGAATGTATATGATGATTAATATTTTTAGTCTTATTTTTATAATTATTCGTTTTTATAATAAAAATAATATATTTTTGCTCCATAGATATTCTCAAAGAATAGGTTTATTGGATAGAATTCGATTTTTTATTCTTACAAAGATCTTAAAAAAAAATCATTCGAAACTTATTTTTGATTTTGACGACGCCGTTTTTTTGAAACCTTTTAATTCTTGCGAAGATATAATAAGGAATGCCGATGCGGTATTTGCCGGCTCTCATTATCTTTTAGAATATGCGAAAAAAAATAATAATAATTCTTTCTTAATTCCTACCCCGGTAGATTTACCGAAAGCTTTTCCGGTAAAAAGAGAAAAAAATATATTTAAAATAGGTTGGCTCGGAAGCGAATCTAATTTTAAGTATCTTTACGAAATAGAAGACGAGCTATATAAAGCATTAAATTCTTTCGACTCTCAACTGCTTATAATGTCTTCTTCGGAGCCCAATTTTAAGAAGATTGCTTTTAAATTTTTCAAATGGGGCATTGAAGAAGAAAGATTTTTCTTGGAAGAACTGCATGCGGGGATTATGCCTCTTTCTCAAGGAGAATGGGAAAAAGGAAAATGCGCTTATAAGGTTTTAAAATATATGTCTTACGGCGCGGTTCCTCTCGCTACGGCTTTTGGGGAAAATATTTTTGTCATTAAAGACGGATTTAGCGGTTTTTTAATTCGTAAAAAAGAAGATTGGTTTTTTTATTTGAATTTTCTATATTCGAACAGAACACAAATGGAAAAAATGTCCGCTTATGCTTATGAAGAGGCCAAGAATTTTTCAAGAGAGAAGATAGTTTTTTTACAAGCGGAAATTTTAAAAAAAATATGAAAAGAATAAAAATAGCTTTTTTAATCCCAAGCTTGGATTTGGGAGGCGCGGAAAAATATATTCTAAAAATAATAAAAAAATATGAAGGAAGAAAGGCGGATTTCTATGTTTGCTATTGGAGCGGGCAAGACATTCTTAAAAAAGAATTTGAGACTTTAGGCGCTCATCTGTTTAGATTCGAATTTAAAAAGCTTAAAACTTTAAATACATTTTTTACTTTAAGAAAATTCTTAATCGATAATAAAATAGACTTAATTCACTCGAATTTGCCCGATTCGGATTATTTGTCTTTTTTTTCGGCTTTTTTTACCGGCATAGGACGCATTTCTACCGTACATTCTCCTTTGATTTTTTATGAAAATAAAAAAATAAGATTTAACTATTTTATAAAATCCTTTTTCTTCGATAAATTTATATGCGTTTCCGAAGAAATTTTTTATCTTCTCAGAAAAAAATGTATGATTGCCGAAAATAAACTTATAATGATTCCTAATTTTTCCGATTTTCCCGAAGTTTATCCTCATGTCAAAAAAATAAACGAAAAGATTGTCTTTAAATCGGTAGGAAGGCTTCATCCGATAAAAAATTATGATTTTTTGATAGACCTTTTTTCTCTTTTTTCCGAGAAATATTTTGATAAATTCGAACTGCATATAATAGGGGAAGGAGAAGAAAGAAAAAAAATAGAAAGAAAAATAAAAGAAAAAAGGATGGAAAATAAAATTTTTCTTAGAGGTATGTCTTTAAATCCCAAAGAGGAAATGTCAAATTGCGATTTTTATATATCTTCTTCAAAGTCGGAGGGATTGCCGACATCGGTCATAGAAGCCGTATCTTGCGGAGTACCTTGTATTTTAAGCGATATCTCTTCTCATAGACAAATCATAGAAGACGGTATTTCGGGAACCCTATTCGATCTTAAAGATTTGGAAACGGCTTGCGAAAAAATTTTCAATTTTGTGAAAAATAAAGATTTGTATTTAAAAATGTCTCATAAAGCTTTTGAAGTAGGATATAAAAAATTTTCAAGTAATTTTATCTTTCCGCGTATAAATAGAATCTATAAGGAAATTCTATCTTTTAAGAAAAGAATACCTTCCGTATTATATGTGGTCGATAATTTGGGTTCGGGAGGATTGGAAAGGATGTTTTATCTTTTTTCAAAAAGATTTTTTATGGAAAATATAAGATTAAGAATTTTATGTTTAAATAAAGGCGGGTATTACTTTGAAAAATTAATTGAAAACGGCATAGATTGCCGATTGCTGTCCGTAAATAATATAAAAAATCCGTTTCATTTGTTTAAATTATGGAAAGAATTTTTTTATTTTTCTCCCGATATAATTCATTCTCATAGTCCTTATTCCAACGGTTTTTCCGTTGCGGCATGTTTTTTTTATCCTTTTGTAAGAAAAAAAATAGCTAAAATACCTACGATATATCCGGACTTCTCGCGCAGAGATTTTATAAGGGAAAAGATATTTTCTTTTTTTACAGATAAATATTTGGCGGTTTCTATGTTTTGCGCCGATTGGTTTTCTAAAAAAGTAAAAATAGACAGAAAAAAAATTTCCGTTATATATAACGGCGGTTTAGGATTGGAAGGTTGGAGAAATTCCGACAAAAAAAACAAAGAAAAATTTGCCGCGGATTTTATTTTTTCAACTTTGGCAAGGCTGGAAAAACTCAAAGGTGTAGACGATATATTAAAAGCTTTTTCGTATTATTCGGATAAAAATTGGATTTTTTTAATAGGAGGAGACGGTTCTCATAGAAAAGAATTAGAAGAAATATCAAATTCTTTGGGTTTGAAGAGTAAAGTTATTTTCTACGGATGGGTAGAAGAACCGGGAGACATACTTCATTTAAGCGACGCTTTTATACTTAATTCTAAACAAAGAGAAGGTTTTTCTTCGGCTTTATCCGAAGCCGCCGGTTTTGGTCTTCCTTTGATAGCATCGGATGTCGGAGGAAATAAGGAAATAGTTTTTGACGGCGTTAACGGAATTCTTTATCCGGAAGGAGACGTCAAAGCAATCGGAAACGCCATAAGTTTTTTGGCTTCCAATAAGGAAAAAAGAGAAACTATGGGCGAAAATTCTTTAAAATTTTTTAAAGAAAAATTTTCATTTGAAAAATCTTTTACGGATATAAAAAAAGTTTATGAGGTTTGAAAAATGTGCGGAATAACGGGAATAATAAATTTAAAAAACGAATCTCCTTCGCGCAAAGTTTTAAGCGAGATGTCTTTTTCGCTAAAACATCGAGGTCCGGATGACGAAGGTTTATTTATAAAAAATAATGTCGGTTTTGCCTTCAGGCGGCTTTCGATAGTGGATATAAATACCGGAAATCAGCCTATTTTAAACGAAGATTCTTCAATAGTATTGATTTTTAACGGAGAGATATATAATTATGAGCATTTAAGAGAAGAACTTTTGAATAATGGGCACACTTTTAAAAGCACCGGCGACGCCGAGGTGTTGATACATTTGTACGAGGAATACAAGGAGGACATGCTTTCAAAGCTTAGGGGGATGTTTTCTTTCGCTTTGTATGATTTTAAAGATAATAAATTTTTTGCGGCAAGAGACAGATTGGGTAAAAAACCTTTTTATTATACCTTACAGTCAGGACATCTCATATTTTCAAGCGAATTAAAGGCAATTTTAAAGCATCCTTCCGTAAAAAAAGAAATAGATCTCGATTCTTTGGACTTGTTTATGTCTTATAGATATATTCCGAAAGAATATTGCGCCGTAAAAGGAATAAAAAAATTACTGCCCGGACATTGCTTAATATTGAAAGAGAATTCTTTAAATATTATCAAGTATTGGGACTTGGATTTTTCAAATAAAACAGAAATGTCTTTCGAAGAAGCTTCTGAGAGCGTAGAGAATAAAATTATAGAGAGCGTAAGAATAAGACTTAAAGCCGATGTCCCGGTAGGCCTTTTTTTGTCCGGAGGATTGGATTCGGCTATGGTGCTAAATTATATGAGCCGGGAAAGCGCTCATCCCATAAATACCTATAGCGTTATTTTCGATCAAAAAGAATATTCCGAGCAAAAATATTCCGCTATGGCAGCTAAAATTTTTTCTTCGAATCACAATGAGATTTTATGCGTTTCGGATATTAATCAGATTTTTGAAGAAATGCCGGCTTTTTTTGACGAACCGTATGCCGACTCTTCCGCGATTGCTTATTTCGCTATGACAAAGGTTTTGAAAAATAAAATAAAATGCGTTCTATGCGGAGACGGAGGAGATGAAAATTTTGCCGGATACGATTGGTATAATTTTAACGATATTTTTTATTTTTGGGATATCCTGCCGCATAATATTAAAAAAATTTTTTCCAAACTGCGTTTTGGCGATTTAAAAAAATATCTTGATTATGCGCAATTATCTTATCCGCTAAGATACTTGAGATATGTTTCTTATTTTAGGCCGGAACATAAAAATGTATTATATAAAGACGAAATTAAGTATTTATGCGGTCTTTCTTTAGCCGAAAAAATAATGGAAAACACCTATTACGAGTGCAAGTCCGAAATCGAAACGGATAAACATTTATACTGTGATTTTAAAATTTATTTGCCCGACGATCTTAATGTGAAAGTAGATCGGGCTTCTATGGCGAATCATATAGAGGTAAGATCTCCTCTGTTGGACCACGAACTTGTCGAATTTTGCGCTTCTTTGCCGTCTAATTTTAAAATAAAAAACAAAGAAAATAAAATTATTTTTAAAAAAATCGCCGAAAAGTATTTGCCAAAAGAAATAATATATAGAAAGAAACAAGGTTTTAGCGTTCCGCTTAAAAAATGGATGGCGGGAGATTTGGGAGAAAAAGCAAAAGAAATTATTTTTAGAGAGAATTCCGCTTGCATGAAATTTTTTAAAAAAGAAGAAATACTTAGGATGTTTAAGACGCATGAAGAAGGAAAAGTAAATTATGCCGGGCATCTTTGGTCTTTGTTGAATTTTGAGCTGTGGTATTCTTTTTATATGGATTGATAAAATGAAGATTTTATACATAGATTCTCCCATAGATCCTCCCGGAGGAGGTCAAAAAAGTCTTTTAATTTTGTTAAAAAATGTAAAAGCCGACAAGAAAGTTTTTTTGCCGCGGTACTCTTACTTTTGCGAAATTTTAAAAAAAGAAAAAATAGATTATGAAATAGTGCCTATTGCGAGACTATTTAAAGAAATTAAAAAGTATGACCCTGAGATAATACATTGTAATGCCGCCACCGTAAAATATTCTTTTTTTTCGGCTATATTTGCGAAAATACTGAAAATACCCTTCGTATGGCATGTCAGGGTCGTGGAAAAAGCTTTTTTGAAAGACGATATAGTAGCTTTTTTAAGCGCTAAGATTATAGCGGTTTCCGCCGCAGTAAAAAATAAATTTTCAAAAATTTGGCATAAAAAAATATCCGTGATATTTAATACCGTTTCGGATGATTTTTTGCCTTCTAAAATAGACATGAGAAAAGAATTGGGAGTATCGGAAACTGAAAAATTAATAGGTATTTTTTCAAGATTCGAGCGTTGTAAAGGGCATGATTTGTTTGTGGAGTCGGCTTTTGCGTTGATAGCCAAAGGATATAAATTAAAATTTATTTTATGCGGAAACGGAGAAAAGAAAGAAAAAATAAAAAGAAAGGTTTATTATTCTTCGATATCTTCTTTATTTATTTTTAAAAACTATACGGATAATATTGCCGATTATATGAACGCTTGCGATATGGTGGTTTCCGCTTCTACGATAGAAGAGGCTTTTGGGAGAACTTTGATAGAAGCTATGTCTTTGGGAAAAGTCGTAGTCGCCACAAATTTAGGCGGACATAGGGAGATAATAGAAAACGGAATAAACGGTTTTTTATGCGAACCGAATACTTTAAGCTTAACCGAAAGTTTATTAAAAGCCTTAAATTCCGACGCGCCAATCAAAGAAAACGCTTTTAATACTTTTAAGTCAAAATTTTCTTTGGACGTACATATTTCTCAAATTAATAAGATTTACTTTCAATTACTATGAAAAAGATAGCCATAGACGTAAGAGAATTTAAAAACGGAAAAATGACCGGAATAGGGAGGTATTTAAAAAATTTAATTGTTAATTTCGGAAAATATTACGAAAATTTTGAATTTATTTTATTTGGAGATAAATTTACCGAAATACCTTTCGATATTCCCAAATACTGCAGATTTGACAAAATAAATTCTTTTTCCGTTCAGGTATGGGAGCAAATCTCTTTAAAGAAAGTATTAAGAATAGAAAAACCGGACATATATTTTTCTCCTTATTATAAAAGACCCCTTAATATAGATATTCCTTCTTTGATAACGGTTCACGATATAATCCCCTTGCTATATCCTATTTCTTTTTCCGACAGATTTATACTTAAAAGATTAATAAAAACATACTCAGAAGGTTCTCAGATTGTCACGGTATCGGAAAATTCAAAAAAAGATATTGAAGAGATTGTCGGGATAGCCGGATCTAAGATAAATGTGGTTTATAACGCGGTGGATAACGTCGTTTTCGGAAAATTAAATAAAGAATATGCGAAAAAAGTTCTTGAAAAATTAGGATTGAAAGAAAAATATATTTTTTATTCCGGTAATTTCTCCGCTCATAAAAATTTAAATTTACTTATTAAAGCTTACGGTTTTTTGCCGGATAAGGTAAAAAAAGAATATTCTTTGGTTTTTTGCGGAGGAGATAGCGTTTTTAAGGATAAACCAAAAGAGTTAATTTGCATAAAATCCGTATCCGACGAAGAACTTGCTTCTCTTTACTTCGGAGCTTCTTTGTTTGTGTATCCTTCTTTATACGAAGGCTTCGGTTTTCCTCCTTTGGAAGCAATGGCTTGCGGTTGCCCCGTTCTAAGCTCTAACGCTTCTTGTATGCCTGAAATATTGGGAGATGCGGCCGAATATTTTGATCCTTACGGCGAAAAAGAGTTAGCATTTAAGATTGAAACGATTTTATCCGACGTAAAAACTGCCGAAATAATGTCCTCAAGAGGTATAAAAAAGGCCGGTTTATATACCGTTGAAAAATTTTGCGCCGGAATTCATAAAGTTTTTAATAATTTAATAGGGGCTTAAAATGTGCGGAATAGCCGGTTTTTTCGGAGATTATAACCCGAATTTGATTAAAAATATGACGGACTCTCTTTATCGCAGAGGGCCTGACGAAGAAGGATTTTATCAAGACGAGTTATGTTCTCTGGGAATAAGAAGACTTTCGATAATAGACTTAAAAAGCGGTTCTCAGCCTTATTTTAACGAAGATAAAAGATATGTTTGCGTTTTTAACGGCGAGATATATAATTTTAAGGAACTGCGTGGCGAACTTGAAAAAAAAGGACATAGATTTAGAGGCTTTTCCGACGGAGAAATACTGCCTCATCTTTACGAAGATCATAAAGAGGAAGCGTTTGCCAAACTAAGAGGTATGTTTGCTTTTGCTTTATACGATAAAACGGAAAAGAAATTGATTCTTGCCAGAGATCATTTCGGAATAAAACCTCTTTTTTATTTTATAGACGGTAATAAAATATATTTTGCTTCGGAAATAAAAGCTTTTAAAAAAATTGATTTTTTAGATAGAAAAATTGATTCTCGTTATTTAAATAATTACTTTTATTTGGGTTATTCTCCCGGGAATTCAAGCATATACGAGAAAATCAAAAAACTGCCTCCGGCCGGTATTCTTATTTTTTCTCAGGGCAGAGAAAATATAATGAAGTACTGGAGTTTTCCTAAGACCGAAGAAAATAAAATAGATAAAAATTTTTTGGAAGAGACATCTTTTATATTGGAAAAAGCCGTTCGGGAACAAACGGTTTCGGACGTTCCGCTGGGCATTTTTCTATCGGGAGGGATGGATTCTTCGTCTATTTTATATTTTGCCGGCGCCAAAGGAAAAAATAAAGTTAAAACTTTT
>JAAYVI010000115.1 GCA_012517235.1 Elusimicrobiota bacterium | reverse complement strand
GAGCGAATATCCAATCTATACCCAGGGCCGCCGCCTCGGACGCCGTTATTACCGCTTTTCTTTTTGCTATTTCCGGATCGCCGGAAGCGCCTACGGCCATATTATTTGGAAGTAAGGTGCCCTCTTTTATCCATTGCCCGGCCCCGTTTTCATAATCCGCGGCAAAAACAAGCCTATGGTCGGACTCCGCTCTTAAAGAGCTTGTAAATTCTATTATCTCGTCTCTCGAACCGCCGTATATGCAAAACCCGCCGACTCCTTTCTTTACCAATTTTTTGGCTTCTTCCAAAGATGTTTTTCCAAATCTAAGTTCAGGATATACGAGTCTGGCTAATTTTTTTTCGATGCGCATTTTTTCTCCGTTTTTTTTATTTCTTCCCACTGTCTAAGCACTTCTTTTTCGCTAATATTTCTTTTTTTAACGAATACATGAGGATGCCTTCTTATTAGTTTTTCATTTAGATTCTTTATGACTTCCTTTATATTAAATTTTTTGTTTTTTTCCGCCAGAGCGCAATGGAAAATCACCTGTAAAAGTATGTCTCCCAGTTCTTCCTTCATATTTTCATAATCTTTCTTTTTTACCGCCTCGGAAAATTCCCGGCTTTCTTCTTTCAAATATTTCAAAAGTTTTACATGATTCTGTTTTCTATCCCACGGACATCCCCCCGGTCCCAAAAGCCTGTTCATAATAATTAGCAGCCTGTCAAATTCCTTCATATTTTGATAAAATAAATTATATAAAATATAAAAATTAAGCAAAGGCTTAAAAGGGGTTTTTAATGAATCAAACCGAAAAAATCCTCCCGGTTTTGGACAAAGGCTTCGTAAGATTGGTAGATTTTATAGGCGGTGATCAAAGAGCCGTGGAATCGGCAAGAGTAAGTTTCGGTTCGGTTTCCAAAGGACCGGAAAGAGATAAAAAACTTCTGGAATATCTTTTGGAGCACGAGCATTTCAGTCCTTTCGAACACTCCGTTTTCCAATTTCACATAAAATGTCCGATTTTTGTCGCAAGGCAATGGATGAGACACAGAATAGCTTCCTATAACGAAATCAGCGCGAGATATACGGAAGTCAAAGAAGAATTTTACTATCCGGAAAAATTCAGAGCGCAAGACAAAAGCAATGTTCAGGGCTCGGTTAATTCCGAAAATCTGGATAACGAATCCATGCTTAAAATATACGAAGAAGCGCTAAAAAACTCTTATTCGGCTTATAAAAAACTCATGGAATCCGGAGCCGCCAGAGAAATGGCGAGAATGGTTTTGCCGGTTTCGATGTACACCGAATATTATTGGACCATAAACGCCAGAAGTCTGCTTAATTTTTTAAAACTTAGAACGGATTCTCACGCACAGTACGAAATAAGAGAATACGCCAAAGTCATAACCGAAATATTCAAAGAAAAAATGCCGTGGACCTGGGAGGCATTTAACAGAATTTATGTTAAAAAATAAATATGTTTTTATATACTTGCTGCTTTCCGCCGCAACAATATGGTCTCAAGAAATTCAATTTACTTCTTCGGGAGAAGCGGTTTTCGGATCGGAAAAAGAAATAGAAACTGGAGATATCTCGGTTTCGGCAAAGATAAGAGGCACGCCTTCGGCTTATGAAACGTACGACATATACGCTCCTTTCGACGGACGAATAGACGAAGTAAGAAGCGAATTATTCGATCTGGTATATCCGCAAACGACCATGGCAAGAGCGGTAACCAAAGATATGGCCGCATTGTTAGATACCGCAAACACCTCGGATCCGGAATCTAAGAAACAAATACTTAAAAGATGGAAAGGCGCATTTGATTATTACGACATAAAGCCCCAAGACCCCGGAATAGTCGTAAACGTATACGTAAAACCGAAAGATTATGTTAGCGAAGGAGATAAGCTTTTCACGGTCGCAAAAAGAATGCAGATAATAGCGATAAATACGGAACCTATATATTCGCAGCTTTCCACAATGATGAAGGCGAAAATGGCATCGGTAAAAGACGACGGGATAAAGGTAGATCTTTACTTAAAAAGTTTCGTGCCTCTCAAGGACAAGCCTTTTTTTTATCGTTTATGGATGGATATAGAAGAACTTAAAGACAGAATAAAAATAGGCGAAACATTCGAAGGAACAATTTTCGTAGGAGAAAGCAAAAACGCAAAACTTGCCGACAGAAAAGATATTTTGATAAAAGACGGTAAAAGATATATGCTTATGGAAATAAAGCCGGGGCTGATATCGGCGGATAAAGTCGAAATTTTAAGTCCCACCAAATCTTTTTTGCCAGCGGCGCAAAAAGAGGAGAAAACTTTAACGCCTCCCGCGCCTTCGGAAATTAAAAAGATTCAATCCGCCGAAAAAAACGAACAGGTAAAATCTTTAAATAAAAACGAGCCGGCCCCAAAAAAGGTCTTAAAAAAGAAGCCGCAGACAAAAAAGCCGACGCCGGCTAAAAAAACGGAAAAAAGCGAGGAGAAATCAAATGAACCTCAATGAAGGCAAGATAAATATTTATTCCAGTTTTCTTTTTTTGAGGCTTAAAAGCGAATTTAGACTTTTGGTATCCAATGAAAAAATAGCGGCAAAGCAGGAATTTGAAAACTTAGTCGGCAATTGTCAGGAAAAAATTTTTTTAAGGACTTATTTTCTCACGGGTTTAAAAAAAAGCTGCGATATTCTTTTTTGGAGAATGTCGGAAGACTTGCAGTTTCTTCAAGAAATCTGTTCGAGAACTTTTTCTTCGGGGATAGGAAAATACTTCGAGCAAACCGATTCCTATATAGGGATGTATAAAGCTCCGTCGGAAACCAAAGATCTTTTCTCATTTATGCAAAATAACTTCGGCATATACAAATACCTTTTAATACATCCTCTGATAAAAAGCCAAATCTGGTATGAAATGACTCACGAGGAAAGAGAAGCTTTGATATCGGAAAGAGGCAAAGTCCTCTCCTCTTTCGGAGACATAAAAGAAAACTTTTTTTATTCTTACGGCATAGACGATCAGGATATGGTGGTAACGAGAGAATCTAAAGATCTGGAGAAATTGGTCGAAGCCACAAAAGAACTGAAAAAACAAAGAATAAAAAATTACACTTTATCGGACAGACCCGTTTATCTGGCCATAGGAAGAGATTTGAGAGACATTCTGGACGGATTGAGCTGATAAAAACTTATCATTCGGAGGAAAAATGAAAACTTTGGGAATAATAATGGCCGGCGGCAAAGGCGAAAGGCTATACCCTCTTACTAAAGAAAGATCAAAACCCGCCGTTCCTTTCGCGGGGAAATACAGAATAATAGACTTTGTGCTTTCAAACTTCATAAATTCGGGAATTCACGCAAACTATGTTTTGGTTCAGTATTTGTCTCAATCTTTGATAGAGTATTTAAGATCCAACTGGGTTCTTACCGGACTTACGAAAGAACAATTTATAACGATAGTCCCCCCGCAAATGAGATTGGGCGAGATGTGGTATAGAGGAACCGCCGACGCGGTAAAGCAAAATCTAAATCTTATAAGCGATTTCTCCCCCGACCTTGTCGCCATTTTCGGAGCCGACCATATTTATAGAATGGATATAAGCCAAATGATAAAGTTTCATATGGAAAATAAAGCCGACGTGACAATATCGGCGATAACAGTACCCATAAAACAGGCGGGCAGATTCGGAACTATTTTAGTAGATTCTAAAGGCAGAGTTACGGGATTTGAAGAAAAACCGAAGAACCCAAAACCTCTTCCGTCAAATCCGAATATGGCGTATGCCTCAATGGGAAACTATATTTTTTCCTACGAAGCTCTTGTAAAGATTTTACACGAAGAAGGAGGCGACGGAGAAGCTCTGGATTTCGGCAAAACGATACTGCCTTCCATACATAAAAGATACAGGGTTTTCGCATACAATTTCAGCTCTCAAAATCTTCCCGGAGTAAAAGCATACGAAGAAAAAAATTATTGGAGAGACGTAGGCACCATAGAATCTTTTTGGCAATCTCACATGGATATGCTCGGCCCCAAGCCTTTATTGGATTTAAACAACAAACATTGGCCGATTCATTGCTCTCAGCATCATTCCGCGCCGGCAAAAATCATAGAATCCAATCTTCAAGATTGTATGGTTTGCGACGGCTCGGTTATAAATCAATCTTCCCTTAAAAGATGCTTCATATCGTCGGAAGTCGTAATTCACGAAAAATGCCAAATAGAAGACTGCATAATAATGGACGGCTGCGAAATAAAAGCTGGATCCAAACTAAAAAGAGTAATAATAGACCGATTTAACACTTTCGAACCCAAAACCGTCATAGGATACGATTCGGAAAGAGACGCTCAAAATTACTACATAGATCCCGACGGAATAATAGTAATTCCCAGAGGAATATCTAAGTGGCAATGGTAATATGAAAAATAAATTTTTCTGCGTACACGCACATTTCTATCAGCCGCCAAGACAAAACCCGTGGACATTGGTTTGCCGTCAAGAAATCCCGGCTTTTCCTTACAGAGATTTCAATAGAAAAATAACCGACGAATGTTACGGTCCTTTGTCTTTGCCGAAAATAAAAAATTCCCTTTTGGATCAATACGTGTCGGCATACTCTCATTTGAGCTTTAATTTCGGTCCCACTCTTTTAAGCTGGATAGAAGACCATTATCCGAGACTTTTTACGGCGATAATAGAAGCCGATATGATTTCAAAAAAAATTTACGGCGAAGGTTCCGCGATAGCTCAAGCATATAATCACAGAATTCTTCCTCATTGTTCGCATAAAGACAAAATACTTCAAATAAGATGGGGTATGGAATATTTTGAAAAAAAGTTCAAAAGAAAAGCCAAAGCCCTTTGGCTTCCGGAATCGGCCGTAGACTGCGAGACATTGGAAGCTATTATCGCATGCGGAGCAGAATTTGCGGTTTTAGAATCGTCGCAAGGCATATCAAAAGAAGGAATTTTAAAAGATTCACAATCTTTGGAACCTTATTATTTCGCTTCTTCTGAAAACCCGGGAAAAAAACTCGCTTTATTTTTTTAT
The DNA here is from genome assembly GCA_012517235.1 of Elusimicrobiota bacterium. GTDB lineage: Bacteria > Elusimicrobiota > Elusimicrobia > Elusimicrobiales > UBA9959 > JAAYVI01. The sequence continues at coordinate 3,422 of JAAYVI010000115.1, read as the reverse complement.
AACAAAGAATTATCTCATAAAATAACTTCCGAAATTTCCGATACGGAAAAATATTATCTGCGAATTTACTCGTCTTTTTCCGCCGACAAAGATCCTCAGATTTTATCGATAGCCTCCGACGGAGAAAACTACGGGCATCACTTAAAAAACGGAGATATTTACCTGGCATCTCTCCTGGATAAAATAATAAAAGACAAAAAAATAGCATTAACCAATTACGCTTCTTACCTAAAACTATTTAAACCGCAAAAAGAAATAAAAATAGCGGACAATACCTCATGGTCCTGTCCTCACGGTTTGGGACGATGGGAAAAAAACTGCGGATGCAGAATAAATCCCTCTTTCAAGAAACAAGAGTGGCGGGAAATTTTAAAGAAATTTACCGACAGTTTGCTAAAAGAAACGGAAAATCTCTATTACGAAGAAACAAAAAAAGTCTTAAAAGATCCTCAAGAAGCATTAATGTCTTACTGGCAATGCATAGACGAAAGAAGGCCTTCTTTTATTCTTTCTTTTGTAAAAGACAAAGGTTTTAAGCCGCTTTCCCCGAAAGAAGTAAGAAAAACGCTATCGGCTTTGGAAATGGCGAAAAACGCCCAATTTGCCGCGACCAGCTGCGCCTGGTTTTTTGACGACATATCTTCCATAGAGCCTATAAATTCTTTAAAGTTCGCAATGAGATCCGTCGAGCACGCCGCTTTCTTAGGCAAAGATTTGACAGGGCTTTTTGAGATTCTCAAACCCGTTCGTTCGAATGTGAAAAATTTCGATTTCGAAAAGATAGCGGAAATTCTTAAAGAGGAACAAAAAAGCGTTTACCGAGCTCTTTTCGCATTTATTTCCAAAGCTCTTTTGGGATTTGACGTTCCTTTTGAAACCCACTGCGGATACGGATTCAGGATTTTAATTCAAAAAAAAGAAGAAAATACCGTTTTTTTTCAAGTATCCTCCGGAGAAATCACGACTTTGATTAAAAAAGAATTTTTTGCAAAAGTTAAAAGAATAAACGGAAACTTGATTTTTTCGGCCAAAGAATCGCCGTTTTCGGATTTTGAGAAAAACATAGCTCAAAAAGAAGAAAACTTCGAAATTTGCGCGGATATTTCTTTTTTAAGAGACGAAGATAAATCCATGGCCGAAATATTTCTTTCCGAAAAAGAAGAGGATAGGAAAAGAGCGAAATTCATATCGGCTTGCGCAAACGCCGGCTGGGATTTTGAAAAAGCTTTCAAAGCTTTTGAAATAATAGAAAAAGACGAAAAACCTTACGGTCTTTTGGAGTCGATACCTTTTTCTTACGATTACCTTAAACATTTTCTAAACCTCGCCGCGGCATCAAAAAACCGGGAACAAAAGGAAAGAATAAAAAAATTTATTCTTAATTCGCATTTCTCAAAAATGATATGGAAATATGTGTTTATAACCGGCGACAATTATGATAACGAGAAAAGTATATCTAAAAAATAACGAAGAAATTTTAAATATTTTGGGACCTTCCGATTCAAATCTCAGGACATTGGAGAGAGCTTTTAGAATTTCAATATTCATAAAACACGACGAACAAACCGAAAGCGCTACGCTTACTCTCAAAGGCAAGAATTCTTCCGTCGACAAAGCTCACAGGGAAATAACCAATATGCTCGAAGCGTATTATTTCATAAAAAAAGAAAAAAACTCAAACGAAAACTGTCAAATAGAAATTACGGATCCCCCTCTTTCTCAAGGAGCCGTATACAGAAGCCGATCCGGCAAAGAAATTTTTCCTAAAACGGAAAATCAAAAAAAATACGTACAAGCTTTACGCGAAAGCGACGCCGTTTTTGCGGTGGGTCCGGCCGGCACCGGGAAGACATATTTGGCCGTAGCGATGGCTCTGGCGGCGCTAAAGAGAAAGGAAGTAAAAAGAATAGTTCTCGCCAGACCCATAATAGAAGCCGGAGAAAAACTCGGATTTTTACCGGGAGACATAGAAGAAAAAGTAAATCCTTATTTAAGGCCGGTTCACGACGCTCTATTCTCTCTTTTGGGGCCGGAAGAATTTAGGATTTATAGAGAGGAAGGAATAATAGAAACCGCTCCTCTGGCTTATATGAGAGGCAGGACTTTGGAAAATTCTTTCATAATTTTAGACGAAGCTCAAAACGCGACTTCGGAACAAATGAAAATGTTTTTAACCAGAATGGGGATGTTTTCCAAAACGGTAGTAACGGGCGACATAACTCAAAGCGATTTGCCTAAAAACGCGCAATCGGGCCTTATTTTGGCAAAAAAAATCCTTAAAGACATACCGCAAATAAAATTTGTGACTCTGGAAAAAAGCGACGTTGTTCGTCATCCTTTGGTCTCAAAGATAATAGAAGCTTACGAAAAATGGGAAAAGAAAAACTGATTTTTTTTAACAAAACCGGGAAAAATCTAAAGCCTTTTTTATTAGAAGCAAAAAAAACGGCTTCAAAAATTCTAAAAAATTTTAAAGGTCCCGTGTCTTTCATATTCGTAAATTCCGAAGAAATAAAAAAGCTAAATAAAATTCATCTGGGTAAGAATAGAACCACCGATGTGATAACTTTTAACCTAAAATCATTAAACACGGAAATAGGCGAAGCATATATATGCGTCGACGCGGCCGAAAAACAAGCAGAATTTTACGGCCATCATTTATATTGCGAACTCATGATTTTAACGGTACACGCCTGTCTTCATCTTTTGGGATGGAAGGATTCTACCGTAAAATTAAGGGAAAGAATGAACAGAAAAACCGTTTTATGTTTGAAGGGCGATGCCGATTTCTGAAAAACTGACAATATAAATTTCTATTTGCTAAAATATATTAATTAAGCGGAGATTATGATATTAAAAACATTTTTAAAGTTTTTTACAAATTTACGGGGGTAATATGAAAAAAACAATATTTTTATTCGTTTTATTTTTAACGGCTTGCGCTTCCGACAACATAGTATACAGGCCCGCGGCTCAAATACTTCCTCAGCATATAAAATCCATAGCCGTGAAAAATTTTTCAAATAAAAGCCAGCAGTTCGGTTTGGAAGAAAAGCTTACGCTAAAAATAATAGAAGAATTTTTAAAGGACGGGCAATATAAAATAGTCCCCGAAACCGAAGCCGACGGCATATTAAGCGGCGAAATATCTCATTATATATTGACTCCGATACAATATGACAGAAACATGGTCGCTATGGTTTACAAGCTAAACGTCATAGTGGGAGTAAGATTTTTAGACAGAAAAGGAAATTTCTATCTTTGGCAGGAACCCGCCATTCAAACCACTAAAATATACTCCGCCTCCACTTTACCCGGAGGACTTACGGAAGAACAAGCCAGAGAACAGATTTGGGACATTATGGCCAAAGACATAGTAAAAAGAACGGTACAAGGATTCGGATCCGCAACCAGCGTATCCG
>JAAYVI010000013.1 GCA_012517235.1 Elusimicrobiota bacterium | reverse complement strand
CTTCGTTTCGCCTCTAAGCAGGCCGTTAAGTATATTTGCTCCGTAACCTATCGAAATTTTTTCGTTTATTTTTCTCGAATGCGAAATATTAACTACCACAAGACCGGCAAAACTTTTTGTGTCTATTTTATTGTAAGCAGGATTTAAAGATTTATCGTCTTCGAAATCGACGCTATTCATAAGAGGCGTAAAGACTCCGAAAGCCAAAGCGTCTTTTTCCCCAAAAGGCATAACAGCTCCGGCCGAACCCAAAACAAAGCCGGAATCTTGATGTTTTTTGGAAAAGTTATTATCCGTTCCGTTTACTTTTATCGAGTTTCCGTCTTTGACATTCATTTTGCCCGGCCTTACTTCGACTCCCGCCGATTTTTGGGAACCGATTATTCCGGCAGGATTCCAATATACGTGAGCCCAGCCTCCTTTATCGGCAGATACGGCCCCGCCTCTTAATACTTCGGCCGTCCCGACCCCGTCAAATTCATATCCGGACGAGAAAGCCTTTTGATAAAAAGCCGACACAAGAACCAAAGCGATAGCATTAATCGCCGATTTTTTTAAGTTTAAGCGTGACAAGAACCCCATATTTTTCTCCTTTGTTTTCAATTTTAACTTCGGCATCGTTCTGATCGCAAAGATCTCTTACTATCATCAGACCCAATCCGGAACCGTCTTTTTTGGTCGTAAAAGATTCCTTAAAAGCAAGTCCCAGCATATTTTTCGGAAATACGGGCCCGTTATTAAATATCTCCGCAAACAGAAAATTTTCTTTTTGATAGCATTTTATTTTCACATTTTTTTCCTTTAAATCGGATCCTTCCAAAGCGTCTATGGCATTTTTAAGCAAATTGAAAATAACCGTATAAAATTCGTTCGGATTGAAATAAGCTTTTCTGTTTTGAATATTTTCGTATGAAATCTCGTATTTTACCTTGGAAGAGTAAAATTTTATGACGGTAATAGTTTTTTCTACCGCGTCGCAAATATCCGTTATTCTGGTATTATAATCCTGACCTTTTCTCACATAAGAAATTATGGCCTCCATAGATTCCGAAAGTTTATCTATGGAATTTTGTATGGCCAAAAATTTTTTCTCGTCGTTTCTTATATCGTCGGATTTTCTTGCCATTATTATGTAATTTTTTATCAAGGTTAAAGGCGTTCTCATATCGTGAATTACTTTATGAGATATAAGCCCCAGATTAGCCTGCTTTTCCAAATGAGAATATTTAAGAAGAAGACCTTCTCTTTCTTTGACTTCTTCGCTTAATTTGTTTTTTACATTTTCGTATATTAATCTGGTGCTATAAGAAACAGTAGCCATAAAAGAAATCGTGGAAAGAGAGATTATAAAAGTCGTAGACGGACTTGAGTAAATGGCTTTGGCCGCCTGATTGGCCGAAGGTATGATACCGAAGAATTCTAACATTACGGCCGATAAATAACTTGATACTCCGAAATAAAGAGAATATTTGCCGGTTATTCCGCCCATATTCTCGAAAACATAAACGCAAAAATAAAGAAAAATAAAAGGCGAAGTTATGCCGCCGCTCAAATGAATGACGAAAAACAAAATAAAAAAAGCAAAAAAGCTCATCAAAGATGTAAGAAAAATAAAATATTTTTCCGGAATTTTCTCGTAAAATATGTAGAAAACAAAATAAGGCAGAGATGCGGCCAAAGCTATAAAAGCCATATTTTTTGAGAAAGGAAAATCCACAAGCAGAATGGTAAGCGACGCCAAAATATTAAACTCCCCGGTTATTAGAGCCTGTTTTTTTATGGAATCGCCGACTATTAAATTTCTATAAATTCTTTCCGTTATGCTTTTATTTTCTTCTTTCACTTTTCAAATTCCTCTTGCCAATACCTTACGAATGTCGGAGCTATCAGCATAAGCAGAGAATATCCCATCATCAATTCCCATGGCAGATTAAAAAAAGGAATTATGCCCCAATCCCATCCCAAGATATCCGTATTATAAGTCCAGACTTTAAAATGCGCGCCTATCGCTTCCATCGGAAGACAGATAAAAATAGCGGTTATTATATCGAAAAAGAAAATTCTTTTATCTTTTTCTTTAAGCTTTTCTTTTCTAAGTATCAAACAATAAAGTTTTTCGGAAACTATGGGCACGAGAGTCAGCATTATCATCCAGCCCGTGATAACGCCGACGGGCACGTCTCTGTAAAAAGTTATCTTAAAATTATAGTCCCAAAGAGGCTCCGTGGCTATCTCCCAAAAAATCCCCACTATAGCCGCGGCTATCATTTCGCCTAAAACATTTCTTTTGCCGTACTTTTTAAATAAAAACCATAAAATAGGCGCCTGAATAAATCCTATTATTTCCAATAAAATCAATGTTTTATCCATTTTTATCGGACCTTTTTTTAATATATCCTTCTATCACAAGCATTAACAAAACGACAAACAAAGGCGGAAACCAATAATAAAGAAGCGGTTCCTCTATGGGGACGCCCAATATCGTCGGTCCCAAAGTTCTATTGGGATTCCATACCCAATGTCCGCGGCTTACCGACATTATCTCGCAGGCAAACATCAAAATCTCGAAAGTTATTATCATTGCTATGGCCGCAGGCCAATTTAAAGCTTCTTTGGCGGCTTTATAAAAAGGAATTACTATAAGAAAAAAAGGAGCGGCCAAAACAACTGTCGCCGGCCATTTTTTTTGCCGTTTTACTTGATCTTCGTTTTTCTTATCTTCTTCTTTTATATCTTCCGGCATTATTTATTCCTTAATTTTATTTTTTCAAACAAACGCGTATAAGCCAAATATAAAGACAAACAAAAAGGCGTGGCGCCGAACCAATATACGTATTCTTCTACGGGCGCTTTCCAAAACCAAATACCGAGTAAAGGATCTATGTTTTGCGAAAAGCTCCAAACGTCAAACTTTATATAAAGATACTCCATTATTATCGAAACTACGGCCATAATAAAAGAAGTAAGCCAGAAGGCTTTCTTTATAGTTCTATCCAGAGGTTTATATAAAAAAATTAAAAATAAAAAAGAAGGAATCCAAAACAATACCGTATAAGAGATAAAATAAACGGGCATATCTCAATTATATAAATAAATAAATCATTATCGACAATAATCTACCGCATTTTTAAAAAACAAATACCCCTCGGATAAAAATCCCTTGCTTTCTTTTTTTTGCTTTTGCAAGGAAAAGAAATTTCTTTCCGGATGCGGCATAAGACCGAAAAGATTTCCTTTTTCATTGCATATTCCGGCTATATCCGCTTGAGAACCGTTGGGATTGTCCGAATAAAAAACGGGGGACAAGTTTTTTGCAATTATTTTTTCAAGTTCTTTTTTATCCGCCGCTATAAACTTCCCCTCTCCGTGAGCCATGGGAAGCTCTATTTCGTCCGGAAGACCTCTGGTAAAAACACAAGGGCTTTTTTTATTTATTTTCAATTTTACCCATTTACATATAAAATGTCCGGCATCGTTTAGAAAAAGGGAAGCTCTTCTCAATCCTTCTCGGTTTTCGGGAAGATATCCGGTCTTAACCAAAACCTGAAACCCGTTGCATATTCCTATTACCGGCTTTTCGTCTTTTATGAATTTTTCGAAATCTTTCCTTAAAGTTCTTATTTTCAAGGCAAATATTTTACCCGCCGAGATATCGTCCCCGTAAGAAAATCCGCCCGGCAAAGCCAACATATCGTAGGAAGAAAGTTTTTTAATGCCTTTTAAAACTTCGTTTATATGCGCTATGTCGGCTATCGCTCCGCAATATCTAAAAGCGGCCGCGGTTTCCAAGTCGCAGTTTGTGGCCGCGCCTCTTAATATCAAAGCTTTAGGCTTCATAATTTATCCCTCAAAACGTTTTTCCATAACGATCTTAAATAATTTACTTCTTCCTCTATCAATTTTTTTCCGCCGAATTTTAAAGAAATTTTTCCGGAGCTTGAAACAGAACCTATCTTTGAAACTCTCGCATTCTTTGCGATTTTTAAAAACTCCTTCTCTTTTTTTGCGTCTATTTCGGCCAATACCATTCCGGTACCTTCGGAAAAAAGAAGCTCCGTCTCGCTTATCCCTTTCTGAGAAAGCGCTTTTTTAAAATCTATCTCGCAAGACAATCCGTCAAAAGACATCTTTGTCAAAGCCGCCGCTATGCCGCCTTTTGACACATCGTGAGCGCTAACGGCATAATACTTATCTATTGCTTTTATTAAGGCGAAATAATCTTTCAGGTGTTTATCCGGTTCGGGAACGGGTAAAATATTATTTTTTAAACCGAATATTTTAGAATAAACCGAAGCACCCAAGCCTTTTTTTATTTTTCCAAATAAGTATATCGGATTTCCGGCTTTTTTAAATTCCGGCGAAACCGCTTTCCTAACATCTTTAATAGGCGCTATGGCGGAAATTAAAAGAGAAAGCGTTATGGAATAATCTTTTCCGTTTACCTTTGACTGATTATAAAAACTATCTTTACCGGAAATAAAAGGAGTTTTATAAGCCAATGCCGCGTCTCTGCATCCCAAAGCCGCGGCGGTAAAATCTCCTAAAATAAAAGGATTATTCGGATTTCCGCAGCAAAAATTATCGAGCAAGGCGGTCCTTGAAATATCCGCGCCTACGCAAGCCAAAGATCTTACCGCCTCGTCTATGGCGTAAAATGCCGAAATATAGGGATCTATTTTACCCGCGGAAAAGTTAAAACCGTGAGAAACGGCAAAACCTTCGAAATTCCCCGGCTCTTGAGTAAAAGAGTAAGGCCAGATAACCGCCGCATCCGTAGGAGTAAAACCTTCTCTTCCGCAGAAAGGCTTAACGACGCATCCTCCCTGAACCTCATGATCGTATTGCCTTACTATTTCTTCTTTTGAACATACGTTCAAATCCTTTAGAATTTTTTTAAGTTCCGTACCGTAATCTTTTCTTTCTTTCGGCAAAAAACCGTATTTTGTTTTGGGATTATAAACCGCTTTTTTAAAAAATTTGGGAATTCCGCCGTGAAGGAAAGACATATCCATATCTATCAATTTTTCTTTTTTATAAAAAACTCTTAGCTTTCCCGAGCCGTCAAAGGTCCCCAATACGCATATGGGACATTCTTCTATCTCGCATATTTTTTCAAGTTCCTTAATTTTGTTTTTAGGCACGCTTAAAACCATTCTTTCCTGAGATTCGCTTATCCATATTTCCCAGGGTTTTACGGAGCTGTCTTTAAGCAAAGCTTTTGACAAATCCGCAGAAACTCCGGTTTCCGCTCCTAACTCCCCTACGGCAGAAGAAAAGCCGCCCGCTCCGCAGTCGGTCAAAGCGTCGTATAAGTTTTTTTCGGAAGCTTTCATTATCACATCGAGAACTTTTTTTTCGTTTACGGCATGGCCTATCTGGACGGCGCTCGAAGAAGCGTTTTCATCTATATCCGCGGATGAGAATGTAGCTCCGTGTATTCCGTCTCTGCCGGTGGGTCCGCCGATAACGGCTATTAAATTCCCCTTTTTTACTTTTTTGAAAATCCTATTCTTTTTTATTAAACCGACGCATCCGACATAAACCAAAGGATTGAAAAGATAACTTTCGTCAAAATGAACGCTGCCGGCCGCCGTCGGTATCCCCATTCTATTTCCGTAATCTCGAACCCCTTCGACCACTCCTTCGAATATTTTTTTAGGCGAAAGAAAACCTTTCGGCATCTCTTCCTTTTGCAGAGGTCCGAAACAAAAATTATCCGTATTCAAAATAGGTTTGGCTCCCAGTCCGGTTCCCAAAATATCTCTTATGACTCCGCCGACTCCCGTCTCCGCTCCGCCGTAAGGAGCTATGGCGCAAGGATGATTATGGGTTTCGGCTTTAAATGCCAAAGCCCATTTAGATTTTGAAGACATTTCGATTATTCCGGCATTATCTTTAAAAACCGACAAACACCATTTTTTATTTAATTTGCGAGTGACGTAGACTATGGTTTCTTTAAAAAGATTTTTAAATATTTTCTTCTTTTTTCCGAAATAAAATTCTACGGGACCGGAAAAAGTTTTATGCTTGCAATGTTCCGACCATGTTTGAGCTATGGTTTCTATTTCGGCTCTCGTAGGATTTCTTTTCAAGTCCTTAAAATATTTTTGAGCCTGCTTTAATTCCGCCAAATTCAAAGACCAGCCGAATTCTTCGCTTAATTTTAAAAGTTCTTTTTCCCGCGCATTTATAAAATTATCCATAATCATCTTATCCCGACTCTATGAATTAATTCGTTTGCAAAGCATTCTTTAACGGCATTTTGAGCTTCGGACTCTTTAAGGCCTTTTATATAAAAAACCTTGCCCGTTTTTATTTTTTTCGTTTTTTTAAATCCGGCCGCTATCAAAGCTTCCGCCGCGCTTTGCGCCAAAACATCCGTTATGCCCTGTTTAAAAAACATTTCTACCGCCATAAAATCTTTAAGTTTCCGGCCCGAACTTATCGCAAAATCTTCCGATATAAAATCGCAAAAGACGTCTTTTCCCATTTTAAAGAAGTCGTTTTTTTTATAAGGGCCTTCGACAATATAAATTTTGCTTTCTTTGGCATCTTTGACATTGGGATAAAAATGAGAAATCTTCTTAATCAAACTTTTTCTCTCATTCTCGGCAAAAATATCTTTAGTAAAAACTTCTATGGTCATTTTATTATTATCTCCTCTATTTTTTTATAAAGCTCCGCTGTTTTTAAAATTATTTCTTTGGGCAATTGAGGTACCGGCGGAGTTTTAAGGTCCCATCCGCTTTTTATAAGCCAATTTCTAACGAACTGTTTGTCGAAACTATCGGGGCTTTTACCCAAAGAATAAGTAGCGGCGTCCCAAAATCTGGAGGAATCCGGAGTAAAAGCTTCGTCTATTAATATCAACTCTCCGTCCAAAATACCGAATTCCAATTTGGTATCGGCAAGTATTATTCCTTTTTTCAAAAGATATTCGCGGGCGAATTCGTATAATCGCAAAGATTTTTCTTTTATTTTTTCGGCAAGTTCTATTCCTATTTTATCGGCCATAAATTCGAAAGAAACATTTTCGTCGTGTCCCTTATCGGCTTTTGTAGTCGGCGTAAAAATGGGCCGAGGAAGTTTTTGCGCTTCTTTTAATCCCGGGGGAAGTTTAACGCCGCAAACGGATCCTTTTTTCAAATATTCTTTCCATCCGCTTCCCGTTATATATCCTCTTACTATGCATTCGAAATCTATTCTTTTCGCTTTTGCCGCCAAAACGCTTCTTTCGGCAAAATCTTCCGGCAAATCGGTCCCCGTAAGATTTTTCATTTCTTCAAAATCCGAACTTATCAGATGATTTTTTATTATATGTTTTGTTTTTTCAAACCAAAACAAGCTTATCTTATTTAAAATTTTTCCCTTATTTGGTATTTCGTTTGGCAAAACAAAATCAAAGGCGGAAATTCTATCCGTAGCGCATATTATAAGTTTATCTTCTCCCGCAAAATATACGTCCCTGACTTTTCCTTTATAAACTTTTAATTCGGACAAATTATTCATTTTCATTCCTCCTTTTTAACGGTAAAAGACAAAGCGCAAATAATAGCCGCGCATATTGCGGAAGCTTTAAAGAAAAAATCATAGCCCGTCAAAGAAGAATATGCGATTCCCGCAAAGCCGCCCAAGCCGTAGGAAGTATAAACGATACCGTAAATTTTCGAATAATGAGCTAAACCGAAAAGCTTAATAGTAGCGGACGGCGCTATGGCAAGCCATCCTCCGAGAGTAAACCATAAAACGGAAAAAAAGGATAAAGCCGCATAATAAGATTTGCCGTAATACAATCCGCCTGCGCCGGCTAAAAAATACGATACGGCCGTCAATAAAATTGCTTTTTTTATTCCTATTTTGTCCGAAATCCAGCCGTATATCGGTCTTCCGGCCGTATTAAACAAGGCAAACATGGAAACTAAAAAAGCCGCCCTCTCTCCGGAAAAAGAAAAAACGTCTATAAAATAACCCGCGGTAAAAGAAACGGAAGCCAAAGAAACGAAACACGCCGAGGCCATCATAATATAAAGAGAATAAAATTCTATTTTTTTAAAAATATCGTTTAAGTCGTATGTTTTTGAATTTAAATCTTCTTCTGTTTTAGGAATTTCCTTTATTTTTAATCCTATAAGAGAAAAAATAACCAAAAACATTAAGCCGTATGAGAAAAAAGCTTTGGAAATTCCGAAATTTATTATGAGTTTCTTTAATAAGTAAGAATTTATAAAAGCCGATAATCCGAATCCGGCCAATACTATCCCGGAAGTCAATCCTTTTCTATCGGGATATAGCAAAGAAGCGATTTTCAAAGGCACTCCGTAAATCAATCCCACTCCGATACCGCCCAAAAAACCGTAGAAAAGAGAAAATGTTTCAAACGATTTTGAAAACGAAGACAAAATCCAAGATGCCGACAAAGCCAAAGCGCCTAAAAAATAAACTTTTTTAATCCCTTTTTTTTCTATAAGCCATCCGCCCAAAGGCATGGATAAAGCAAAACACAATAAAAGAATTTTGAAAGGCACGGCGCTTTGATAGGAAGAAATATTTAAAAAAGATTCCAAAACTTTTCTAAAAATGCTGTAGGAATATATGGTTCCCGAACAGAGCATTATTAGAAAAGACAAAAACAATAAAATCTTTTTTTCTCTTTCGATAAAGTTATTTTCCGACAAATATGATTGACTCATTCCCATTCTATTGTAGCCGGCGGTTTTGAAGTTATATCGTAAACCACTCTGTTTATTCCGCGCACTTCGCTTATTATTCTCGAAGATATTTTTCCCAAAATCGAATGGTTTAATTTAGACCAGTCCGCCGTCATTCCGTCGACGCTGTCCACGCAGCGTATCGCCAAAGCGTTTTCATAACTTCTTTCGTCTCCCATTACGCCCACTGATTTTACCGGCAAAAGCACGCAAAAAGCCTGCCATATATCGTAGTAAACGCCGGCTTTGATTATTTCTTCTCTCATTATCAAATCCGCCTGTCTGAGAATATTAAGCCTTTCTTCGTTTACTTCTCCTATTATTCTTATGGCCAGTCCCGGCCCCGGAAAAGGATGCTGATAAAGTATTTCTTTGGGTATATTTAATTTTTCGCCTATTTCTCTTACTTCGTCTTTAAATAAAAACTTGAACGGTTCTATCAAGCTAAAACCCAATTGTTTAGGCAATCCTCCGACATTATGGTGGCTTTTTATGACGGACGAAGGGCCTTTCACGGATACCGATTCTATAATATCGGGATAAAGAGTTCCTTGAAGCAAAAATTTTGCTCCCTTTATTTTTTTCGCTTCTTGCTTGAAAACGTCTATAAAAGCGGCGCCTATTATTTTCCTTTTCTTTTCCGGATCCGATACTCCGTTTAATTTCTTTAAAAAATATTCGGAAGCGTCGGCTATTTTTATATTAAAACCGAATTTTTTTCCGAAAACTTCTTTTATTCTTTCTCTGTCTCCGGCCCGCAAAAGACCGGTATCGACAAAAACGCAGTTAAGTTTTTTACCCAAAGCTTTATGAGCCAAAACCGCCGCCACCGAGCTGTCCACCCCTCCCGACAGAGCGCAAATTACTTTTTCTTTGCCGGCGGTTTTTTTTATCTCTTTAACGGAATTTTTTATAAAATCGCCGCTGTCAAAAAACTCTTTTATCCCGCAGATATTTTTTGCGAAATTTTCAAGTATTTTTATGCCGCTTTCGCTGTGGTAAACCTCTGGGTGAAATTGTATGGCATATAAATTTCTTCGAGGTTTTTCCATGGCGGCTATAAGTCCGTTTTCTGTTTGCGCTGAAATATTAAATTCCGGCGGAACAGATTTTACTTCGTCTCCGTGGCTCATCCAGACATTTAATTCTTTTTTTATTCCTTTAAAAAGAATCCCGCCTTTTACCCTTATCTTGGTAAGTCCGTATTCTCTTTTTACCGCTTTTCTTATATCGCCGCCCAAATCGCGAGACATAAGCTGCATGCCGTAGCATATTCCCAGAACGGGTATCGGACAGGTAGCTATGTCGAAAGGCGAACCGGGGGCGTCTTTCGAATACACGCTTTGAGGGCCTCCGGAAAATATTACCCCTTTAATATCGTCTTTTCTAATTTCTTCCAGAGGCGTATCGAAAGGTTTTATCTCGCAATATATTTTTAAGTTCCTCAATCTTCTGGCTATCAACTGAGTATACTGGCTGCCGAAATCCAAAATAAGTATTTGTTCCATTTATTTTTGTTTACCCATTCCGACTACCTGAGCTTTTTGTAAAAGTTTGCCTTCTGTTTTTATGGAAGGCGCGATTATAATGGGAACCATCTGCATTTCCTTTATATTATGCGCGCCCAAAGCTCCCATTGAAGTTTTCAGCGCCCCGACAAGATTTTGCGTTCCGTCGTCGGTTCTGGCCGGACCGAATAATATTTCTTCTATGCTTCCCGTCGTTCCGACATGAACTCTCGTCCCTCTGGGTAAATTCGCGTGAGGGGTGGCCATACCCCAATGATATCCTTTACCCGGAGCTTCTTTCGCTTTGGCAAAAGGCGACCCTATCATAACGGCATCGGCGCCGGAAGCTATTGCCTTACAGACATCTCCGCCGGTTATCATCCCGCCGTCGGTTATTATCGGCACATATCTGCCGGTTTTTTTAAAATACGCGTCTCTGGCCGCGGCGCAGTCGACCGTTGCGGTAACTTGAGGAACTCCTATTCCTAAAACGCCTCTGCTTGTGCAGGCGGCGCCGGGTCCTACTCCTATGAGAAGCCCCGCCGCTCCCGTTTCCATCAATTCCAAAGAAGCCCTGTACGTTACGCAATTGCCCAAAACAACGGGAATTTTCATTTCTTTGACAAATTTAAACAGATCCAAAGGTTTTTGATTGGACGATTCGTATTTAACCGATATTACGGTAGATTGAACGAAAAAGATATCGGCTCCCGCATCTCTGGCTATCGGTCCGAACCTGGCCGCATTTTGAGGTATACAGCTTACTGCGCAAGGAACTTTATGTTTTTTTATTTCTTCCACTCTTTTTGCTATGAGATTGGGTTTTACCGGTTCTTTGTAAATTTTTTGAAAAATTTCCGTGGATTCTTCCGGCTTACAGTTAACAAGTTTTTCCACGGCTTCTTGCGGATTTTCGTATCTGCTGTTTATTCCGTCCAAATTGAGAACGGCCAAACCGCCCAATTTATTCATGGCCGCCGCAAATTCTACGCTAACAACTCCGTCCATGGCGGAAGCCAAAAAAGGTATTTTAAGTTTTATATCTCCCAGCTTAAGGGATGTATCCGTATCCTCCGGATCTATCGTAAGACTGCCCGGCACCAAAGCGACATCGTCAAAACCGTAAGTTTGTCTGGCTTCTCTGTCTCTGCCTATATATTGCGCCATTTTTCCTCCTAATAATCCCTAAAAAGACAAAAAGCCCGCCGAAAACGTTTTTTTTTTCAGCGAGCTCGAAATCCGAAACAAGAACTATAAAACTTTCGTAACTCTATTTTAAAATTCTAACAAATTAAAACTTGTTCTACAACCTTTGTATAATATTTCAATGGGAAATTTAGAGCCGGTAATACATCTCACGCTGGCATGCAATCATAAATGCCTTTTTTGTTCGAGAAAGGGAGACCCCCCGGAATCCGAAAAAGAAGTAAACCGAATATTAAAAAAATTTAAGCATACCGTAACCATAGAAGGCGGAGAACCCACTCTTTCCAAAAATTTAATTTCTACCGTATTAAAGGCAAAAAAAGCCTATGTCAGAGAAATTATGCTGGTAACAAACGGATATTCTCTGGATAAACCGGAAAATATAAAAAAACTGCTGGAAGCGGGAGTGGATGTTTTTAACTTCAATTTTCCTTCTCATAACGAAAAGCTATACGACGCAATAACAGGTTCGTCTAATTTTCAAAAGACCGTTACCGCGATAAAAAACTGCGTTAGCATAGCGGGTCCGGAAAAAACAAGACTTACATTTGTAATAAATTCCCTAAATTATAAATATCTTGCGGGATATGCGCGATTCGTAAAAAAAGAATTCGGAAATATTTTTTACGCGGAAATAAATATGATAAAAGTCTTGGGCTCGGTTAAAAAAAGGATTTGGCTTGTTCCCAAACTTTCGCAGGCCGCCGAAAAAATTCGTCAGGGATTTAAGGAATTTGAAAAATTGGGATTAAATTTTATTTATGACGGAATTCCGCTTTGCCTCGTAAAAGGCTTCGAAAGCAAAAACATAGACGCGGCTATGGCCGCTCAAGGCGGTCTGTTTTCCTGCGGCGAAAAAAAACATTTTTCTCCCTGCTTAAAATGCCTTATAAAAGAAATCTGTCCCGGGCCGAGAAAGGATTATGTTAAATTATACGGATCGGACGAATTAAATCCGATTAAAAATTCGACTCAAGCCGCCGAGATTAAAAGAAGCCTTAAAAAGTGAAAAATTATATAATTTCCTTATGGCAAAAATGTATCCTTCCGGACCGGTAAGTTTTATAAATTCCAGCGAAAGAGAATTTTACAATTTGCTTAAAGATCATTCCGGGACCTCGGACTGGGTCGTATTTTACTCTCACAGAATGGTATCGGCAAGATATCTAAACGAAATAGATTTTCTGATACTTATTCCGGAACTTGGAGTATCTTTGATAGAACTCAAGGCCAATAATCCGATAAGAATTTCTCCGGATACTTTCGTTTACGATTATAAAGGTAAAATAACCGAAAAAGAGAACCCTTTCCGTAAAATAAAAAATCTTATAAGCCAATTCAAAACGATATTAAAACTGCCCGGCGAGGAATTGGAAAAAATATTCGTTTCTCATATACTCATCTTTCCCGAATATAAAAACTTTTTCGATAAAAAAATATGCTTTTCTTCAAATACTGACAATTACATAAACGGCTTAACCGATAAAAAAGAAATACCCGATTTGATAAAAGAACTGCATAAAAAACAAAACGAAAACATTTCCAGAAAAGATTCCGTAATAGACAAAAAAGAAATTTCCGAAATACTTTTCAAAATAGAAAAAATATTAAAGAGCGAATTTGAAATAGAAGAAAATGTTTTGGCCGCGCAGTTCGAATCGGAAAAAACAAATTCTAAAAAAGGCCTTTTAAGCCGCTGGCTTATGATAGAAAATATGAAAAAGGCTGTTTTATCCGGCCCGGCCGGAAGCGGAAAAACATTCTGCTGCGTTCAAGAAATGATAAAAAGAAGCGGAGAAGACTTTAGAATCGCATACTTCTGCCATAGTCCTTTAGCGGAAACCAAATTATCCAGAGAATTTTCAAAAGTTTCAAATGTGGAAATATTCGATTTGAGGTCATATCTGATAAAAAAATTAAAAAAGCCGGCAAACGACACAAGCCGCGCCGAAGATTTGCTAAAGGAAATAAATAAAAACCCGCCGCGCCCGCAATACGATTTTATAGCGGCCGACGACGCCGAGTTTTATCTTTCGGCTCATTTTCTTTCTTTTGCCGATAAAATACTTAAAAACGGAATAAAAGAAGGTTTTTTATGGATCGCCGCCGACGAGAATTATCTTACCAAAGAAAAAGCAAAAATATTTAACGACGCTTTGGCGAGTTTTTCCCTCGAGGGAGTAAAAATTAAATTAAACGTTAACTACAGGCAGGGACAAACTCTATCTTCTCTTTTTTCTTCTTTTGCCGGCAAAAATCTTTATGAAGACAGCGAGATTTCAATTTCCTCAAAAGCCGAGATTCGTTTTTATTCTCAAAATCAAGAAATTTTTTTGGATTTGATTTTGGAAAATTTGACAAAAACTTATAAACCTTCCGAAATAGCTTTTATAAGCGTGAAACAGAACGAACAATCTCTCGCTTTTAGAATGAAAAAAGAAAACAGGGGCTGGGGCAAAAAAATAGCTTCTCTTTCTTCTCCTCAAGACGGTTTTATGCGCCACGGAGACATAGATTCGTTCTGCGGGCTGGAAAGCAAAGTCGCGATAATAACCGACATAGACGAAGATTTTTTTAAAAACGACGACGCCGGCTTAATACTATACAAAGCGGCTTCAAAAGGACTTTTCAAAATCATATTTCTGGCCGACGAAAAAGTAAAAGATATCTTTTCGGGCTATATGGAAGGTTCGGTATGAAAAAACTAAATTTCAAACCAAAAATAGGATCCGGCGACACAGGATATACGGATATAAAATCGATGAAAGTAAAAAAGACCGATAAGAGAATAAAATTCAACGCGGCTTTGG
Source organism: Elusimicrobiota bacterium (assembly GCA_012517235.1). Lineage (GTDB taxonomy): Bacteria > Elusimicrobiota > Elusimicrobia > Elusimicrobiales > UBA9959 > JAAYVI01. Next base: position 13,499 of record JAAYVI010000013.1, on the reverse strand, counting down.
ATAAAATAAACGCTTTGATAGGTTTGGTAAGATCTTTTAAAAAAGACAAAGAACTTTTTAAAATACAGCAAGATATTCTAAAAATCTCTTCTTTTGCTGCCGGATACGGCGAAAAAAAAGAAATAGAAAATAGCATAGAACTTTTAACTTTAAAAATAAAATCTTTTCCTTGCGCAAAAATACCGAAAAAATTTATCGTATTCGGCTCGAATAAAAAAAGCGCTTTAATCAACCTTATTAGGACCGAAATACGAATTGCCGAAATACAAGCCTGGGAAATAAACAAAAAAGAAATTGCGGTTTATCTAAACAGATTATCGGATTATCTTTTTCTTTTGTCTTTAAAAAAATAAAATCACATTCTTTCGGGAGCGCCGACGCCTATCATATCGAGACCGCGCTTAATGGCTAACCTTACCGCCGACATTATTGCCAATCTGACCGCGGAACTTTGTTTATTTTCTTCGTCGGCAACCTTATGTTTGTCGTAGAAGGAATGAAAAAGACCGGCCAATTCCGTAAGATATGTGGGTATGTGATGAGGCGAAAGCTCTTTCGCCGCCTGCAAAACCGATTTTTCCATATATAAAACTTTCAATATAAGCTTTCTTTCGTCTTCGTTAAGATTGTAATTTTCCCAATCGGGTTTTAAATCTAACAATCCTTTTTGCAAAGCGTTTTCGAATATGGAACATATTCTGGCATGAACGTATTGGACATAGAAGACCGGGTTTTCATTGCTTTTCTTTTTGGCAAGATCTATGTCAAAAACCAGATGAGTTTTAGGCGAGCGCATTGTAAAGAAAAACCTGCAGGCATCCGTGCCCGCCTCGGAAATAAGCTGAGCCAGAGTGACAAATTCTCCCGCTCTTTTTGACATCTTAACTGTTTCGCCTTCCTTCTTAAGAGAAACCAATTGATGTATTATAACCGTAAAAGATTCCGGAGGATATCCAAGAGCCTCGAGTCCGGCTTTCATTCTTGCTATATAACCGTGATGATCGGCTCCCCATATGTCTATGACTTTATCGAAACCTCTCGAAAATTTATCCCTATGATAGGCCAAATCGTTTAGAAAATAAGTGTTTATTCCGCCCGATTTAACCAATACCCTGTCTTTATCGTCGCAGCCCGAATCGGCCAGACCTAACCAAACCGCGCCGTCTTTCTCATAAGCCATGTTTTTTGATTTTAAAATTTCCAAAGTTTGAGCCGGCAAATTTCTTTCGTGCAAAGAACTCTCTTCAAACCATAAGTCAAAATTAACGTTAAAATCCGCCATGTCTTTTTTCTGCGAATCTATTATTTTTTCCATGGCGAAACGGCCGAATTTTTCATCCGGCCAATTTTCGGCTTCTTTGGGCAAAGAAGCCGCTATTTCTTTCAAATATTCCCCGTGATAACCTTCCTGCGGAACTTCCTTTCCTAAGAATCTTGCCTTAAGAGAAAGTCCCAGCATTTTAACTTGATTGCCTACATTATTTATGTAATATTCCTTATGAACCTTATAACCCAAAGCGGAAAAAATTCTCGCCAAACTGTCTCCCAGAGAAGCGCCGCTGCCGCTTGCCAAATGCATGGGGCCGGTAGGGTTGGCGGAAACAAATTCCAAATTTATTTTTGTTTTTGAATTTTCCGGGTCGGAAAAATATCCGTTTTTTGAAAAAGAATCCAAAAATTTCGGGAAAAAAGATTTTTTTAATTTAAAATTCAAAAATCCGCCGGTTTTTTCGCAATCCGCTATCGGCGACAAAATATCGGAAATCTTATCGGATATTTCCGAAGGATTTTTACCCAATTTTTTAGCCGCGGACAAGGCAAAGCCGCTCGACAAATCGGCATTTATATGAGGAGGAGGTTGAGTAAAAAAAAAGCCTTCGGCCTGAGAGCCGAATTCTTTTCTTAAAAGTTCCCTCGCCTCGTCTTCAAGCTTTTTTATTTCCATTTTTCTTTTTTGATTTTTTCGGCGTTTTTTTAGCCGCGGATTTAATTTTCTTTTTCGCCGGATTCTTTATTTTTTTCGTTTTTACCGCTTTTTTAGGCGTTTTATCTTCTTTCCATTTTAATACGGGACAATCCGAATATAATTTATCCAAAGCGTAAATAAGCCTTGTCTCCGGCTCGAATATATGAACTATAAATCCGCCGTAATCCAACGCTCTCCACTTTGCGGAAGAAGCTCCGTCTCTGTGTTCGCTGTAAGCCCCGTCTTTTTTAAGAGCCGTTATCAATTCTTCTTCTACGGCTTTTATTTGCGGCAAAGATTGAACCGTAACTATTACCGCATAATAAAAAACGGAACTATTTTTTGAAATATCGTAAATTACTATGTTCTCCGCCTTTTTAGAATCGGCCAATGTGGCGGCTTTGGCGGCAAGTTTTCCGTATTGCTGTTTTGTCATAGAAAATTTTTCCTGTCTTTAAGTTTATTCATTAAAGCGATTTCTTTAAGCCCGGCTATATTCCTTAAGCCGGAAGCCAATATAAAAGATATTGTATTAAATATTACGCTCCAATTGTTTTTTTCGCTTTCGGAAAGATTGTTACGAGAGTCAAAAATCATATAAGCCTGTGTTTTAGCTTTGTCGAAGTAAACCGAAGCGTAAGCGTTTTCGTCCAGCCATCCGCTTTGCGATGGTACCGGAAACTTTTCCGCGCTTTCAAATTCTCTATTAGAGCCGGCTTTTTCGTACTCGTCGTTATAAAAATTATAGAAAAAGGATTCTATATTCCAATCGCCCTCAAAATAAAATGCGACTTGATCCACTATTTCTTTTAAAAAATCTTTTTCGTCCGAATAATGCTTTGTCAAAAGCCTGCTTATATCGTAAAGCAAGGTAAGCTCTTTGGAAGTATGCTGAAGTCTTTCCAAAGAAATCTTTGTTATGGCGGAAAAAATATAAAAACCTTCTTTGGGATATTTCTCCGAAAGTTCGTAAAAATCTTTTCTTTTTATTTCGTAAAGCGCGCAGTCCTCGCATGCCAGAGCCGAAGCCGTTCTTAAAACCTCGTCTATTACCGCTATTTCGCCGAAAAAATTCCCTTCGCTAATAAAGGCGAGGGTTTTACTTTCGTCTCCTTCGCCCATGGATTTGTTTATGCAAATTCTGCCTTTTTCAAGCAAAAATAAGGATTCGCCTTTTTCGTTTTCTCTGAAAACAAATTCTCCGGCCTTTACTTCTTTTCTGGAAAAATATTTTTCAAAAACTTCCTTTCTTTGCTTAATAAAATCCAAAATATTTTCTTTATTCATCTATCCCCCCTAAGCCATGGAACAAAGTTTGGCCAAAACGTCTTTATCGTGAGCTTTGGACATCGCCAGTTCTTTGTCTATTACGCCCTGTATGACCAAATTTGCCAGAGATCTATCCATAGATATCATGCCGAATTTTGCGCCGGTTTCTATCGCTCCGTATATCATATGAGTTTTACCTTCTCTTATAAGATTGGAAATGGCGGGAGTCATTATCATTACTTCTCTGGCCGCGACTCTGCCTTTCCCGTCTTTTCTGGGAAGCAATATCTGAGAGACTACGGCCTGAAGAGAGGTGGAAAGCTGCACTCTTATTTGAGTCTGCTGATGCGAAGGAAAAACGTCTATTATTCTGTCTACGGTAGACGGAGCGTCCTGAGTATGAAGAGTCGCAAAAGTCAAATGTCCTGTCTCGGAAGCGGTTATGGTAAGCTGTATTGTTTCTAAGTCTCTCATTTCGCCTACGAGTATGACATTTGGGTCTTCTCTGAGAGCCGCTCTCAAAGCGTGAGAAAAAGACTTGGTATGCTGACCTACTTCTCTTTGTCTTATTAAACTCGCTTTTGCTTCGTATGTAAATTCTATCGGATCTTCTATGGTCAATATATGGGATTTTTTCTTCTCGTTTATCATATTAAGAAGACAAGCCAAAGTAGTAGATTTACCCGATCCGGTAGGTCCTGTTACGAGAACCAAACCTCTGGGCAAATCGGCCAAAGCCGCTATGGAAGGCATAAGAGCCAATTCCTGCGCGGTAGGTATTTTGGAAGGTATGACTCTCATTACCGCTTCCACGCCGTTTCTTGTATTAAGAACGTTCAGTCTAAATCTGGAAACTCCCGTCAAAGCGAAAGAACAGTCCAGTTCCCACGTTTCTTCCAAACGCCTTTTCTGTTCGTCGTAAAGAAGAGCGTATATCAAAGCTCTTGTGTGTTCGGCAGTCAAAGGTCCGCTTTCCACTATGGGCACAAGCTCTCCAGAAAGTCTCATCATAGGCGGCTTGCCTACCGTTATATGTATGTCGCTTGCGCCCTTTTCCACCGCGGTTTTTAAAAGCGTAGATAAATCCATTTCCCCTCCCTATTTTAAAAAAATAAAGTCTTCTCCGGCTACTATTTCCGCCGTGTAAATATTATACTTTTCTTTTTTGATTTTTATGGCATAATTCTTGATTCCCAATTCTCCGGCCAAACGCCTTGCCGCCGAAATATCCTGAGAATAAGAAATTATTTCCGTTTTTTTTCTCGGTTTTATTTTCTTAAAATCTACCGGATCGAAACCCTTTTCGCGCAAAAAAGAAAAAGTTTTTTCCAAATCTCTTTTTTTACCCGAAGCGTCTAGGAATCTTATTTTGATTTTTTCTTGCAATACGGAACTATTTTCAGTAACGGTTTGTTCCTCTTGAGAAGAATATTCCGTTTCTTCGTAGGAAAAATCCAAAGGTTTGGCCCTTAAAATTTCAAAATACAGAGACAGCTTATCGGGTAAATTAAAATTCGTATAATCGCGGGAAAATACATAAAAAAAAGATTTTGTGAAATAAGACAATTTATTGAAATCCTTACGCCATTCTCCCGCAAAAGAAGACAAAGACTCGGGCGAGAATTCCTTTGGCAAACGGGCGTAAAAAAAACTTTCCCTGATAGGCTCTTTGCCTTCTATTCTTCTTCTGGCTTCGTAGGCTTTATTGTAAAAACTGCCGGAAAGCTTTATCTTCCCTATCGGCTTTGTTAGTCTATATTTTCTTTGAGACGGTTCAAAAAACAATAACCATGCTTGAGGAAAAAGATTTTTTTCGTCTTCGTAAGCTACCAAAGACAAAGCGAAAGAATTACCTTCGGATATCGCCTTTGAAACCGGCGAAAGCCAAAACCATAAACTCAAAAAAGCGCAAAAAGACATATAAAAGGAAAAAAATAAAAATTTTTTATTCATAAGGCAAAATCTCCGCTTTTATATTTTTAAGATATTTTCTTTTTTCTTCTCTCATTTGCTTAAAAGCCTTCTTTAAAGATTTTAAAGCGGTTCTTCTTATCTTTTGCGCGTTTTTATGACGCCTGTCATAAGAAGCAAAATCGGATATTTCTATTATTTGAGAAAGTTTATTCGGATTTTTCTTACCCAAAGAATGCGAAGCCGCGGCCTTTAGAATTTCTTTATCTTTGACCGATAAATTATATCGAGCATAAGCCGCGGACGCATATTGATGAATTATTCCCGGAGCTTTCTTCGCCTTAATATACAAATCTTTTTTCGGAAATATTTTGCCAGCTATTTTTAATTGCTTATTTAATGGAAATTCTTTTGCGCAATCGTGAATTAAAGCCGCCAAAACCGCTTTTTTGGAATTTGCATCCCAAATTTCCGACAATTCTCTTGCCAAACGGCAAACCGCTAAAGTATGATTAAATCTTTTTTTTGAAAGTATTTTTGAAATACTGTCTGCTATGGGGTAAAAATATAATTTTTTTGAAATTATTTCCTTTTTAACCGATTTTGGCAATAAAGAAAAATCTTTTTTCAATATTTTTTCTCTGGCCTCAGTGGAAGAAAGAGAAGGGTATAGTTTGTTTAAAAACAATATGCCGTTAGTTTTATCGGTTTCAAATCCTTTTCTTCGCGCGACTATTATCTTACAATTCTTTCTTATATAACCCGGCTTTTTCCACTTTTTCAAAGATAAAAAAGAGTCGGAACCCATCAGAAAAAAAAGCTCAGAGTACGGATATTTCTTTTTTAGATATTTTATAAGCTGCCAGGTATAAGTTTTTTTTCTTTTTTTGGCCTCGAAATCGCTTATCTCGCAAAGATTCGCCAAAGAGTATTCCTTTAAAGCTTCCGAGAGCATTTTTTTTCTTTGCCCGTAAGAAGCCCAGTGAGAATTTTTGAAAGGTGAAAGCCATGAAGGAACGATTATGACTTTATTTGTTCCGATAAAAGATATCGCATCCCTTAAAACTTCCAGATGCGCTTTATGCGCGGGATCGAAACTTCCGCCGAATACCAAAATCTTTCCGTTTTTACGGTTCATAAATTGTATAATATATGATAGCATTTTGCCTTTACCGGCTTTATTAGTAAAGGCTTTGCGAGATTATTATGGCAAACTCCAGAGATAACGCTATAGTTTTGGCGCTTCATGCGCCGGAAACGGAACATACATTTCAGGAATTGAAAGAAATTTTCGGTCAAGAAAGAGCCGTTCATATAAATAAAGATCTTTATGTCCAATCATATAAATTATCCGAATCTTTCCGCGAAGCCGTAAAGATGATAGCTTACTCAAAAACCATGAAGCATCCCGATCTTACCTGGCTTTCCAACGAAGACCCGGGCTTTCTGGAATGTCACGGGAAAAATTATTCCGAAATGGTTTATATGGCGTCTAACTTAGCTTTTACGGCCGGCTGCAAGAAAGCCGTATTCATAAACCATCTATGTCCTTTTATAACTACTCAGCATCTGGAATTCGCTTTTTCTAAAATTTCCGAAAAGAACTGCGTTCTGGGCGCCTCGCCCGAGGGCAGAGTTTATCTGGCCGGATTTACCAGAGAAAATTTAAAAATAATGGAAAATTTTTCTCTCTGGCAGGAAAACTATCTTCAAGAAATGCTTGAAAAAGCAAAAAGGAACAAATCCGGCGTAACGGGAATGGAAGATCTGGTAATAATAAAGGACGAAATTACTCTTAAAAAATGGCTGGATTCCAAAAACTCTTCTTCTTCGGTTTTTTCCGAAATACTTAAAAATGCGGAAAACGGAATAATAAAAGAACATCACAAAAGAAAGAGAAAGGAAAAACAAGAGGAATTTAAACCGCAGCAGAACGAAGAAACTAAAAGCGGCGATAACGGGCAAATAAAAGAAACTACGGAGGGGCAATGAGAAAGTTAGTATTATCGGCTTTTGCGTCATTTTTTGTTTTAAGCGCAAATGCTCAGGAAAAAATAAAAATATCCGAAAGCGATTTTTTTTCGTCGCTTTCGTCGGTTAAAATTTCCGTATCGGAGGTAAAGTCAGAAAAAACGGAAATTTCTTACGTAAAAACCGGTTCTTATGTAAATTTAAGCGGTTATGTAAACTTAAACGGCTCCGCTTTCGTTCCTCAAAACGGAGGATTTGTATCCGCAAATCTTACCGGATGGGCGCAATTAAACAGCTCGGATTATAAAGTAAAGACCGACAACGAATATGTAACCGTTTACGCTTCTTTTTGGGCCAATCCCAACCAATATGTTTTCCAAACAGTATATCCCAATATCTCTTTTAGGGTTTATAAGGAAGGAAAATATATAGGAACCGTTTATTCAAACGGCTCAATAAACGTAAGCGGATGGGTTTCCGGAAATTATGTAAATCTTTCCGGTTCCGGATATCTTAACGCTTCAATATACGTTCCGGAAGAAACAAATTAAAAAAGACTTTTATTAAAAGCGAAGAGCCCCGATTTTTATCGGGGCTCTTTTTTTATGCGAGGCAAGCCGTTAATTCGCTTTGGCAAACTTTTCCATTTTCGCCTTACATCCTTCGGAAAGTTTCGCCAAATTTTCCGTCAAACATTTTTTAACTCTGCCTTCTCCCGGTTTTACATTGGCGCATAGTTTGGCGGCATCCTCTCTGCAGACTCCGCTTCTTTCGTTCTTTGCCGCAAATTTATTTGCCTTGCCGCCAGCGCCATAAGAACAGCTTTTAAAACCGTCTTTAAATCCTTTTCTATAAAAAGCAAAGTCGGCTCTTTTGGTTTTCCCCTCTCTTACTGCGGATTTTACGGCTTTTCCGTAAGCCAAATTACCTTTTTCCACCCTTTGCGAGCATTCTTTTGAAAGGTCTTTTTTATGTTCTTTAAGACAGGCAAGAATTCGGCCTTTTCCGGGCTTTACGTCTTTGCAGAATTTTTCTCTCTCCGCTTTGCATACTCCGTTTGACGCGGGGCCTTGAACGGCATAGGCCGCGCCGTAGAATAGAACCATCGAGAAGAACAGTAATTTTTTCATAACGCCTCCTTGCCTCGCCGATAATAAAACGAAAAATGAGGCGTTTTTATTGCATTTTTAAGCCAAAAAAAATTAAATATTAACTATGAAGATATTTATAGCGGAAGACGAAACGGATATTTCTAAAAATTTGGAATATAATTTTAAAAAAGAAGGTTTTCAAACGGAAAGCTGCGGGGACGGAAAACAATCTTTAGAAAAAATATTGGCCTCCCCGCCGGATTTGCTTATATTGGACATAATGCTTCCCGGCATGGACGGAATAAGCATTTGTAGATCTTTAAGACAAAACGATAAGACTAAAAATCTTCCCATAATAATGCTGACGGCAAGAAGTTCCGAAATAGACAAAATAATCGGGCTGGAAAACGGAGCGGACGATTATGTCACAAAACCTTTTTCTCCGGCGGAACTGACTGCGAGAGTAAAGGCCTTAATTAGAAGATGCGATAAAAAGAACGAGCCGCAAAAAAATAAAATAACTTATAAAGATTTGGAACTTGATTTGGAAAAAATAAAACTGTCTTTTAAAAACAAAGAAATAAAACTCACGGCAAAAGAATTTTTAATACTAAAAGAACTTATTTTGAATAAAGAAAAAGTCATTTCCAGAGATTCGCTGCTGGAAAAAATTTGGGGATGTACTACCGCCTCGGCATTTGACACGAGAACTGTAGACGTGCATATAATGAATCTGAGAAAAAAATTGGGCAAATACGGAGACAAAATTCATACTCTTAAAAATTTCGGATATTCCTGGCGGGAAAGTGATTAAAGTATTCAAAAATAAAATACTATTCATATATCTGATTTTAGTTTTCATTTCTTTTTCCGCTTTAAACTATGCCGTCAAAGAGTATTTCAAATACGAAAATATTAGAAATAAAGTTAAGACATCGGAAATTTATGTTAAAAATATCCTTATCTTATTAAGCAAAGAAAAAAATCCGGAGCATTTATTAGATGAAATATCTAAAGAATATTCTTCAAAATTTTCGGTAAGATTGACTTTTACGGATTCTTCCGGAAAAGTCTTGGCCGATTCCGACATAGAAGAAAAAAAGATAAAAAACACCGAGAACCATTTACATAGACCGGAAATAAAAGAAGCGTCGGAGAAAAATTTCGGTTTTTCCATAAGACATTCGCGCACATTAAATAAAGAAATGTTTTATTACGCCCAAAAAATAAGTTTAAACGGAAAAACATTTTTAATAAGAACCGCCATACCCATGGAAGAATTAAATAAAGAACTGCGTTTTGAATACAGGAGAATTTATTTTTATTTTATATTAATCGTAATTCTTTCGTCCGGAGCCGGATTTTTAATTATAAAAAAAGCCTTCCATCCTTTGGAAAAAATAATTTACGCTTCGAAAAAATACGCTTCGGGGGATTTCTCTCATAGAATAGAGCCCGAAAGTTCAGGAGAAATGAAAAAGCTCTCTCAAACTCTAAACTACATGGCGGAAAATTTGGAAAAACAAATAAACGAACTAATTATAAAAAACAAACAACTCTCTTCCATATTTGCAGGCATAATCGAAGGCGTAGTACTTATGGATAAAAATTTGAGAATTAAAAAAGCAAATGCCGCTTTTGAAAATATTTTCGGTTTTTCGGAAGGAAAACACATAAACGAAACCGTCAAAAGCGCGGAAGCTCTGGATACGCTGGAAATATCTTTAAAAGAAAAGAAAAAAATAGAAAAAGATTTTTTTTATAGAGAAAAAAACAAACATTTCAAAATATCCGCCATACCTATAGATTCTTCTTCCGAAACCGCCGTGTTGGCGGTTATTTACGACATAGACGAAGAAAAAAAATTAGATTCTTTGAAAAAAGAATTTATAGCCAATTTTTCACATGAAATAAAAACTCCGATAACAATAATAAAAGCCAATATAGAAACAATTTTGTCGGATTCTAAAATGAGCAAAGAAGATCTTAATTCTTTTTTAATTTCGATAAATAAAAATTCTCAAAGAATAGAAAACATATCAAAAGATATAATAACCCTTAATTTTCTGGAATCGGATAGAATTAAACTTAATAAAGAGAAAATAAATGTTTCCGATTATATAAACGAAATTAAAGAAACATTTAAAACATCAATGACTTCGTTAAAAATAAATTTCATAAAAGAAATCCCAGAGAATTTGGAAATATTAGCCGATAAAGACATCTTGGATAAAGCTTTATATAATCTCTTCGACAATGCTGTAAAATTTAACATGGAAAAAGGATTTATAAAAATAATCTGCGCAAAAGACGACGAAAAAATTAAAATAATTTTTGAAAACTCGGGAATACCCATACCGAAAGAGAGTCTTGAAAGAATCTTTGAAAGATTTTATACCGCGGACAAGTCCCGATCGCGACTTAAAGGCGGAACCGGACTCGGTTTATCCATAGTAAAACATGCCGTCGAACTTCACGGCGGAAAAGTCTACGCCGAAAGCTTCCAAAACTTCAACAGATTTACGATAACAATACCCTCATAAATTTACACAAAATTTACATTGATTTTACGCCGGCTTAATCTCATTTTTTTAGAATTTATTCGTATGGAAAGATCTAAAAAAATATATCCGGCATTTTTCTTAATATCCTGTATCTTCGCAAATATTGCTTTTTGCGGAGAAATAGACGGCCTGTTGGACAAACTTGTAGAAAAAAATATTCTCCAAGGCTGGGAAGCCCAGGAAATCAGAATAAACACTCAAGAAGAAGTAAAAAAAGAAATTTCCGAAGGATCCCATAAAACACTGCCTCTTTGGGTGCAATCTTTATACTTGGGAGGAGACATCAGATTGAGATATCAGGAAAGTAAAAACGACAAATCTAATTATGAAAGGCAAAGGGGAAGATATAGGGTAAGATTTTTTGCTTCGACCAAAGTAAACGAACAAGTATTGGCCGGATTCGGTTTTGCAAGCGGAGAAAACTCGGATCCGCGTTCTACCAATCAAACATTTAAAGACAACTTCGGAAAAAAAGGTCTTTATATAGATTATGTTTACGCCGAGTATTATCCTTACTCTTGGCTTTCTCTGTCGGGCGGAAGAAACAAAAATCCGCTATGGCTTTCCAACGATATGATTTGGGATTCCGACATAAATCCAGAAGGAGCAAACTTTAAAACGGAGGCGGCTATAAGCTCTTTACTAAAAATACAAAGCATATGCGGATTTTTTCTGTTAAACGAGTCTTCGTCTTCTCCGAACGATCCTTATGCCCGATATTTTCAGCAGTTTTTTTATCTAAGAAACGGCAACTCTACCCTGCATCTCAAAGGCGCTTTTACATATTATGACTTTAAGTATATAACGGGAAAAACCGTTCTAAATTATAGACCTTCGGTTACCGAAGGATATCTTAATTCAAACACTTTAAAATCCGGCAAATATAAATATTTTTACAAACCGGTCTCAGCAGACGCCGAAATTTCTTATTTTATAAGCGAACCGATAGGAATACCTCTTACCGACAGAAATATTTCAAATATAGCGGTTTTCGGCAATTATTTAAAAAACACGGCCATAAGCAAAGGTTCGAAAGGATTGCTATACGGTTTCAGATTCGGCCAGGATAAAGTGGACGATGCCGGACAATTTCAATTTTCTTTTTCTCAAAGAAGACTCGAAAAAGACTCATGGCTGGACACATATCCCGATAGCGACTTTTACGGAGGTTCCACCGGAGTGAAAGGAAGAGAATATATTTTAACTATCGGTCTATTGAGAAACTTTTCGGTAATTTTAGATTATTACGAATCTTATGAGATAGGAAGTTCAAAAAAAGAAAAACTGTTTCAAAGCGACATAAATTTTAAGTTTTAAAAGTTAAGGAGGAGAAATGAAAAAAATGACGGCGATAATACTTGCGGCATTAAGCGTAAACATAAGTTTTGCCGCGAATAATAAAATCACATTGGAAGGATCCACCACGGTTCTTCCGATAGCTCAAAAAGCGGCCGAAGCTTATATGAAGAAAAATCCCAATATTTCCGTTACGGTAAGAGGCGGAGGATCGGGGGTGGGCATAGTTTCCTTGATAGACGGCACTTGCGACATAGCCGATTCCTCAAGGCCCATAAAACAAAAAGAATTGGACAATGCTTTTAAAAAATCAAAAAAATTAAAAGCTCATATCATAGCGATGGACGCCATAGTAATAGCCGTAAATCCGTCAAATCCCCTGGATAATTTATCAAAAAATCAAATAAAAGACATTTTCACCGGTAAAATAAAAAACTGGAAAGAACTTGGGGGCAAAGACTTAAAAATAGTGGCGGTATCCAGAGACAGCGCAAGCGGAACTTTCGAAGCGTTTTCAGAACATGCTTTGGATAAAAAAAGAGTAAGGCCCGACGCTTTAACTCAAGCAAGCAATCAGGCGGTAGCCAATATAATATCTCAAACCCCGGGCGCGATAGGATATGTCGGAATAGGATACATATCCGACAAAATAAAAGCCGTGAAATATGAAAATATAGAAGCTACCAAAGAGAATGTTTTGAAAAATAAATATTTACTGGCAAGACCTTTATTTATGTATACGGAAGAAAATATGAAGCCGGAAGTAAAAAACTTTATAGATTTCATAAAAGGTCCGGAAGGAGCCATGCTTGCTCAAGAAGCGGGATTTATACCTTTTAAATAAGGATCGGATATGAAATTTAAAAAGGAAAAATATAAAGAAAATACGGCGCAATATATTCTTTTTTCCGTTTCTCTTTTGGTAATATTTTTTCTTTTCGGAATAATATATACCTTATTTTCCGAATCTTTGCCCGCATTAAAAGAAATCGGCTTTGAAAGATTTTTTCTATCGAAAGAATGGTATCCGACTTACGATCCTCCGGATTTCGGAATACTTCCGTTGATAGCGGGTTCTTTATATGTGACCGCGATAGCTTTGGTTATTTCGATCCCTTTGGGACTGTCTTGCGCTTTATATATTCACGAATTTGCGGGCAGAAAAGAAAAAATATTTTTAAAACCTTTCATAGAATTGATCTCTTCTATACCTTCGGTCGTATTCGGATTTTGGGGCACCGTTTTTTTGGCGCCTTTCATACAAAAATATTTGGATTTGCCGAGCGGATACTGCGCTTTGACCGCAGGAATAGTTTTGGGAATAATGTCTTCTCCCATAATAGCCAGTCTCTCCGAAGACGCCTTAAATTATGTCCCTCTATCTTTCAAGGAGGCATCTTTCGCTTTAGGGGCGGATAAATTTGAAACTCT
>JAAYVI010000114.1 GCA_012517235.1 Elusimicrobiota bacterium | reverse complement strand
GGCTTTTTTTTCAAAATACCTCAAAACTTCCGCCGGAGAAAAAGCAGTAAAATATCTCGAAAGCAGAGGGATAAAAGAAGAGACCGTAAGAAACTTTCAAATAGGGTTCTCTCCGGATTCAAAAGACGCTTTATTAAAAGAGCTTATTTCTCTTAAAATATCTAAGGAGGAAGCTGTTAAGGCGGGGCTCGCTTCTCCCAGAGACAACGGCCAGCCCGCAGATCTTTTTAGAAACAGAATAATGTTCCCGATAAAAAGTTTCAACGGAGACACTATCGCTTTCGGCGGAAGGGCCATGGGCGACGCTTCGCCCAAATATTTGAATTCTCCGGAAACGCTTTTGTTTTCCAAAAGAAACGCTTTATACGGCCTATATCAAGCTCTTCCGACTCTGAGAAAATTTAAAAAAGTTTTAATAGTAGAAGGATACATGGACGTAATAACTCTTCATCAATACGGAATAAATTTTGCCGTATCTCCTTTGGGAACAGCGCTAACTTCCGGACAATGTTTGACTTTAAAAAGATACTGCGAAGAAGCTTATTTGATGTTTGATCCCGATCAGGCCGGCATAAACGCCGCGATAAAAGCTTCGGACCACCTGATAGAAGCCGGGATTTACCCTAAAATTTGTCTTATAGAAGGAGGAAAGGATCCCGACGAATTCGTAATCGATCAAGGGGCGGAAGCTTTTTACGAAAAATTAAACCGAGCGGAAGATCCTATTTCCTTTAAGATAAATTTAATAAAAAAAGGAGCCGGCGAAATAGGACCGAAAGACAAATCGAGAATGGCGGCTTTTTTAGGAGAAACATTAGCCAGACAAAAAGACGCCATTATAAAAAGCGAATGGATAAAAAAAATATCTCAAGAATTATCTTTGCCAGAAAGCATACTTTTAAACATCAAACAAAAAAAAGAACGGGAAGAACAATTTATAACCAAAGAAAAGATTGATGTTCCCCCTTTGGAAGACGGATTCGTTCACCTTCTATTAAAAAATCCGAAGCTTATTGCTAAAGCCGGCGAGCTTAAACCGGAACACCTTTCAAGTCAATTCGCAAAAACTATTTTTTCGGAATTTCTATTTAAAAACGGAGATATTTCCATAGGAGAATTGACGGAAAAATATCCGCAATATTCGGCTCATATTATGGCTTTAACGGTACAGGAACTTCCGAGCGAAAGCAACTGCGTATCCGATTTTTCCAAAACATCGTCTATGATACTGCATAACTATCGATTAAATAAGTGGAAGGAGATGAAAAAAAGGCTTTCTTCGCTTAGCCGCGAAGAGATGTCCGAATTCAACGAACTTAGTAAAATTATAAAAAAGTGAGGTAAATATGGCCGCTTCGAAAAAATCTCTCAGAGATCTTATAGAGTTAGGAAAAGAATACGGATATATAACTTTAGAAGACGTAAACAAATCCCTTACTACTTCCTCGATGTCAAGCGAAGAAGTGGACAATCTAATGACCAATTTGGAGGATTTGGGCATTCAGGTAATAGAAGGCAAGAAAAAATTTAAACACGCATCCGAAGAAAAAGAAGTGACTTCCGGAGACGAGTGGTCATCCTCGGCCGACGTATCC